>CAYRSM010000008.1:23654-28593 GCA_964427125.1 uncultured archaeon | reverse complement strand
TCCTGAACCAAAGCTTATTAGTAGGGCGGGCAATCTGTTTTCAGGAGAACAATGAAAAGCTACATCATCGCATTACCGATAATAGCGATGCTAGTAATCTCCACTGCGATTGCGCAAGCACAGGTCTCCGCCCAGGCGAAGATACAGACATTGGGCGTGCTGGGCGAAGGACTGGCCGTGTCCACTACGAATCCGGCCGATTTCAAGGTCGTCAGGATAGGCATTGCCAGAGTGCTTACGAACATAGCTGGAACCGAAAGCGAGTTCAACGTGGGCGTTCTGTTTCTGGATGCTGACAGGTACGCGATAAATAACACCGTGATAGGCAACGGCACGTCTGGCGGCGACATCTACCTGAACAACACTAAGGTGGGTTCGTTCAGCGCTAACCGTGTCGTAAAGCCGGGGCGCGACGTATGGTACGGCACCATGACAGTGAACGGAGCCTCGTACAACCTGTACGTGGTGGCTGCACAGAGACCGATAAAGGCGTCCGAGGCTGCTGACGACATAAAGGATTACTGCAAGGACAATCCTGTCAAGTGCGGGGTGGTTGCAAAGGCCGTAAAGGGCATAGGCAACACCTGCGCCAACCTGAACAGCACTAGTTGCAGGGACAAGATAGTGCAGTACTGCCAGAACAACCCGACCGACGCAAGGTGCGTCACAGTGTTCAGGGCGTACTGTACGGCGCACACCGACGACTCCAGGTGTGTGCAGGAGCTCAAGCTGTTCTGCTCGAAGAACCCGACGAACGACAAGTGCGTGTCATTCTGCTCAAAGTACACGAATGTCTGCACCACGGGCGTGTCGGGCGTGGAGCCCGAGCGCAACGTCACCAACGCAACGGCAGTCGCAACTGAGACGAACGAGACTGAGAACGAGACGGGCACGACGATAAACGGGAGTTGAACTGAATGAACAAACTGATAGTCGCAGCCGTGGTCGTAATAGCTGTGATTCTGGTTGCCGCATTCACAATGCTCAGTGCCGGACCTATAACTACAGGGCCGGCGGCAACAACATCGGCACAGCAGGCCGCGCAGGACGCGGTCCAGAACGAGCTGAACAACGCACTAGCGAACAGTTCTCAGGGCATCGAAGGCATGCTAACGTAGATTCTTTGCTTTGATTTTTTCTTTTTCTTCACGACACCCAGGGCGATTTATACTTTTGATATCATCTTGGCGGGCGTGCCCACCAGCGTCCCGTCTAGCAGGTACAGCTTCATTTTTTTGGCATCGATTGCCCCGGAATCTGCAAGAGGACCTCCCAGTTCGCTGGTTCCGGAATTTATTACGAATGCCCCCGACAGCCTGTTGAAGGACGGCACCACAACCAAGTTGAGTCTTCCTGTAGTTTTGGTCTTGTACCGTCTCATGATTGCTTCACTGTCAAGCACTGCCCTCACCCAGACCTGCTCCGCAAACCTGTAGCCCAGGCTGTCCCTGAACTCTATCGCCGGCTGTATGTGGCCCATGAAGAGGTGGTCGCACGACATCAGGCTCTTGTTCGGCCACGCATGTCCGTGGAAGAAGCCGTACTTTTTCACCTTGAACCCCCCGCTTCCGTGCAGCCTCACCCCCCGTGGCAGTATTGTCTCGAGATAGTCGTCGTGGTTGCCCCTGCAGATGTCCACCTTCATGAAGCCCTTGAGCTCCTCCAGAAACCTGGGTATGTCCCTCAGCTCCTTTATGCTCATGCCTGGTACCTTGTACTTCACATCGCCTAGGATTATCAGGCGCCTCGCCCCGGTCTCTGCGACCAGTTTTCTTATGACGCTCAGGAACTTGTCCGCCTGGGACGGTATTGTTATGCCCGACTTCCACAGCTCGTGCTCTATTCCTATGTGCACGTCGGTTATTACCAGAGCCCCTATGTCCGATACGTAGCATGCCGGGGTGTCCGTTATGAACCTTATCATACTTTTTAGATTGAGGGTTGCCCTTAAATATGGCTCCGAATATCATCGCTTTTTATCAAACTCTCTCAGAGCGCGGCGCGTGCCATAGTAGCTGGCGGCGTAGACAGTTACGAAAAGCGAGGCTACCCCGATTACAGCCAACGCTACGGCATACGGCAACATCTCAATCACATACTTTTGCATGATATAGTCGCGGGCGTGATCCACAGCGAACTCTGTTAGGCGTGCAGTCTCATTTTGCATATACGGATGAATCTGGGCCAGCCTATCGCTCAGCCAAGTGTTGTTTATGCTGCCGTCCGGGTTCACGATGGCGTTAAGCCTGCCGGCAACATCGCCGATGTTGTTCAGCGAGTGTATGGAATGGTTGATGTCGTACCGCGAGTTGACAGCTGCCAAGGCGTTGTCCGTTGCTTGGCTTGCCACGTCCCTGACGGTCTGGTTTGCGGCGTCCCTTGCCTGCGAGTAGTTCACGCTTGCGTTGCTCGCGGAGACTCCGTACTGGTTCAGTTTGTCGGAAACTGCCGCGGGGACAGTCACCGCGCTGAAGAAAGCGGCTCCCCTGACAGCGTTCTTGAGCCAGTCGCATGGCCTATCCAGCAGCTCCCTCTCCAGCGCATGCAGGTCTGCCATGGATAGATAACTGGGCGTTAAAGGATAAAAGGTTTGAGCCCCAGGAGAGAATCGAACTCTCGACCCACTGCTTACGAAGCAGTTGCTTTAGGCGCTGTTCTGCCTAGCTGAGCTTTCCCAGTCCGAAACCACTGGGGCAAGTCCACAAGGGCTTTTTAACTTTTTGGGCGCTGACAATTATATAGCTATCGATGCCACTGCAAAACACATCTGAATTTCTGCTTTGCACATCAGTCCGCCTGCCCGCTGTCTATAATACCAAGCTCGACCAAATAGTAAAGTACGTGCGGTGGTCTGTTGGCAAAAGAGAAGCTCGCCGAGGCCCTCTTCTGGAAGAAGGAGAGGAACGGCGTCAGATGCGAACTCTGCTCCTGGAAGTGCTTCATCACCAAGGACAAGCTAGGCTTCTGCAACGTGAGGAAGAACGTCGATAACAAGCTTTATTCGCTGAACTACGGCAAGGTGACATCCACGGGCCTGATGAGGATGGAGGACATCCCGCTCTTCCACTTTTACCCGGGCGCCAAGACTTTCTTCGTCCACACCGTCGGCTCGAGCTTCAGACATGACTTCAAGGAAATAGGTGGCAGGGAGAAGGAAGTGGGCGTGGCGAAGATGTGCAGCGAGATTGCAAAGAGCAGGACCGGCTCGGCTGCGTTCGGAGGAGGAGACCCTGTCGTGGAGATGGAGTATGTGCTCGATGTGATGAAGGCCAACAAGAAGGAGGGCATCGCAAACATCTTTGTCACCAACGGCTACCTCACCAACGACGTCAACAAGAAGGTGAACAAGTTCATAGACGCGGTAGCTCTTGAGATTTACGCCTCGCTGGACGGCCAGTTCTACAGGGAGCACTGCGCCGTGGAGGACGTGGAGCCTGTACTGGCGTTCATGAAGCACGTGAAGAAGCACAGGATACACATGGAGATCGCCAATGTTGTCATACCGCAGACAGGCGAGGGCAACGATTCGTTCAGGAGGCTAACCGAGTTCATAACCTCCGAGATAGACTCCTACATGCCGTTCCACCTCGTCCAGTTCAGGCCGCAGGGCGCGATGGCCCAGGCACCGAAGGCCGCGAACGGCCACCTTGAGAAGCTGTACGAGGAGGCCAAGAGGGGAGGCATGCGCAACGTCTTCATCGAGGGCGTGGCGGGCAGGGAGGACACTCTCTGCTACAACTGCAACGATCTGCTGATAAAGAGGGTGGACAGGGCAGTCAAGAAGATAAACATGAAGGGGGACAGGTGCCCCAGCTGCGGACTCAAGAACAACGTAGTCAACAAATAAGCTTTAAATGGCGCCTTTATTTTATTATGAAAGCTGGGTTAGTGCTGGCGCTAGCGTTTTTTCTGGCCGCCGTGCCGATGGTGCACGCGCAGGTCTCGTACTATGGCGTTGACAACGTGGTGAACCCCGACGGCAGCGTGGCAGTGAAGATGACGATAACTTTCAACGACGCAGTGAAGGACTTTGGCTTCCTTTTCATGGGAAAGGTGGCAAACTTCAACGCCACAAGCAACGCTGGGCCAGTCGATTGCAAAGCGGACGTCTCCAGCGCGACAAGCATAAGCTGCACGATGCCCCTCAGCTTGGAGAAGAGGACCCTTGAGATGAGTTTCACCACCAACGACCTTGTCAAGGGAATCGACGGCATGTCGTTTTTCAGCGGGGACTTCGGCTTGAACAGGAACGTGGACTCCGCGTTCGTGTCCGTCAAGCTGCCCGAGGGGATGATACTGGTCACGAACAGCAGCACATACCCGATATTGCCTTCAGCGGTGCAGACACTAAGCGACGGCAGGAGGATTATAGTCACGTGGAGCCTGTCGGGGATAATGCAGGTCACGCCGCTGAAGTTCCAGCTGGCTTACGAGCCGACCACCATAATAAGCAACGTCCCTGACTACTGGGTCTACTCTTCCATAGCAATCGCGGCGGTGATATTAGTTTCGTTTTTCATAATCAGGAGTGTGAGGAAGCCGAAGGAGGTCATACTCTCCGTTCTGGACGAGTACGAGAGGAGCGTGATGGACTGCATAGTGAAGGCGGGAGGAACCATATCGCAGAAGAAGATAGTGCAGGACACGAACCTCTCAAAGGCGAAGGTGAGCAGGGTGATAAAGAGCCTGGTCGAGCGCGGGCTGATAGAGAGCGAGAGGACCGGCAGGACAAGCAAGATAAAGCTCGTGAAGAAGAAGTTCGGCGCCTTCTAGCCCCTTCTGACCGGCTCGCTGGGTTTGGACTTCCTGGGCGGCTTTCCCTTTGTCTCGGACTTTCTGAACGTCTCGTATATCCTCTTCTCCCAGGCGGTCCTGAGCCTCTTCATGCTCTGCCTTACGTGGAAGAACTTTCCCTTCACTTCCATACAATTTATTATTT
>CAYRSM010000008.1:0-23554 GCA_964427125.1 uncultured archaeon | reverse complement strand
ATGCTCTGCCTTACGTGGAAGAACTTTCCCTTCACTTCCATACAATTTATTATTTGCACAGAACGTCTTATAAGCTCCCCTTGAAAACCAATCTCACCGGAAATGAACCCCCGATAGGTTTAAAACAGTGAGACGACAGTTCTTAAATTGTAAAAATGGAAATGAAAAAATTTATCGAACACTTGATGGAAGACGAAAGCTTCATAGTAAAAGAGACTGCGGGCAAGGAAATATTTTTTAAAAGCAAGTTCAGCCACGCCAATTTTTATACGAAAATGTCTTGCAAAATAACTGGCAGCATGGCATTTATCGCAGGCGTAGTAGTTGGCGACGGGCATTTGCATTTTAACAAGTCTGGCGGGAAAATGGTAGAGATTTCCGTGATTGACAAAAACTCAGTTCGGCTCATCAAAAACTTTATGGAAAGCACATTCTCAATCAATGTCAAAGCAAAGGCTTTTCAGGACAAACGTGGCTTCAGGGTGAAAATTTTCAGAATAAGATTTTCCAACATTTTTGTATGGTCTCTCTTAAATAGCGTTTTTGAGATACCTCACGGCAAAAAGTCTTACATCGTAAAGATGCCCGAATGCGTAAAACGTGATGGCGAGTTATCCAAAATGTTTATTTCTGGTTTGATGTTGGCCGATGGCGGGACTAAACACAACTCCATATCATTCACTACGACAAGCCGTCATCTATTCGCTGATGTTAAAAGTTTCATGTCAAAGATGGGCATTATTTTCACGACCAGAACATGGATGCATCCCACAAATGTCAGGATTTTCGACATAATCATCAACAGGAATGAAGAAAAGAATAAATTTTTAATACTGCTCCCAATATTAAATATGAAGTTTGCAGGGGTCGCCTAGTCTGGTCTATGGCGCCAGCTTGAGGACTGTTGGCAGAGTGCTGGTGGGTCAGAAAGCGCAAAGCTTGGCCAATCCCTTCGAGAGTTCAAATCTCTCCCCCTGCACAAAATTTTCTCTCAAGGCTTGCCCCTGACCCAAAATCACGAAGTCACATCCAAGACGGATTTAAGCCTGAAAAAATCCGTAAAATTATTTTATGAGCATGAACAGGACGTACCTGATCGAGGCGGACAGGCAGGTATCGAAGGACTACATGAGAGGGTACCTTGAGGCTCTCGGCTACAAGTTTGACGATTCCTACCAGATGGAGCTGAAGAACGCCACAAGGGACATGGAACCGACTGTGCTGTACAGGATAAGGACAAAGGACAGGAAAGAGGACATAGAGAGGCGCACGAAGGGCAACAGGCACGTCGTCGGCGTGCACGGCAACATCAGGATAGTGTAGCATCCCGGTATTTTGTAGGAACAGTGTGATTGATTAGGAACTGTAATCTGCACCTATTTTTTCGTCGAGAATTTTCTCAGCGTTCCGGCGCTCAGGCTGCCGTGGAACTTCTCCACTTCTGTCGCGATTATGTGAGCGCACCTCTGCGCTATGGAGTAGGCCTCCTCGTTGTCCACGTCCACATACCTGACGTGGAACTCCTTCTCCAGCTCCTTTGGCAGGTTGTAGTACACGCCTATCTCCTTCTTCAAAAACTCCACAGCCTCGAACTTGTCAAAGCCCCTCGTGTTGTTCTGTATGGACTTCCTCTTCATAATCTCCTCCTCGGGCACCCTCATTATCAGAGTGATGTTGGGCGTGTTTCCGTTGTACATGTTCAGCGTCCTGAGCCAGTTCAGGTTGGTGGTCCCGATGAGGCCCTGGTAGATGAGTGTTGTCAGGACTGACCTCTCCTGTATGACGACGCTCTTGCCGCCGGAGTCCTGCAGCGGCTTCATGAAGTTCTCATAGTGGTGGAGGTGGTCAAGCGCATAGGCAAGGGAGAACACCTTCTGCGACACGTTGTCGGAGGAGTTCCTCAGTATCTTCGTGAACGCCCCGGTTATCAGGTCGCTCGGCAATGCCGTCCTCTTTATCTGTATGTCCGCGCCCCTCAGCATCGGCCTCAGGTACTCCACTATGAGGCTGGCTATCGTGCTCTTCCCCGAGAAATCGGTCCCGTCGATGCTTACGACAAAAGCTGGCATACTTTTAAGTTGCACTCTGACTAATTTAAAATTAACAGTCGCTCGCAGAGGGCGTTTTGATGATAGCGGAGTTCGACTTCCTGCAGAGGATCGTGCTGATGCTCGCGATGGGCCTCATAATAGGACTCGAGAGGGAAAGGAAGACGGGCATGGAGAAGTTCTCCGGCGTCAGGACGTTCGTGCTGGGAGGGATGTTCGGGCTTTTGTCTGTGTACATAGGGAGCGTGCTGCAGAGCTATATCACCGTGATGATAGCGTTCATACTGATAGGCCTGCTCACGGCTTTCGGCTACTATGCGCAGTACAGGAAAAGCAGGGTGGTCGGCGGCACGACCGAGGTGGCGTTCCTGATAATCTTCCTGATAGGCGTGTTCTCATATTTTGACATATACCCTTTTTTCCTGACGATAGCACTCGGTCTTGTGACTACATTGATACTCGCGTCGAAGGAGCAGCTGCACAGGTTCTCGCAGCACCTCACCACGAAGGAGATACTGAGCGCAGTGGTCTTCGTCGCCCTGACATTTTTGATATTGCCTGCGCTGCCAAACCGCGCCGTCGATCCATGGGGTGCGATAAATCCCTACAGGACATGGCTTGCACTGGTGCTCGTGATGTCCGTGGGCTTCATATCATACATGCTCATGAAGATTTTCGGCGCCGACAAGGGGCTGTTCATAACAGGCATACTCGGGGGGATAGCCAGTTCGACTGCAGTCGCGGTTGACATGTCGAGCAAGGCTAGGCAGAACGCAAAGATGGTAGCCGCAGCCACGTTCGCGGTGATGGTAGCATCGTCGATAATGTTCATCAGGCAGTCGGTCTGGGTGATTTTCATAAACCCTGCGATGGACACTCTGCTCCTGCTCAAGCTTGTCGCTGTAGGAGTTGTGGGGTGCGCCCTCAGCTACATGTTTTGGAAGGGCAAGGGAGGAAAGGAAAATGTGGTGCTTGACATAGGCTCGCCGCTCACTCTGAAGCCGGCCATAAGGTTCACGCTGGTGTACCTTGCCGTGACCATAGCAGCATCATTTGTGAAGGGGTTCGGGGCAACTGAGGTGTACATACTGGCATTCGTGTCGGGCCTCATAGATGTGGACGCCGCGACGATCAGCTTCGCGCAGATGAGCATCACCGGGATGAGTCCGGCACTGGCGATCAACGGCATGCTCGTAGCGGCTGTGGCCAACACGATGACAAAGTGGTTCCTGGTCAACTGGCTGGGCACGAAGAGGATGATGTTCGAGGTTGGCAGGGTCTTCATCTTCCTGATAATACTGTCGGCGTTCCTCACGATGTTCTAGGTTTCGCCCTGCGGCTGACCTGGCCCAATATTTCCAGCCAGTAGCCATTGTCCGGCGCGACGTACTTCTCGGGGGTTGCATCGAGTTCTTCCTCCAATTCGCGGGGTGAAAGGAGCCGCACAGCCTGGACCTCCTCTGCCTGCAGGCGCAACGCCCCGATGTCGCCGTCAAACCTGAAAAAATACACATAGTTGAACTCGTTGTTCCTTATGTCGCGGAAGACTGTCATGCTCTTCCTGATTTTGAAAAATTCGAGGTCGCCTTTCTTGGTGGATATTCCCAGCTCCTCATTGAGTTCCCTCGACGCTGAGATGATGGGATTCTCGCCCGCGCCCACATGTCCAGCTGCGGATATGTCCCATACGCCAGGGTAGAAGTCCTTGCCATCGGCCCTCTGCTGGAGAAGTATCTCTCCTGCGGAGTTGTACACCCATACGTGAGATGTCCTGTGCCACAGCCCGAGCCTGTGCGCCTCGCTCTTCATTCTTTGTATCCCGGTGAGATTGTTGTCCTCGTCGCAGATGTCGACCAGTTCGTCGGCCATATTATTTGTCTGGAGGCCGCAGGTTAAAATGCTTTCCTGTGTTTTTCATCATATGCCCTTATGCCAAGCTTTATCGCAGAGAGGGGGAGCATCGCGCACTTCAGCTTGTCCCGGTTGAGCCTTATCCCTACCATTCTCATGATGTCATCCTCGCCCAACATCTCTATCTCACCAAGATTTTTCCCCTTCACGAACTCCGTAAGCATGGAAGCCGTGGCGGTGCTTGTCGCACAGGCCATCCCGCTGAACCTTATTTCTTTTATCTTTCCTCCGTCAAGCCTGATGTAGAACTCCAGCTCGTCCCCGCAGCTGCTGTTGACATCCTTGCACACTATGTCAGCGCCCTTCAGGCTGCCCATGTTCCTTGGGTTCTTGAAATTCTCCACTATCCTCGCGTAGGGGTCTGCCATAATCTCATAGATTGCCGCGCGGTGAATAAAGCCTTTGGTTGCCATTTTTATCACACCGTTATATTTTTATACCCCAAACGCACATAGAATATCAGTGAGAAAATGAGGAAAGTCTACCTTGACTATGCTGCCACAACCCCTGTTGACCCGAGGGTCGTAAAGGCGATGTCGCCGTTTTTCGCGAGTAAGTTCGGCAACGCAAACAGCCTTCACTCGTTCGGAAGGGACGCGGCGGATGCGCTCGAAAATTCCAGGAAGATAATAGCCGATTCGATAAACGCAAAACCCGAGGAGATAATCTTCACGGGCAGCGGGACGGAGGGTTCCAACATGGCGCTTAAGGGAGTGGCGCTCGCAAACAGGGAAAAGGGAAAGCACATCGTAACATCTTCCATAGAGCACCACTGCGTCCTTGAATCGTCGCACTGGCTGAAGAGGCAGGGGTTCGATGTCACTTTTCTCCCCGTCGACAAGTATGGCATGGTCAGCCCGGCGGACGTGGAGAAGAGCATAAGGCCGGACACGACACTTGTGGCTGTGATGCACGCAAACAACGAGATAGGCACGATAGAGCCGATAGAGGAGATAGGCAAGATATGCGCAGAAAAGGATGTCTACTTTTACACAGACGCCGCGCAGAGCTTCGGAAAGATACCAGTGGACGTAGAGAAGATGAACGTCGACATGCTGATGGGCGATGCTCACAAAATCTACGGGCCGAAGGGCGTGGGTTTCTTGTACGTAAGGAGAGGCACCAGGACGGAGCCGATAATCCACGGCGGCGGGCAGGAGCACGGCATGAGGTCCGCCACTGTGAACGTGGCGAGCATAGTCGGCTTTGCAAAGGCTGTCGAGCTCAGGATGAAGGAGATGGAAGCCGACGGGAAGTTTATGTCAGGTCTGAGGGACAATCTGATAAAGGGGGTCCTGGAAATAGAGAACTCGCACCTGAACGGCCATCCGACAAAAAGGCTGCCGAACAACGCGAACTTCTGGTTCTCATTCATAGAGGGCGAATCGCTCGTGCTCGAGTTGGACAGTTATGGCATAGCGGCATCCACCGGTTCAGCATGCTCGTCGAGCACCCTTGAGCCGAGCCACGTTCTGATGGCAACGGGACTGAAGCCGCAGGAGGCGCACGGAAGTTTGAGGATGACCCTGGGAAAGTGGAACACAAACGAGGATGTTGAGCGCGTGTTCGAAGTTTTGCCCAAAGTTGTAGAAAGGCTGAGGAAGATCTCCCCGTTCAAGGTGGCGTGAATGAAGACGATAGGACCTTACACAGAAACAGTTGTGAAGCACTTCAGGAACCCGCACAACCAGGGAAGGATTGAAAACCCCGACGGGCGCGGAAGGGTGGGCAACTCAGTCTGTGGCGACATCATGGAGCTCTATATCAAAATCAAAAAGGGCAATAAAGGGCAGGAAATAATCGACGACATAAAGTTCGAGACTTTTGGATGCGTGGCTGCCATAAGCACGAGCAGCGCGATAACAGACATCGCAAAGGGAAAGACACTTGAGGAGGCGATGAAGATAAACCGAAAGGACGTAATCGAGTCGCTCGGCGGACTCCCGCCCATCAAGGTGCACTGTTCCGTACTTTCTGCAGACGCATTGTCCGAGGCGATATACGATTATCTTACCAAGAACAAGAGGCAGATACCTAAGGATCTGGAGGACACGCACACTAGGATACAGAAGGAGCGTGAGGAGATAAAAGAAAGGTACAAGGACTGGATAAAGGTCGAGGAGGAGATGTTCAAGAAGAGCGAGGGGGCGAAGGCATGAAAGCCAGGGTCTTCTGCGAAAACATATTCAACGAGCTGCTCCCATCGATAAGGGCCATAGTGTCTAACAGGCTAACCAACATCTACGGCATGACCCAGACGGAGGTGTCCAAGAAGCTGGGCCTCACGCAGCCAGCGGTGTCCCAGTACAACACGGGCCTCAGGGGAAAGGGAATCAAGAAGATTCTGTCGAACAGGGAGATGGTGAGCTACATCGACTCCCTCTCAGCCGAGATAGTGAGCGGCAGCGCGGACATCAACTTCAAGGTGTGCGAGATATGCCAGAGGAGCAGGGAGGACGGGGTGTTCTCAAAGGAGAACCTCAGCAAACTCATATGCCTGCTGGACGTTGCAAAAGCCAGGTAAAATCCTGCATCACGCGCTCTCTTTTGGCTGCCTGAATATCAGTTCAAGCTCCTGCCTCTTCTCCTTAGCCCTCTTGTAGTTCGAGAGCATCCTCGCAGCCATCAGCGCGGGCGGGAAAGCTGCGACTAGGAACGGCGACAGCTTCATCAGCCCCGAACCTGCCTTCAGCGATTCCGTCAACATTCCGCCCGTGAGTGCTCCAGCGGTGTACCCCCAGTTGTAGGCTGCGGTGGACTGCGACAATGCCTCTGTCCTCTTGCTGGCGGGCACCGCGTCGGTGACAAGGGATGATATCATAGGGCCAGCGGCTATGGCCGACACACCGCGTGAAGTCTGCAGCACAATTAGCGCGTTGTTGCCGGCCCATCCTATGCTCCAGGGCATCAGCATGGTCGATAGTGTGTAGGCGCTGAGTCCCATAGCAAGCATGGTCTTCTTGCCAATCCTGTCCGCAAGCCTGCCGATGTACGGAGATACGAGTGCTCCTGCCGCGGAAGTGGCTGCCGTGGAGAACGCGTACACCGGGACGCCGAACGACACGACTGTTGTCCAGATGAGGCCAGCTCCCAGCGCTATGGAAAAGTTCGTGCCCAGCATATCCCTAAGTAGGCTCGGGTCATCAGGCTCGACGTCGAACACCGGCCTGCCCAGTACGCCAGCCAGATTGTAAAGCGAGTGCCGGCGAGACAAAAGCTCAAGCTTCAGCATGTCCCTGTACTTTCCCGAATAGCCGTTCATCTTGAAGGACTTGTTCGCCTCCGACAGTACCATCAGCGAACCCTCAGACAGTCCGATGAAGCGCTTCGCCTCGTTGGAATAATTTCCCAGCACCCTGTATGCATTCATGTACGCCATCGCGGCCAGCTCGGACAATCTTTTGTCGCCGCCGCTCTGATTGTATTTCATTGCACCGTCCTGAACAGAGACATCAAGCTTGCCCGCTATCTCGCCCGAACCGGACACGTGCCTTTCCATGAAAAAATCAAGTATGCCCTCAGCCCTTTTCCTGTACTCGTCCATCTTGGACAGCTCGTAAAGCTGCAGAAGCGCCGATGCGGAAAGGAGCTGCGTCTCTGCGTCCGACTCCATCATGTACTTTCCGGACTTTACGAACCTGCCCACGTCCATCATGTCGCCAATTAACGAGTCCGCACAATACTTTGACTTCAGTATGTAGGCCTCGTGCCCTGTCGCCTGGTAGGCCTCGGTGTTGACCCAGATGTTCACCGCCAGGTAGCCCGCATCCTCGCACACGGGGTTCGACTCGATTGCAAGAATCTTGGACATCGCAAGGTCCATGTATTTGCCGTTATTATATTTCTTAGCCGCCCTTAGCACCGTCACCGCGTCAAGGCCCTTCTCGAAGCAGCCGCTGTAAGAGTCGGAGCCCTTTTTGGAGTAGAATTCCTTTACATAGTCGCCCCTCATCGACTCGGTCCTTCCGGTAATCCTGTCCGGCAGGATATCCTTCGCGCCCGAGTACAGCCTGTTGAACAGCTCCATCCTGAATCATCATTCCAGCCCGCTTGACCTGCGAGCATTGATTAATGTTCTGATGAAAACAATTTAAGGCTTACACCTGACAGGATGCCCTGATTGTGCCATTCTTAAAAGAAGCGGGCAAATGAATATTATGCAGACAGTGACCAAGAACATCCTCGGTAAGGTATACAAACCGCGGGAGCCGTGGTCGCACAAGGGGCAGTACGGCAAGCTTCTGGTCATAACCGGTAGCGAGAGGCATACAGGTTCTCCGATTTTTGTCGGCGCGGCTGCGGGCAGGGCGGGCTGCGATTTGGTCTATCTAATCGGACCTAGAAGGGCAATGGACATCGCGGCTGGCTATTCGCCCTCGCTCATCACGCAGCCGCTCGAGGGGAAGGAGCTCGAGATGACGCACGTGCCCGAGGTTCTCGAGATGATAAACGAGGTGAGGGCAGACGCGGTGGCGATAGGCCCGGGCCTGTGGAGGACGCCGGAGACGAGGAAGGCGATCATCTATCTCATAAGCAAGATTAACCTTCCTATGGTGGTGGACGCCGACGCGATAAGGGCGATAAGCGCGAAGAAGGAACTTCTAGCCAATAAGAAAATAGTTTTGACACCGCACGATTCGGAATTTCGAGAGTTAACTGGTGTGAAAATAAGCAGGGAGAATCTGCAAGAAAGAATCAAAACTGCAGCTGAAGAGACACATAAAATTAACTGTTCTGCTGGGGTGTGCCCTCTTGTACCGTCAGTCGTTACGCTTCTCAAGGGGCATGTAGATATAATCACCGATGGGAAAAATTCAATTTTAAACAAAACTGGCGATCCTAAAATGACAAAGGGTGGGTGCGGAGACACATTGACTGGAATTTGTGGTGCTTTTCTTGCCAGAGGAATAGACACTTTGACTGCGGCATCTGCGGCGGCGTACATCAACGGCAGAGCTGGGAAATTGGCGGCATTGAAATATACCGAAGGTCTAGTTGCAATGGATTTGGTGGAAGAAATACCGACAGTTCTAAAGAAGGATGCTGTAATCTGATTAAATAACGCACGACAATTTTTTATCGGATATTAAGCTACATACAAATTTAAATAACTATATAAATGTATAATTATAATAATATATTAATTAAGGTGCTTTGAATAAACGAACAATGGAGTAAACAAGATGACGAGTTGGAATTCGGATCGGATTTGATTCTGAACACTTTCGGCGAAAGGGAAATAAGAAGAATTGAAAAATTTTCAAAGGTCACAGAACTTCGGAATGGAGGGACTAGAATCAAAGAAATATCAAAGCTGACTAGTATTCCAGAGACAACTGTTATATCCTGGGTGTATGGGACCGCCAAGCCAGTTGCCCTCAGAAGCATAGAGGCGTGCAAAATAAGGAGACTTGTACCTATCAGAACAGATTCAAAAAGATTCGTAACATTGCTGGAAGTTTTCGCATGGATTTTTGGAGACGGCAATATGAATGTGAAATTTGGTATCGTGAATCTTTTCGGCCGTAAGCTTGATTTGGAAAAGATAGCTGTCAGAATCACGAACGAGTTTGGATTTACATGTAAGATAAGAGAATGCACAGGAACTAGCGATGATCCAGACAATTGCACTTTGTCAATACAAGGAAAGGGAATAAGGGCATTTGCAAGAATGCTGAAGGCTATGGGAGCTCCTGACGGCAATAAAGTGGAGCAAGAATTTCTAATTCCCAAGTGGCTGTTCCTATTGAAGCCAAGACTAAAGAATATATTTCTCGAAGTTTTCCTTTCGAATGAAATGTGCGTCAGAAATATAATGAGGGAAAATACATTTCCAGAGATCGGAATCAAGATGAGAAAACTGGGGAATATGAAACAAAATCTCATTGATTTCCTCGATCAAATAGGCGATTTGTTAAACGGGTTTGGAATAGACACTAAAAGGAGCAAAATTGTATACGAAAAAATCTATAAGGATGGCATAAAATCAGATGCTTTCATCAGCATAGGCAGTAGCATAACGAATATCATAAGATTTACCAAAATTTTTAGATTGATTTTTGCCGAAGAAAAGCAACAAGTACTATACAGATTTAACAAGCTCGCTTTCGACAAGGCACTTAACAGGTTAAAATTCATCAGAGCATTTGAAGTTGCCATCAAGCTAAGAGAAGACGGTCTCACTATAGCTGAAATTTCGAGGGAATTGAATCTAAGTACATGTACTGTTAATTTTTGGGTAAACGGAAAAGCAAAGCCTAGATTATTGGACAATAAAATGGATTTACTAAAAGCCATTTCATTTGATGCTAAATATTCTAATGACCTCATAAAGGAGATTCCCAACGCGATAAAGACAACCGGATGAGACACCACCCATTCCTTTATCTTTACCGATGCAAATTTTGATTAATCGGGACTGCACCAGTCATCTAGCCTGGTAGGACATACAGGAAAGGATACGAGCTTCCCAATGAAAAAGGATAGAGCTCGGTGCCGGGGTTCAAATCCCCGCTGGTGCACTTTATGTCTAGTGATTACAACAACTATCTGGAAAATGTTTCTAAATGGGAATACAATTTTTCTAGAATAAAAAATGATAATAGTCTAACCGAAAAACAGAGAGGAATGATTTTAGAAGGATATAGAAAACTTAGAGAGGTTTTTGGCGAAAATTTTCTCAAACATATAACTAACGAAAGGCACATCATAAGCTCCTATTTCTTTAATATGGCCCCTTGGTCTCAGCTGTGGTTTGCAAATTTTGGAACAAAGACTTATTTACTAAAAAATCTGGAAAATTTTGATAGTTTGAAGGAAAGACTCTTGAACAAAGAAAAGTATAGTGGTGCTCTGCCAGAGGCAGAAATTGCATCCCGGCTATACTCAAACAACATTAAAATCGAACTAATCAAGCCGACTATGTATAAAAAGAGTCCAGATATAGAAAGCATAATAGGACAAAATAAAGTGTTCTTCGAAATAACCAGCCTCCAAACTCCTATTGAAATAAGAAAAGCCAATCACACATTTGAAGAATTGACCTATCCATTTTATAATGCGAAAGTTAACATAAAGGCGAAAATTTACAAAGCGCTTTCAACTCCACACATAAAAGAATTGCAGCAAAAAATAAGCGATGCCATAAAAGAAGTGGAAAATGGCGTTGTAAAATACAAAACCATAGAAGAAAAAGGTGTCGTTGATTATTTTGTTTGTGCAAGAGATTTTCGTGGCATACCGCAAAAATACATAAACGGGGGTATAGAAGGTCCTTTATTAAATTTCACTTTGAAAGACGAAGTAAAAAGGATTAGAAGAGTTATTGAAGAAAAATCCAATCAAATTCCTCAAGGAGAGTTAGGAGTTGTTGTAATTTTCGATGGAAATTTATTTATTGGATTAGAAGAACAGGCCATGTACGAAGATCTTGCCGAAGAAGTAAAAGAAACTTTGTATGAGCATCAGAATTTGATAGGTATGGTTTTTATTTCTAACGCCTCGTCATGGACTACAGAAGATATTGAAACAGAAAACGAGGATTTTATTTTTATAAAATATAATTGCAACGATGTTATGCAAGAAAATATTCTTATTGTAAAGAACAAATATAGTCAATTTGATTTGTGTAAACCTGTTTTTAATGCACTGAAATGGAAAAGCTAACTATTCAAGTTGTAGAGCATACTTTAACAGTAAGACCAGATGAACAGTTCATTCGTACATTATCTCCATCACGCTTATCTCGTGCCAGTACTCATAGCCGCGCTCCGGAGTCTTCCTCAGCCCCATCCCCCTAAGGTAGGACACCCACTCCCCGTTGTTCAGCACCGGGTTCACCTTGAACGGCACGCGCTTCCTCCCGATTGTCCTGATTGAAGCAAGGCCCTTTCCCTTCGCCTCCTCTACAGCATTCTCCGTGATTTTGGAGCACAGGCTGGAGGTCGTGATAATCAGCTTTCCGTTACCGCCCAGGTACTCCTTCCCGTTCACAATCATGTCGTGCAGCAGGCCGACCCCCTCGTAGGGATTGTCGTCTATGCTGTCGGGCCTCGGAACATAGGGCGGGTTGCACATCACCAAGTCAAAGTCCAATCCTTTTAACTCTCTCCCGTCCTGCAAGCAATACCTGACCCATTTGTTCACGTCTATCTTCCGCACATTGTCCCCTGCACATTCTATGGCACAGGGGTTGAGGTCGACAAGCGTCAGCTCTTTAATCGACGGGCATTTTTCCATAGCGTACTTTCCCAGAAAGCCGGATGCGCAGCCGACATCGACTGTCGATTTTACATTATCTGTCAAGACATTGCCAGTCCTCATCGCATTGGCGAACACAAGAGTGTCTATAGACGGTCCCCACACATTCAGATGCTTGCCCGGATCCCACCACACGGCGACCCCGTCATACTCGACAGTCCTCGGGTAACATCCGTACAATGAAAATACCGTGTCCCTCTTCGTGGGTTCCATTTTTGAAATCGCATAGATGTCGGTCAGCAGCACAGGGTCAATTATCTCCGCGACCAGCTCTTTCTCGGAGTAGGGTCTCTGCCACACCCTTTTGCCATGTTCGTCCCTGTCGCGCCCCAGGACCGAGACCAGCTCGTTGCCCTCCGCCCATATCTCCTGCCTGTCCAGATTCTGGGAAACTTTCATCAGCATGGTGCATCAGAATAAATATTCTGCGGGGAAAGGATTTATTCGCAAAAATGCTGTTCGAACCAAATGTGAAACGTTTCACATTATAAGCGATGTGAAAAAATAGTTTACCCACAGATAAAAGGCATAAGAGCTAATTTCATAATCATGACAACATTGTTCGACGTCTGGACTGCAATACACCCCTACATGGACCACATCCTGTTCGGTTTGATATTCGGCTACATCGGGTACATCCTTTCAAGACGTTTCAAAAAAGCTGACAGTTTCAGGATGAAGTACGGCATCCCGCTCATTGTGAGCGCAGTCGCGCTGGCAGTCTTCAAGTACGTGGAGGGCACGCTTCCGGTCAACACTCCAACGCCGATACCGGGTGTCTCGCTTAACACAGTCGGCGGAGACGTCTTCCTGAAGGCGCTGAGGCAGGTGCTCACTATCGCAGCCGGGGTCTCCGTGCCGCTGGTTTACGAGAAGGTGATGCCGTTTGTGAGAAAGCCATTTGAAAAATTTTTGTGATACGTATCACAATTTGTCCAAGCTTCCATCGGTAAAAATGTGTCCTACCTTTTCTTTCCCTTCGTGTTCACCTTGCACTCGCCCGACTTCCTGCACATCTCGCACCCCTCGTCGCACGGCTCCATGTGGATGAGCAGGGAGAGGTTGGGTATCTTCGCCTTGAGGTCGCTCTCTATGTGGTCGCAGAAGTCGTGCGCGTCCGACACTTTCTGGTACCTGGGCACGACAAGGTGCAGGTCTACGAACCTCTCCGCGCCCGACATCCTTGTCCTGAGGTCGTGGTAGCCCGCGAACTGCGGATAGTGCTCCGATATGGTCGACCTTATGATTTCCTCCTCCTCGTCTGAGAGCTTCGAATCCATCAGCCCGCTCAGGGAGCGCCTTGTCAGGTCGTAGGAGGCCTTGAGTATGAGCACGGCCACGACTATCGCGAGGAGCGGGTCGAATATCGCGTTTCCCGTCAGCTGTATAAGGACCAATCCTGCGAACACGCCGACGGAGGTCAGCACGTCGGTGCTCAGGTGGTAGGCATCGGCTTCCAGCGCTATCGACTCCGCCTTTTTCGCCACGTACATGAGCCTCCTCGAGATGAGGAAGTTTGCAACCGAAGATACACCCATCACCGCTATGCCGGGTCCCAGGTAATCCAGGGTTCCGCCGAACAGGAGCTTCTTGCCGGCCTCGAAAAGTATGATCGCCGCGGCCAGCGCTATGAGCATGGCCTCCACGGTCCCGGAGACGTTCTCGAACTTGCCGTGTCCGAACCTGTGGTCGCGGTCGGCGGGCTTGCCAGCCCTGCGTATGGAGTAGTTCGCGAACAGGGCTGCTACCAAGTCCATCCCGGAGTGTATCGCCTCGGACAAGACTGCGACCGAGCCCATCATGAAACCGACAGCCAGCTTGAGGACAAGTAGGGAAACGTTGGAGTACACAGACAGCCTCGCCGCCCCAGCGGTCTCTTTGTGGTTGTCCATGTACCTGTGGTTGCCGCCTGACATAATCATCATATTTGCTGAGATAACGGTTTAAGGCTTTCCCTGCGAGGTTGCCTCGGCCATCCAGTCAAGGTACTCCCTGCTGCCCTTGGTCACAGGGATCTCGATTATCTCGGGCACTTTATAGGAGTGCGCCCTCTTGATGATGCTCATGAGCCTGTCTGTGAGGTGAGCCCTGGTCTTGATAATCATCATGCTCTCGTTTTCTTTGAATATCTTTCCCTTCCACCTGTAGAGCGAGCCCACTCTGGGGATTATGTTCACGCAGGCGGCCAGCTTTTTCTTCAGAATTTCAAGAGCTATCTTCCTCGCTTCCTTCTCGTTCTTGCATGTGCACAGGACAATCGAATACATGATTAATATAATTTGGCTGGGCTGGATTTAATTCTTAGATGGCTTGGAATTTTCATCCAGAAACTGCACAATCTCCTTCAGCACACTTTCCTTCTGCCCCGGCTCCGTAAACCTATGACCACCCTTTGGCACAATGAACAGCTTTTTCTTGGCCGAGACTGCGGAAGAATAGAAAATTTGCGCATCTTCCTTTGGGATTGTCTCGTCGTTCTCGCCATGCACAATCATCACAGGACCTTGGAACGCCTTCATGTTCTTCAACGGGTCGTACTTTTCATAATCCTTGACAAAGGACTCGCCCACAAAAGTGTCGCCAATCAGTCTGTACCTCTCGCCGACCCTTTCAAGGTTTTCTACGTACTTCATGTAGTTTGCCCTGCCGCTTATCAGTATTAAACCGGCGACCGACCTGTTGTCCTTCGAATAAGCCAGCGCAGTTATCACCGAAAAACTGTTTCCCACGACAATCATCCTTCCTACATCGACTTTTTTGCGTATTTCATCAGCCACTGCCTCTATGTCCTCCAACTGCTTTGTCACTGTAGAATCTTCCAGCTTTCCGCCGCTCTCACCGTGGCCAGAGAAGTCAAACTGAACCGTGGTGTAACCGTGCTGCGGGAGGTTCTTTGCCAGAAAGTTTATGGTGCTGTTCTCCTTCTTTCCAGTCAGCGCATGAAGAATCAGAACGAGTGGCTTGTTTGTTGGGGTGTCGGGCCTGTTTATCTCATACACTAGGTTTTCATCGTATTTGTTTTTCACACTTGATTTTGTCTCCATACAAAACAGGAATTCAGATTACTCAAGAACCGCCTTTATCCTTCTCACACCCGCCGCCACAGCCTCTTCCTTCACAATCTTGAACCTGCCCAGCTCCTTCGTGCTCTTCACATGGGGGCCACCACAGACCTCGGTTGAGAAATCGCCGACCGAATAGACAGAGACCTTCTCGCCGTACTTTTGCTCGAACTGCGCCTGCGCACCGAGCTTCTTCGCCTCCTCAACAGACATCTCCCTCCTCGTGACAGGCAGTTCATTCCCTATGTATTCGTTCACCATCTCCTCCACTTTTTTCAATTCTTCCGCGGTAAGCTTCCTGTCGAAGTTGAAGTCGAACCTCAGCCTCTCGGGGGTTATGTTGGAGCCCTTCTGCACTATCTGCTTCCCCAGCACCCTCCTGAGCGCCTCGTTCAGCATATGGGTCGCCGTGTGCAGCTTTGTCGTCTGCTCCGATGCGTCTGCCAGCCCGCCCTTGAACTTCTTCTCGGCACCGACCCTGGAAATCTCCTGGTGCCTCTTGAACTCCTCGTTGAAACTTTTCTCGTCGACTTTGACATTCTTCTCCCTCGCCAGCTCGACTGTCATTTCTATGGGGAAGCCGAAGCTCTGGAACAAAAGGAAGGCGTTCTTGCCGTCTATGAAATTCTCCTGCCTCGCAATCTCATCGAACTTCTTTATTCCCTGAGTCAGTGTGCTCCTGAAACGCGCCTCCTCCTTTTTTACCTCGTCCAAAATGAACTGCCTCTTTTTTTCAAGTTCAGGGTAGTCCCCGTTGTACACCTCCACCACCTTTTCAGCCAGCTGGTCCAGCGAGTCCTTCTCAATCCCGATGAGCTTGCAGTGCCTTATCGCGCGCCTGATCAGCCTCCTCAGTATGTAGCCCTGGTCAACGTTGCTCGGGGTTATTCCCTCGGACAGGATGAAAGTCGCGGCGCGCATGTGGTCCACGATTATCCTCACCGACTTTGAAAGGCCGCTCTCGAACGACATGTCGTGCTCCTTTTTCTCAACAAGCGACATTATCCTCTCGACGACGGGAAGGAAAGCCTCGGTCTCATACACAGTCCTCTTGCCCTGGAGCATCGCGGCCGTCCTCTCGACTCCCATACCTGTGTCCACGTTCTTCTGCTTCAGCGGTATGTACTTTCCCTCCGCCGTCTTGTTGTACTGCATGAAGACATCGTTCCAAATCTCAAAGTGCTTTCCGCAGTGGCAGCCCGGGATGCAGTCCGGCCCGCACGGCTCCTTCCCCGTGTCGAAGAACATCTCTGTGTCCGGTCCGCATGGCCCGGTCTCACCGGCAGGCCCCCACCAGTTGTCCTTCTTCGGCAAAAAGAAAATCCTCTCCTTCGGTATGCCGAGCGACATCCATATCTTCGCAGACTCCTCGTCCCTGGGAGCGTCCGAATCGCCCGCGAAAACCGTGACTGAAATCTTTCCCTTGTCAATCTTCAGTTCCCCTGTCAAAAACTCAAAGCTCCACTTTATCGCGTCTTCTTTCCAATAGTCGCCGAGGCTCCAGTTGCCCAGCATCTCGAAGAAAGTAAGGTGGGAAGCGTCACCGACCTCGTCTATGTCGTCGGTCCTCAGGCATCTCTGCACATCGACAAGTCTTTTGCCGGATGGGTGAGGCTCTCCGAGAAGGTAAGGTACAAGCGGATGCATGCCCGCCGTAGTAAACAAGACCGTGGGGTCGTTCTCCGGCCTGAGCGGAGCGCCGTCTATGACCTTGTGTCCATTAGACCTGAAAAACTCTATGTATTTCCTCTTCAGCTCCTTTACCAGCATGCGCTATCACTTCAGTATAATTAAATCGTCGTGCGGTGGTTAAATTTTTATTAAACTGTTCTGTGCTTTGGATTTCAAGTCTTATAAAACATCTAATTTAACGATATGATATGAAAGTTGTACTTTACATGGCCATCAGCGTAAATGGGATGATAGCTAAAAGTAATGACGATACAAGTTGGATTTCCAAAAAGGGGTGGGATAGTTATAGTTCATCTGTTCGCACAGCAGGCTGTCTTATCGTCGGGCGCAGAACATATCATATACTTACCAAGCAGCCGGAATTTTCGGAATTCAAGGATGTAAAGCTAATTGTAGTCTCGCATGAAGATTTTCCAACACTGGCTCCAAACCATATCGTCGCTCATTCACCAAAAGAGGCATTGGAGCTGTTGAAGAACTTCAAAGAAGTTGTTGTGGCTGGGGGCGGTATACTAAACGCTTCATTTCTGGCCGAAAACCTTGTTGACGAGATTTACCTTGATGTCGAACCGATAATTCTTGGTGAAGGTATACCTATTTTCAAGGGTAAAGATTTTTAACACAGATTGAAATTTTTAGAACAAAAGAAAATTGCTGATAATGAACTGCAGCTCCATTACAAAATCAAAAAGTAACTATTATCCAGATTGGAAACTAGTCTAAACATTTGAATCATTTCCCCTTGTAGCTGATTAGGAAGACTCCTAGGACTGCCAGCAAGCCTCCGCCAACTGCCAGCGGTATATTCGACGGGAAGATGAAAGCCACCGTCGGCAGCAGTAAAGCGGCCAAAAACTGGAGCCCCACCGTGAAAATCCCAGCGAACGATGCCACAACGCTCGTGAGCGACGCGCCCGCAAGCTTGAGCCCTATGTTGTAGGTGAAGACAGCCATGCCGACCAGGATGCCTATGACGATGGAGACAGAAATTACATTGAATGAAAATTCCGCACCCAGGCCGAACAGGTAGACCGCTGTCAATAATATCAAACCCTCAATCAGGATGTACATCGCTCCAACTTCCTGCGGGTTGAACTTTTTTAGAAGGTCGGTTGTCACTATGATTGCCGTCGCAAAGAACAGCGCACTAAGCATAGCCTCCATGTCGCCGAATCCGAACTCCAGGAACGCTACCTGCGGGTTGAACGACACGAGAACGATGCCGAAAAGCACGAACGCGCTTCCGACCAGCTCCATCCTTCCGAGCCTCTCCTTCAGGAAGATGAACGACAGCAGCAGTATGAACAGCACCTCCGACGTGCTCCCGCTCAGAAGGAACTCCTTGCCCGCGCCTATCCTGGTCACGGAGTCGAACCATGTGAAGACGGCGAGGCTTCCCAATGCGGCAATCACAACAATCTTGACCAGAGATTTTCTGTCGAACTTTTTGTAAAAGTTTTTGTCCTTCGCGTAGCTGACGGCGAAAAGCAGCGCGCCCGCGACAAAGCCCGGCAGCGTCGATGCTACAAGAGCCCCGACGTGGAATGCGCTCATCACCGCCTCGGTCAGCACCGCGTCTGCCGCTGTCAGTATGGCGCTCAGCAGGACTATGAGCACGCTGGCCGCTTTCATACTAGATGTTTGGCGGGGAAAGGACAAAAAGCAAGCCGTGGAAATCCAGCACACATATCTTCTGGGGAACTGTCAAGTCGTGCAGATGAAAAATGTAATACGTATTACATTTGGGAATAGTCCCAAATCACGTAAGTTTTTTAGCGAAAAAAATCCAATCTATTATAATATGCCTGAGCCAAAGCGCGGCGCATCAGCAAGCGCGGAGAACGCTAGGAAGTGGCCGAACAGGGACCCGCCCAGGTTCGAGTACTCTGCGGCCGGGGCGATAATCACAATCTTTGCCATAGTAGAAGTGATATGGCTGTTCTCCAACAATCCTGCCCTGGCGATAGCCATGACTGGCGCCATAGTGTTCTTTGCCGTGCTGACGCTGGCTGACTATTCTTCGCCGGATGTCGCCGAGCCGGGCCTGTCGACTGGGGAGATGCGCGCCGCCATAAGCGCGACAATAATGGTCGTGTACATACTGATTGTGGGCTTTTTCATAAGCAGCAGGGCCGTCATCACCGCGGACGTGCTCAACTCGTTCAGCAACGTGACCATGGTGATGGTCGGATTCTACTTCGGCACCAAGGGGCTCGCGGAGATACTGAGGGTGAGGAAGCCGTAGGAAAGTGTTAAAAACATGAACTGAATGTGCAGGTTTTGTGAGTACAAAGTGAAATGTGATAAAAATGCCTAAAATGGTATTCCTTAACATAAGCTGGATGAAGGATTATCAAGGCATCAAGAACGATAAACCAAAAGGCGGTGGTCAGTTCGTCGAAAAGTATGGTTATGGGCACGAGATTTTCAACTTCAAACCTTACAGGGGTTACTTGTACGGATACGTCAAGCCATCTAGGACAAAAATAAATATAAGCAATCTTGGAGCATCAGAAAGCGATGAGTCTATAGACAACATCCTAGTAATCTGGGTTGCCAGACGACCAGGCGGCGGGTCGTGTATTGTCGGATGGTACAATAATGCTACAGTCTACAGAGATTGGCAGTATTTGCCCAGAAGTTACAACAGAATCTACAAAGGAGAAGATGTTTCGTACAATGTCATGTCAAAGGCTGATAAGTACAATTTTGAGCTTTTGCCCATTGACAGACGAATATTCTCCATACCCAGAAGCAGAAACGGAAAAGGCAATATGGGAAATTCGAATGTGTGGTATGCAGATAACGACAACAAAAGAGACTTCAAAAAGGATGTGTTTACATATGTAAGGAACCACGGCTTCATGAACAGGACGGACAACCGTGTAAAAAGTTCGAAACAAATACAGAAAGACTTTGAAAAAAGGAAGAAGATTGAAAAGGTTGCAATCAACAAAACCAAGGAATATTATGAAAACATAGGATACGATGTAAAATCTGTTGAGCCTTTGAAAAAAGGATGGGACTTGGAAGCTGTTTCAAATAGTAATACACTAAAGCTAGAGGTGAAGGGACTTTCACAAAAAAACATATCCGTCGAGCTGACACCGAACGAATATAAGAAAATGCAGAAACATAGGAAAAACTATGTTATATGCGTAGTTACCAACGCATTAGGCAATAAACCAAAATTAACAATATTTGATTATTCACCAGAACACTATGCTTGGGAAAATGAACATGGTGAAAAACTAAATATCGAGATTATGGAGTCTGCAAGGATGTACCTATAACCAAAATTAGAATCGCCTTAACAAAACTGCCCATCTAAATCCCCAGTAACGACAGCACAAAAGGGTTCATCCCGAGGAAAAACAGAAGCGAGGGTATCAACAAGACTCCCATACAATTAGACCTCCTGACTTTCAGCCTCGCACACAGCACCCCGATTGAAGTGGAAGTGAAAAGGACCAGAAGTCCCTGCCACCCCGTCGAGAAGAACACCATACCCACGAGAAAGGCCATGATTGCGACAGACAGCTTCCTGTAGTCAATCCTTGCAAGCATCCTTGGAATCCTCTTTCCCAGGTAAAGCGTGGCTCCGGCCGCGACAACGGACGCGAAGGCTATCGCCCCCGTCAGCGTCACCATGTCGCCGAAGCCCGGCTTCGGCATCACCCTCTCTATCGCCACGCTCGCGCCCGACCTCGGGTTGTTCATCAGGTAAAGGCTGTTCAGGGAGAAGACCTCGTTAGCCACGTTTATCCCGCTCAGGGTCGTCAAGAAGTTGCCCGCGTCGCCGACTCCGCCCATGTACTGCGTCATCGTCGCGGCCTGGCTCACTCCCACAGCCGGAAGGAAGCCGACCGCTATCCCGGCAAGCGAGCCCATCACTATCGACTTCGCAATCTCAGACTTCTTCGACCTCACCCTGCTTTCCTTCTGCTGCTCCGGTATGCTCGACTTCTCCGAGACGCTCATCACTATAGTGCTCATGCCAAACAGCCCGGCAAGCAGGGGAAACATTATGTTCTGCTGGGAAAACGTCACCGAGCCCAGAACCACGACGCCCAGCAGTCCCGACAGCATCACAATCCCAAGCGACAGCAGTATCTTCCTAAGTTTCTTTTCGGCCAGCACCATCAGCGCGATGACCAGCATCAGCACGTAGGCTATGTACGGCCGCGACAGGTTGTAGAGCGAGACGAAATAGTTGGAAAGGAGAAACACAAGGACAACTGTAAGCGCAAGCGAACCCAACCCTCCCAGCACCGTGAGCTTTATCGCCTCGTAACCCCTCCCCTCGAGAAGCATCCTGTGGCCGGGCAGCACAGAAAGCGATGTGTCCTCGGAGGGCGCGCCAAGGAAGACGGAGGGGATGTATCCGACGAACACCTGCGCCACCGCCATCGAGACGATGAGCACCGCGACGTACTGCGGCTGGAGGAAGGCGGTGACAGAAAGGACGAGGGGAAGGACGTTGTTTATGTTCATGCCGGGGAACAGCCCCATCACAATACCGGCTGCAGTGCCGAAGAGCGAGACCGCGAGTATGTCCAGCATAACTGCCCTCCCAGGAAAAAATCAAAGCCGGACCGCCAAGGATTTGCCTCCGCCAGCCAGTCAGCGCCCAAACCTTCCGGATATGGTGCCCAGGACCCTGCTCGAGGCGTTGATGGCGTTCTCTATCCCCTCGTGCGACGGCGACCTTGCCAGTACCCCCTGAAGCACAGACAGTTGCTTTGATACCTCGTCCCTTACATGCTCCTCCAGAGCTGTCGTGTTCCTACCCAGGGCGCGTAGCCTCTGCAGTCCCTCCATCTTCAGGTCGGTCTCCTTCTCTATGACCTTCAGCGAGACGTTGAACCTCATGTTGTCAGCAGTGTCGTTCTCTATGCGAGCCACGCTCCTGTTCTCAAAGTCGAGCGCGAGGTTCACCTCCCTGTCGGGGGTGTCGTTCAGTATCGCCCGCATGGACCCGTCGTGGCCGTTAAGCGAGGCGTTTATCGCGCGCTCTATTGCCTCCTGCGCCTCCACCGGCGCCTTTTCAAGGACATCCTGCAAAACAAGTATGTGCTTGAACGTCTCGTTAGCGACGTGTTCGCCGAGCTCCGTCTCGTTCCTGCCTATCGCCTGCTGGTCGTCGAGTATCCTCGTGCTCGCGTTCAGGCTCCTGTTGTAATCGTCAGAAAGCGTCGCTGCAAACTGGTTCTCGCCCCTCTCAAGCGTCTCGTTCAGCTCTGCAAGCCTCGTCTCGGCCAGCTGCAGGTGGAGCTTCGCCTTTGAGTCCGGGTCAAAAGTTAGGAACACCTGCACGTTCTCGAAGAACCTCTTGAAGCCGTAGAGCGGGCTGTCGGGAAGTATGCCCGGGTTTGTCAACTGCTGCGCGTACACCACGGAAACGTTGGAGAACAGGAACACAGCAAGAAGGAACGATGCCGCGATTATTGTCTTGGCTTGCGACTGCATACAATTTACACTGTCATTTTACTACATATAAGCGTTTATTTTTTGGGAGTATTCCTAAACTGGAAAACTGTCCAATCATCAACTTATTGCGGAGTCAGAACCTTCTGAATCTTCGTGTGCGCCCGTATTTGGGCGAGGTAATACTTTTCCAAAAGACCAGTCCTATCAAGGCAGCGGCTGACACAAGGAACGCAAGGACAGAGACAGGTTGCAGCACGGACGAGAACATCCCTGTGAGCGGCGACTGCTGTGCGACGGGCTTGTCAGATGGTGTGGAATTTGTCACATTGCTTGGTGTCGGTTGAGATGCCGCGACTTCCCCTGCAACAGCACTTGATGATGCCGGCTGCACTGAGACATTCGACGAGTTGCTTATGTCTGTCGTCTCGACTGCGTTCTTGCTAACTGGGGCGTAATAAGTCGTGCCGCCGCCGGATGGTTGGACGGGTGCCTGAACTTTCTGCAGGACAGTGACATTCCTTGAAAGTGTCGCGTTGTTGCCATGCGAGTCCGAAACGCTATAAGTTACAGCATAATCGCCGGCAGCGGAAGTGTCAACAGGATTCGCGACAGTGATGTTCCGGGTAAGGTTGCCATCCGCCAAATCAATGGCCGTCGCGCCCTGGTCAGTGTACACCGAACCAAAATCTACGGCGATGTAACCAGGACCGCTCAGCGTGATTGTCGGAGGCGTGGTGTCTGTCACAGTGACGTTCTGCTGCGCTGTGGACGAGACCCCGAAGGAATCTGTGGCCGTCCAAGTGACAATGGTCGTCCCTACAGGGAAAGATTGAGGTGCGTTGTTGATGACTGCAAAACTTGCGCCGGGAGCATCAGTGACTGTCGTGCTGCCCAAGGCCACGTCCGTAAGGGGGTCTGTCGCCTCCGTGAGTATGTCAGATGGCGCGGCGATTGAAAGCGGCGTGCTGTCCATGGTGATGTCCATGTAGAATCTCGCATCATTGTCGGGCTGGCAAACGTACGGCGGTATGCCGTCGTCTCCGCTGCACAAGCTGCCGTATTGCCACAAATCCGAATCCGAGTACCTGACAGAAAACTGAAGCGATTTTGTCTCAAGTCCGACCCAGTAGACGACATCCGGCAGTATTGTAG
>CAYRSM010000007.1:0-28753 GCA_964427125.1 uncultured archaeon | reverse complement strand
TGTGCCATATGAACTGGTTTGTCACCAGCACAACGGCAGACATGAACACAACACCGGCAAGCGCAACGGAAAGGTTGCCGTTCTGGAACGCCGCGTTCGCCACCATGTAACCCAGTCCCGGCAGCGTGAAGGTGCTGCTGCCGTAGGTTATGAACTCCGCCACTATCACAAAGAACCACCCCCCTCCCCAGGCGAGGCTGCTGGAGGTGACGAGCGAGGGTATGGCGTAGGGTATGACTATGTGCCTTATGTAGTCGAACCCCTTCAGGCCGAACTCCCTCGCCGCGTCTATGACGTCGCCGGGTATGGTCCTCACAGCTCCGTACACCCCGAAAAGTATGTTCCAGACCATGGATGTGAAAAGCAGGACCTGTGCGGCCAGCTCTATGCCCAGCTGCGAGCCGTTGAAGAGACTGATGAGAAGCACTACTGCAACAGGAAAAAAACCGAGTATGGGTATGGTCTGCAGCACGTCAAACACCGGAAGGAAAATCCTGGAAAGCCTTTCGTTCAGGCCGAGCGCGATGCCGACGGTCAGTCCGAAAGCAAGCGAGATGAAGTAAGCAACGGCAAGCCTGATAAGGGTGTTCATCGTGTAGTAGGGGATGTTGGCGACATCAGGGCTTTTGACGTAAGCCGACAGTACGATGTAGAGCACCGAAAGCAAAACCAACGAAAACGCAAGCTGGAGAAAGTAGTTCTTCATGAGATATTATTCATCGCTAATCAGCTTATCTCTGTGCCCGAATATACTCCTTTGACCGCTCTCTCTATCTCACGGGGGTCTGTGCCATCTATTATCACTGTCTTGAGCCTCATCCTCCTCACGGTCTCCGCTGCGCGCAGGTCGAAGAGCCTGTACTCGCCAGGCGCCTGTTCGTTCATCTTGATTATTTTTATAAAATCATTGTAACCCATCTTTGGAATCTTTTTCGCACCCGGGTTGGCCTTTGGGTCCTTGTCGTACACGCCGTCCACATTGGTGGCGTTGATCAGAAGGTCGGCATCGACGATTTCCGCGAAGTGCGCCGCATCGTAGTCCGTTGACGTGCCGACATCGTAGCCGGCCGCCACAACTATCTTCTCGGCAAAGGCACCCTTCACCTCTTTCAAAGTGCCGTCCAGAGGCTTCCATTTCACAAGATATCCCAGACCGTCCATGCAGTAGCAGAGTGTCGATGCGTTCAGGTGTGTGGACATTATGCCGATAAAGTCAAGCTGTTCCCTGTCAGCACCCAGCGTCCTGGCTATGTTCTGGTAGTCCCTGCACACCCTGCCCCCGCCGCACACGACGACCAGCCTGTGGCCGGACTTGAAAAGACCTGTGAAGACATCAACATATTTTTTGAAGTGTTCTGGTGTCAGTTCTTTGGTGAGCAGAGAGCCCCCGAGCGACACGACTATTTTCATGATAGTTATTTTATCCACGCTAGCTTAAAATGTCTTCCACGTTTACAATCGGGGTCTTGTATTTTGCCTGGTCGTCCGCAAACCTGGGACAAGCCGTGTTAACAATCACATCAAGTTTCAGACCTTCAAGCTTGTCAGGAGAAAATTCGTCCATTACCAGCGTGTACACCTCCTTGCCCGATTTTTCAAGCAAAGATTTTATCCGGTACGGATTTTTGTACTGACCGGGTTTTGACGAAACTAGCAGCCCAACCTTCTTTGCGTCCCTGAAGGCGGATTTGTTCCACGCGGCTGTCTTCATGATTCTTTTCTTCTCGCTGCTCATGTCGATAAGTTGCCCCTTTTCCAAATCCAAGTTGAAAACAGGTTTGTCTGTCTTGATGGCGAGACCAATCGGGTAAAACTTCCCAGCCGAGATACACAGGAAGCAGTCGACCTTTCCTTCCACGATCTTTCCCGCTCCGACCCTGCAGCCGAGTATCTGCCCTTTGTTCTTCTCGCCATTGCCGATAAACACTTTCTTACCCCGACTCTCCAGATATGCTCCGGCCTTCTCCATTGCTTTTGTGAACTGTATGCTGGACACTAGGCCGATGTTGCGGTAGTCTTTCAGCTTTACGATTTCCTTTTCCAGAGCTGGTACGGGTTCCGCGTTATGCGGGTAGTCCCAATACACGACAGGTATGTCTGATTTTACCCCAAAGTCGCCATGACCGATGTGAAGTATGGCGTCGCAGCCGGACATCTTGGCCTCGTTCATCCTGATGTCGCAGGCACCCCAACAACGCTCCAGTGAGAGCACTGTCTCGAACCCGGCGTTCTCCAAATCCTTTGTGATGTCCTGTATCCTGAGCTTCAGCCCTTCTGGGAACTGGACTAACACGATTTTCGCATTCAATTTTTTTAGCTGTATGATTGCATCTTCCATGTGCTCACTCCAAAGGCAAATATTTATTAGAGTCGACAGCTCTTACGCGTTTTGCCCACCTACGATTCACATAAAACAAAACAGCAAGCGACATGCCGGCAACGAGACCGTGGACAAGAAGCCTGTAATCCTGAGGCGACTCCCAAAGGTCAGCGTACACGCCAAAATGAACGGGCGTGCTTCCGCCAGACAGGTAGTCTGTGACGAAATGTGTGACTGCAGCAACGGCCGAGGGGATGGAATTTTCCAGGTTATTTTTTATGTCTATTTTCCCGCTCAGGTACACGTCCTTGGCAAAGCCTATGACACCACCGTACAAAGCCTCAACGTAAGGTATGTGGAGATATCCTCTGTGTTTCCCAAGAAAATCTACAACTACATCAGCGTCAGGGGACAGACCCAGAAACGCATCGGTACCAACAGACAACGCTTCCCCGCGCCCATCATATTCGCTCTTCTGGACAACTCTGACCGCCTTGCCGGACGCAGCGCCAGCTATCATGTGGGACAGCCCGTTCAATGCTAGGTAAAGCACTTCTTCCATGTTCGAAGATTTCTATCCGAAACCTTAAATGTATTGCCCAGCCCAATGATACTCAGGTCTGTCTTATGGCTGGCGTGTCAAAGTCGATACTGGAAAAGGGTAGGAAGCTCGTGGAGGAGGGCAGGGTCTCGAAAGATGTTGACAGCGACAGGAGGACCCACTTCAATGTCGCGGGCGACACGGAGGAACATATAGTAATCTACGACAAGGTCAAGGGCACCTGGGACTGCGACTGCAACTTCTCCACGCTGAAGCACAAGTCCTGCAGCCACATAGTCGGCTGCAAGATACTGAACGGCGATAGCGACTACTGACAGCCTTCCTTCTTCCCGAGGAAAAAGTCCTTGAGCTTCCCCTGGAGGGAGTCCTGCCCGAGGACCTTCTCCATTACCCACCCCTTTACTTTCTTGCCATCATCGACTAGCCTTCTTGCGGTCGTCTCTACGGTGTCCCAGTGGGTCCTCAGGTATTCGGGCGGCTCGTCGTTCTCCTGCAATATCTTCTCTAAAAACTTGATTGTCCTCTGGTCGTGGCTGTAGCCTACGCCGACATCGAACCCGACCAATTTTTTTATGTCGTCCACAGCCTTGTCCCTCTCCACCTTTGCCATTATGCTGGCAGCACCCACCACGGTGACAGACTCGTCCATGTGGTTTTCGACCACAAGATTGGCCTTCTTCTTTTCCGCCGGCAGGTGCTCCAGTATCATCTTCTTGAACTTGCTGGAGTCCGCCCTGAGCGAGTCTATGTAAAAGACGTCCGCATCTATGGCCTTCACTATGTCTGCCATCCTCATAGCCTCTATCCTGTCCAGATTTATGCCCATCCTCTTGTAGCTTTCTATCTTGCAGGCGGGGACCTTGAAGATCACAATATCTCCGCCCTTCTCCTCGGTCATCTTCTCTATGTGGCCGGACAGCTCCTCCCTCCTCTTGGGGGAAAGCTCCTTGGAGTCCCTGACGCCCAGGGTCTTGAACTCCTTCTCTATACCTTTCTCTACGCACACGCCCGCTATCGTCATCGGTCCTATCAGCGCTCCGCGGCCTGCTTGGCGTCCCTTACGGGATTTCGTCTATGCCGCAGACTAGAACCTGCTTCCTTTCCGTCACCCTATAACCACATCTCCCGCCACCCCTTCAGCCTGAATATTACTATGTTATCGAACAAGTCCCATGTCATGTGAAGGAACACTGATACGAATGCCGTGCCGGCTACGACCTCTCCCAGCGAGAAAGAAAGCACGCCCGCGTAGAGCAGAGCGCCGTAAATCACCAAGTTGTGCAGGGGGTACTTTTTAAGGACGGAAAAGTCCATCAGGCTCCTCAGGCCGTATCTCCTCAGTGCTGGAAGGTGGTCTATGTCTATCAGTATGGTCGACAGATAGGCAATCACATAGATGTAAAGCTTGCCGTAGGCTGCCGCCGCATCGGCAAACGCGACCGTGACAATGTATCCCAAAATGTGAGCGATGGAGATGTGCACGAACCAGTGGAAAGTGTCATAACTCAAATCGTTTTTTGTCAAGTTGTTCAACTCCTATTTTGCCTTCCCAGCCTTGTCAAGCTTTTCCATCTCCTTCCACAGGTTCTCTAGTTCCTCCGTGCCTATCCCCCACGTCCTCTCCCACTTCCTGTAGCTTGTCTTGAACACAAAGACGTCCTCTGTGATGTCCCACACCATGTGCAGGACTGGAGCCAGAAGCAGAACGCTCAGAGCCCTGATGCCAGCCAGCGCCAAGATAGCCGAGGCAATCGACAGCACCGCCCCGACGAAAAAGTTGTGGAACGGGTACTGTATCCTCTTCTTCGCGAACATGAATATCCCCTTGAAGCCGTACCTCTTCAGCACCTTGAAGTGGTCCAGGTCGAAAAGCACAGTTGCAAGATACACTGTGAAATAGTTCAGTATGTGAAAGTCGGTGTAGTAGCCGAAAGCCGAAAAGGGAACGGTGAAGGAGGATATGCTGAACCCGGAAAAGTATGTCAGGAGGTGCGCCACTAGGAAATGCACGAGCCAGTGGAAGACCACGTAGGGCTTGTTCTTGGTGTACAGTCTGCTGTCCTTGAGCATGAAAAATAAGTCTGATTGCATCAATTAAAGCTTTCATGGAAGTCGAGGAAGCCGCATCAAAAATAGACTGGCAGGATTTCGAAAAACTAGTGTCGGAGATACTGAGGGAAAACGGTTTCGTGACGACCAAAAACTTCAGGTTCAAAACGGGGAGAAAGTACGAAGTGGACGTGGTTGCAACAAGGGGAGGCGTGGTGCTGTGCATAGACTGCAAGCAGTGGCGGGGCGGAAGGTACAAGAGGAGTGCGCTGGTGAAAGCGGTAATGGAGCAGGAGGAGAGGGTTAAAGAATTGGAGAAGTATTTGGAAGACAATATCGAAACAAAAACTGAGATGCGTATAGGAGACCTGTCCAAGTTCTACCCTCTGATAGTGACGCTGATGCAGGAAGACGTAACCAGGGAGGGCGACACATTTGTGGTGCCTATGTGGAAGCTCAACTCTTTTATACTGGAAATGGAGAAATATCTGTAGGGACAAATTAATTATTGCGGGTTCGTAGTCTAGCGGTCAGGAACAGGTGCTGACAAACGTCGCCTTCACACGGCGATAACCTCGGTTCGAATCCGGGCGAACCCATTAACGCGAGTAACCTGAGATAACAATTTATATTAACTGTTTCATATATACTAAATTATAACATGTTGCCAGATAAAATTATAGCATATATTCGAAACACAGACAAAAGTTATTCGCAATTAATTAGGGATATCAATATTAACTTTGGAGAAGCAATAGGAAAATCTACCATAAGTTACTATAAAAGTACAACGCCCCGGATCAAGCCGATTGATACGTCAAATATTTCACACTGGGAACTAGAGTGGTTGTTCGGTCTTTACTATGCAGACGGTAGTAAGTTTGTTAGTAATAAATACGTTTATACAATAAAGATAGATTTGGACAGAATACGCGATAGTGATATTGCCGAAAGAGTAATTGACATAGTAAAAAGATTGGGTGCAAACCCAATCGTATCAACCTATAAAAACGTGCTCACCATAAAACTGTACTCCAAGTTGTTATATAATATTTTTCCGTCGAAATCAGAAAATTACAGACCACGAAATATCCTGGCTTTTCTGGCAGGAATGATTGACGGGGATGGCTGCGTTCCCAAGCAAGGAATGTGGGCTATAATAGCTCAAGATCATCTGGAAGGTATAATGTCGTACTTGGTTGGAAAACTAAATCTGTCAAAATACGAACAAAAAAATAAATCTGATGGTACAGTTGTGAAAATAAATTATTATGTGCCTGTCGAGTTATGTAAGGTTTTATTGGGAAAAAGATACTGTATTAAAATAACAAGAAAACTAAATGAAACTGAGAGGGCCTGTAGCTCAGCATGGTAGAGGCGCATGCCACATTAAGCAGCTCGCTCTTATCAAGGTGGAGCAACGAGACGGTCCAGGGTTCGAATCCCTGCAGGCCCACTTTCTTAATCTTCTGCGACAAACATTATTCTATGGCGACAGAGGTCGGGGTAAGGAGCCTGCTGAAGAAGGAGAAGTACGACGAGCTGATTGAGTTCTTCCGTCGCGAGGGGGAGTTCGTCGGCGAGGATGACATGGAGACCTGCTACTTTGACGCAAAGTTCGATGTCAGGATGCAGCGCAACAACTCCTTCTCTAAGGTGTGGGTGAAGGGAGGCAGGGCGGACGGCGGCCAGCGCGAGGAGACGGAGATCAGGTTCGACAGGAAGGATTTCGACAATCTTGTGCTTTTGTTCCAGGGAATGGGGCACGACATCCAGGTGAAATGGCTCAGGAAGCGGCACACTTTCAGGTGGCAGGGCATGGACGTAATCTTGGACTATGCCCGGGGCTACGGCTACACCATAGAACTGGGAAAGGCGTGCGAGGAGGACGAAAGGGAAATGATGATGTTCACGCTGAAGCAGAAGATGATGTCTCTGGGAGTGCAGATTACGCCCAAGGAAGAGTTCGACAGGATGTACCAGTACTACAGGGACAACTGGAAGATGATTGTATCCTAGAGGGCAAAGGATAGCTTTAAGTGTAGTGAATGCTACTGTATAGTAGTGAATTATATGGATGATTTGGAGAGAAGGCTGAGGGAGCTGGATTTCATCAAGCCCGGCGAGTCTGTGGAAAGCATCAAGGACTACTCCAAGCTTTACTCATGGAACGGCGGCTGGGACGAATACCATGGGCGTGGCGGCCAGGTGTACTGGTGGCTGGTGGATGTGAACTTTTCCGGCGGCAAGAAAAGGACGTACGTGATGAAATGCCCGCATGACACTTTCGGCGACGGCATAAGGTATTTTGTAGAAAGCAGGGTCGATCTGTCCAGGAAATTCAGGGAGAACGGCATAGGCGTGCCTAGGATAGAGAAATACGACAACGGCACCATGGTTCACGAATACGTCATCGGCCTGATGTTTGACGAGGCGGTGAGAAAAAATCCTGGTAAAAAGGAATTGTACATGTCCAAGAGAGTAGAGATAACATCCCGGATAAAAAGCCTAGGATACAGCCTGAGAGATGAAGACCACGACGGCAACTACATAGTGACGTCAGATGACGATGTCATACTGATAGACTTGGACGCGGCTCCGATTGTATGATAGTTTTTATTTTACAAGCGTGTTCTTCAGAGCGTTCAGCGATTCTACGCCCCTGTCGAACAGCTCCTTCTCATCGGGTTCAATCTTCCACTCCAGAATCTTCTCCACGCCATCCTTGCCCAGCATTACGGGGACGCCTATGCTCATGTCCTTCACACCGTACTCGCCGTTGAGCACAACCGAGCATGTCATGGTTCTTTTCTGGTTTTTTAGGATGCATGCTATCATGTCAGCCGTGTTCCCTGCCGGAGCAAAAGTGGTTGCACCCTTGTTTTCGATGACGTTAATCCCGGCGAGCCTGACGTTCTCGATAATCTTTGTTTTTTCATCCTCGGAAAATGATATCTTCTTGCCGTTGATCGACACCCTGCTAAGAAGAGGCACCATGCTTTCCCCGTGCACGCCGATTACAAAAGCCTCTATCGCATCAGGTCTGGTCTTGTACATAACCTTAAGCACCTCCTTCAGCCTAGACGAGTCGAGCTGTCCCCCGCTCCCCACAAACCTGTGCCTGTCCTTCATCTCGCCGCTCATCTCCCTCCAGAGGAAGTAGTTCATCAGGTCCATGGGGTTGGTGAGTGTGACAACTATCCCATTGAAGCCGTTCAGTCTGGACGATATGCTTTTGACTATGCTGTAGTTCGTTCCGGCCAGCTGCTCGCGAGTTATGCCTGGCTTTCTAGGCAAGCCAGCTGTTACAACAATTATATCAGAATCGATTACATCTGCGTACTCGAATGTGTGCCTTGTTGCCGTGTTGTTGGTGAAGGCGGTGGATTGGTCTATGTCGAAGGCATTGCCAATCAATTTTTTCCCTATCTCCGGCGGATCCTTCAGGTCCAGCAAAAGCAGTTCGTCCACCAGTCCCCTGTCGGCCACTTTAGATGATATCTCCGAACCCAGTGCGCCACCTCCACCCACGACCGTCAGCTTGGACATAAAATCATTTTCGACAGGCATACTTAAACCATTTAATAGTTTGCATCGAATCTAGAGTTGTGGGTAATGGTGTCCGCATACGAGCCGTACGCGCGTGAAATAGCGGGATTTTGCGAGTCCTCGCCGCACACCGTGCTGAGGATTCTGGACATGTCCGCCGAGCGCAGGACACTTTATCATGGCGTGAAAAGGCGGGAGGCCTTGCCAAAGATAGCCGAGTGCGGAGGTTTGCCGAACAGTCCCGAGGGTGGATTGGTCAGTTGGTGGACGACCGGCCTGCGACTTTTCCTGAACAGGGACGGCCTTCCCACAAAGGCGTCCTCGACGTACGACACATCGTTCTTCGACTACTCCCACAACGATGAAGGCATGTCGCTGTTGGTCACGGACTACCGCACGCTGCGAGCGCATGGGATAGAGGTAGAATGGCTGGACGACACCCAGATAACTATACCGTGTACGGTGCCGCCAGAGGCGATGTCTGTTCTCGATCTGGTTTATGGACGTCGCGGCGATGTTAGGCTAGAGCGCGGTAGGAAGTGCTACGTCGCCGAAGAGCAGAACATGCTGGAGATGATACTGTGCCATCTGGAGGAGTATTCCACGGGAAAGATAGTTAGGCGAGTAATCTGACTCATCTCAATCTTATAGCTTCCAGGTTCTTCGGCGCCAGAGTGTCCACCCTGAATATCCTGTTCACAGAGCTGGCCAGGTCAACCGTCTTCTGCGGCTCCCCGTGCACGCATATCACCCTGTTGGGCTTCGACGAGAGGTGGTTTATGAAGTTGAGCAGCTGCTTCCTGTCGGAGTGGGCGCTCAGGCCCTCCGCCGTGTACACCTCCATGTTCAGGTTTATCGCAGCCGACTTTCCGCCGCCCACCCCGATGGAAATCTCCTTCCACCCCTTCTGTATCCTGCGCCCGAAGCTTCCCTCGGCCTGGTAACCTACAAATATCAAAGTGTTCCTTGCGTCTTCTGCAAGGTGCTGGAGGTGCTGCATGACCGGTCCGCCGTTCAGCATACCGCTTGTGGAGACTATCACGCACTCCTTTTCGTTCCACACCTTTTCCCTGTCCGCCTGCGATGCTATCCTCCTGAAGACAGGGTTAAGGAAAGGGTTGTTGCCTCTGAAGATTTGGCTCTGCATTGTGCGGCCAAGATACTCCGGGTACGCCGTGAAGATTCCATTGGCGTCCCATATCATGCCGTCCAAGTAGACAGGCTTGCTGAAGCCGTTGTTCACAAGTATCGTCATGACCTCCTGAGCACGCTCCACGCTGAACGATGGTATGAGCACTATGCCGCCACGCTCCATTGTCTTGTTGACGACGTTCATGAGTTCGCTCTCCAGTTCCTCCCTCCTCGGCATGATGTCGTTCCTGCCGCCGTAAGTGGATTCGATGATGAGGGTCTCGACGCGCTGGAAGTTTGTATATGCTTGGTCGAGCAGGTTTGACCTCGCGAACTTCTGGTCCAGTGCATAAACAATGTTGTGGAGCCCCTCGCCGATGTGAAGATGAGGTATTGCCGAGCCCAGTATGTGTCCCGCCGGCTGGAACGTTAGCCTGATATCGGGCGCCACGTCAGACACCTCGCCATACTCCAAGGTAATAGCGTGCTTCACGGATTCCTTCACTCCTGTGGCACTGTACAATGGATTGGATGTGCTCTTCTGCATGACGTCTATGTAGTCCAGCCAGAGCAGCGTGGCCAGGTCCAGCGTGGGCGTGGTCGTGTACAGAGGCCCTGAATATCCCCTCTCGTAAAGTATCGGCACCGCTCCAAGGTGGTCCAAGTGGCTGTGCGAAATCACTATCGCGTCAATCTCGCTGTAGTCGAACTCCTTCGTGGCGAATATCGGAAGAAGATCCTCTATGCTTGACGCGCTGGCCTTTATGCCGCAGTCCAAAAGTATCTTCGACTTCGGAGTCTCCACGAGCATGCAGCTCCTTCCCACCTCGCTCCACCCTCCCAGTCCGACTATCCTTATCCAGTCGCGGTTTGTCTTCCTCTCCCCGAAGATGTTCTTGCCCACACCGTTGAGAAACTCCTTCCTGAACTTTGTCTCCGTGTGCATCATCTTCCTTATGCCGTCCACGATGTCCGAGTTCAGCGCTGGTACCCTTTCTATCCTCGGCACCCAGAACGTCTCCGACCTTATCCTCTTGAAAAGCTCTCCTCCCCTGCCTATCACGATGCCCGGCTTTTGCGCCACGATTATCACAAGGCACCTCTCCGGCTCGAAGTACACAGCCTTCACGCCCGCCTCAGGAGGCACGTTCTCCATGATGAATTTTTTGGTGGCGTCCTGGTCGTCCAGCAGGCTGTCGTGCGCCCTCACCTCTATCCTTTTCTTGAGCGTCTGCACCGCCGCGCGAACGCTGTCCTCGCACGTCCTGAAGAACTCCCTGTCCTTAGTGTAGATTATAATCTCCGAACCTTCCAGCTCTATCTTGTCAACTGTCTTTTTCGGAAACAGTTCCTCTGCCCTTTCAAGTAGCTCTATCATGCCAAACCCCTAACTGTCAATGGTTATTCCCGACAAACTTGCTAAGACACTCCAATCGGCGAGTAGTCACTTTTTGTCAAGGTCGTGCCTGATGAACTTCACGCCCTCTTTGGTAACCACACAAACATCTATGGCCTTTCCGCCCGATGCGATGTCCCTCTCTATCGCGGCCCTTATCGCGCGCACGGCAAGCTTCGCGCCCTCCTCGGCGGACATCCCGTCCCTGTAGGAGTCCTCGAGCACGCCGAGCGCCATCGGCGAGCCGGAGCCGGTAGAAAAGAACCTCTTCTCCTCCTCGTAGCTGCCCAGCGCGTCGAAAGAAGCTACGCCGGGGCCCTTCTCGTCGTCGTACCCGGCCATGATGAGCTGCACATAGTACGGGTAGAACTTGCTGCCCTGCAGTATGTTCGAGAGCAGAGCGGTGGCGGCACCCATGCCTATCCTCCTGTTGTTGTGCATGTAATAAAGCTTGAACTCCGCCCTCAGATATCTGGCAAGCGCCTGTCCGTCCGCAGCCAGGCCGGCTATCGACATTATTATCCTGTCGTCAAGCTGCATCAGCTTCTCCGTCTCCTTGCTCGCAACAAGGTATCCCATGCTGCTCTTCTTCTCCGCGGCTATCACAACTGCGTCCTTGCATATCATCGCAAGGGTCGTCGTGCCGGTCTTTCTTACCTCTGTCTTCGGTTTTTCTATCAAGATTTACGACCTCTGTCAGGATTGAATATAGTTTGAAGTTCGCGTCTAATAAATTTAAATGCAAGCACAGCTATTTAAGGTTAACGCTGCATAATAATCTTTTATTAAATGGACCGACAAAATGAATGAGGTGAAGACAATGGCAAAAGCATACGTGAAGTTTCAGGCGCCGAAGGAGCTGAGCGACAAGGCTCTCCAGCTGGTCGAGATGGCCAGGAACACCGGAAAGCTTAGGCGCGGCCTTAACGAGGCGACGAAGACGGTCGAGCGCGGCGCGGCGAAGCTTATAGTCATAGCCGAGGATGTGGAGCCCGAGGAGATAATAATGCACCTGCCGATGCTGTGCGACGAGAAGAAGATACACTACATTTATGTCCCCAGCAAGCTGGAGCTCGGCAGGGCCAGCGGCATAGACGTGCAGACCGCGGCCATAGCGATAACGGATGCCGGTGAGGGAAAGGATCTTCTCACAGAGATAGTCAGCAATCTGGGAAAGGTAAAGTCATAGGCAGGGGTCGGTTCTGATGGTCTTGAAGGACGCTTTTCCCGCTGAGGTTTTGCAGCTGCTCGGAAGGAGCGGCGTGAAGGGGGTCATGCAGGTCAGGTGCAAGGTCCTGGAGGGCGGCGAGAAGGGGAAGGTCCTCACAAGGAACGTGGTCGGGCCGATAAAGGTTGGGGATGTTTTGATGCTCAAGGAGATAGAGATGGAGAGCGCGATGAGGTTCGAGGAGAGAAGGTAGATTCTTATCAACTGTAGTTTCTGCGGCGGCACTGTAAAGCACGGCGAGGGGAAGATGTTCGTAAAGGCGGACGGGACGACATACATATGGTGCTCCTCAAAGTGCGAGAAGAACTTCAAGATGGGCAGAAACTCCGATAAACTGAAGTGGGCAAAGGGCTGAACTATAACAAACTATCGTCTTTTGAAAATCAATTTGCTTTAGCAATTGCTTGTCCATGTGCCTGTGGAGTCCCCGCTGCTGGGACAGCCGGAAACTATGACGTTGACGAGGCTGAACCCGCTGGATATGCCCTGCGATATGTTGAAAGTGTAGAGGTAGCCCGGAGGTATCGTAAGGTTGCTGCTGGTGCAGTTAATGACCGAACTGCCCGCTATGCAAAGCGGCTGCGTAGGCGAACTTGTTGAATACACTTCCTGCAGTGTTATGCCGTTTGCGGTCGCCTGGTTGTTGCTTGTAATCCTTCCTGACAGCTCGTTCCTGCTGACGCAGTAATTCACGCCCGACAGGGCCGTGTTTATGAAAGCGCAGTTCAGATTCTGCTGGGTTTGGTTTGTCACGATGTTGGTGGTCTGTTTTGTGAAGTTCGACACCCACAGGCTTACAAGGCCCGCCACGGCCACTGTGAACGCTATCAGGAGCACCGTTGCAATCAATGGGCTTATTCCTTTCATAAACTACACCTATGCTACAGTGACGCACGCGGACTCCTTGTCGGCCACCACTCCCGTGCAGGCGCGTGACCCTATAACGATCTTTGAAAAAGTGGACGGTATGCCGGGGACTGTGAAGCCCTGGTAGTTGCCGCCTGGAAGGCTTGAAGTGAGGTTGTAGGTCTGCGACACGCTGCCGTTGATGAAGAACACCTGCATGACCATGTCCCCGAGCGCGTTCTGCCTTAGGTTGTGGAGCGTCACCGTGATGTTAGACCCGCTGATGCTGTAGCTGCACTGGTATATCTCAAAGTCCGAAAACTGGCACTGCTGCTGGGTCGTGTTCACCGGCGGAAGGGTTGTCCTCACGAAACTCGACGCCCAGTATGAGAGTATCAGCGCTATGCTCATGGTCGCCGCTATCAGAAGGACAGTGGCCACCAGAGGCGAGATGCCTTTGCGCGACATAGGTTCCATTATATTAATTTGGTTTCCCCTTAAAAATAATAAATACCCGGGTAGTTTGGTGACCATTTGCTAGGCAGAAAGGGGCAGGGGGAGCTGGCGGAGTACGTCATAACGTTCCTGATAAGCACCACGGTAGTCGTAGTTGTATACACGCTGGTCATAGCAATCTACAACAGCCAGATACAGGGCGAGATACGCGACGAGCTAAGGCAGCTGGAGGTCCAGACGATGAACTCCATAGTCGAGCTCTACAACAAGGCGTCCGGATACTCGGAGGCGGTACCCAACAACAGCGCAGTTTTTCTGGGTTCGATAAGCCTGAACTACCCGTCGCAGGTAGCCAGAAGGAATTATGAAATAGACCTCGTGTCGCCCAACCAGCTTTACTCGACTGTAAACGTCAGCGCCAACTTTACGAACACCGGAGGGCAGACTTATTCCGGGGCCAGGCTGGTGGGCACATCGACGGAGACGCCCATAGTCTCGGTCACTACCAACATACCCAACCTCAACGCCGTGATGCAGGGCTCCTCGTCCAACGGGGTGGACTCCGTGCTGTACTTCTACAAGGTTAACATGAACGGCACGACGCAGAACCTTGTGACCCTGGGAAGCCTGACGATGTTCGCCAGCATAACCGGCAGCGGGTAGGCTTCACTGCAGCTGGACTATCCTGGTGAAGTCGTCGTTGTTCTTGTCGCGCTCCAGCCGGTATGCAAGGCCTGTCACGGCTTCCTCCAGCTCCTGCTGGTGCGTTATCAGAATCACCTGCTCCATGAACTCACCCATGCGCTCCCTGAGCACGGTGGCCAGCTGGGAGATGGTGTTGTTGTCCATGTTGTGGCCGGGCTCGTCGAGCAGAAGCGTGCGTATGTTCGGGGCAAGCACCAGCGCGAAGGCTATCCTGAGGGCAAGGCACGCTATGCTCCTCTCCCCGCCGCTCACGCCGCCGTCAGCGTTGCCCCAGACGCCAGACTTTGAGAGAAGCTTCAGTACGTAATCCCCGTCCTCGACGTGCATCCTTATCTCGGTAAAGTCGCCATAGGGGTAGAGAGTCCCCCACAGCTGGTTCATCGTGTAGTTGACGGCCTCCACGAACTGCTTCCTGAGCTCGTCCTGGGTGGCCTCGACTGCCTTGTCGAAGATTGTGAGGTCGGCGATTATCTTTTCCAGCCTGAGGGTCTTCTCCCTCATGCCTTTCAGCTCCTCAGACTTCTCCACCAGCTCGGAAAGCCTGAGGGTCTTCTCCTCGAGCATCCTTTTGTTGGCAGCCAGGTCCTTGTTGAACATCGCCTCTTTGAGCACCATCCCGTTGAGCCTCATTTTCAGCGCGTCCAGGTTCCTGCCCCCGAGCCGCGATTCCTCCGCGGCCAGCTCCGCTGCCGCGCCGTCGAGCCTCTTCCTGATGTCGGACTCCCTTTCCCTGTTTTCGGCGAGAGCCCTGAACTTTATGTCAAGCTCCGCCATTTCGTCCTTGTCATGATTGGCTGACTCTAGCTCTTTTGCAAGCGAGTCCAGCGCAGATTTCGATTCCTCAAAAGCTTTTGCGCCTTTGCCAACATTTTCCTCTGCGGTCTTGAGCAGCGCCCTCTTTTCTAACAGTTGCGCCTGCAGCCTGTCCAAGTCCGCCACACCGACCCCCAAGCTTCCCATCCTCTTCAGGGTCGCCTGGAGCTGCTTCGTCCTGGACTCCAGCGACTTCCTTTCTGACTCCAGTCTCGGCAGTTGCAACGACAGCGCCTCAAGCTCTCCCTGTTTCGTCTTCACAAGCGCGTCCTTCATGTCGCCGTACAGCCTGCTGTCGCACACTGGGCACTTGCTGTCAGCCTGAGACAATTGTTTTATAGCCAGCTCGAACTCCTTCATCCTGCCCCTGATGGACTCCGCCTCGTAAATGGCCTTGTTCAAAAGCTCGCCGTTAACTTCGATTTCCTTTTCGACATCGCCGAATTCTTTCCCAAGGGAATCCAACTCCCCCTTTGCGGAAAGCTTCTCTTCCACAGAAGCAGACATTTCTGAGACGCCTTCCTTAAGGCTGACCACTCTGCTCCTGTCTTCGGCCAGCGACCCGAGAACCTTCTCACGCCTGGAGGACAAGTCCTTCATCCGAAGCCCAAGGCTGTCGATTCTGTCTTTTATTTTAATCGCGTGCTCGGGGTCTGCGTGAGACCTGCCCTGCAGTTCCAGCTCCAATTTTTTGACTGTGGATGATGCCGTTTCAAGCAGTTCGCCCAGCACAGCCTTGCTCTTCTTCAATGCTTCGATGCGCTCCGCCAGACTGGACACGCCCTTTATCTCCTGCTCCAATACAGACCTTTCCCTGGCGGCTTCGCCCAAACTTTTGCTTATCGACAGTTCTTCCGCCTTCAGCCTTTCGACAGACGCGTGCAGCTCTGATATCTTCTTCTCCAAGTCCTCTGCCCTAGCCTGGTCTATGACGGACTGCGTGGCAGACTTCCTGTCCGCTATCCTGTTCCTTGCGGAGACGCATGCCGACCTGACCGATTCGAACTTGTCCATAAGAAGAAGCTCGTCTATCTTTTTCGTCCTCTGTCCCTTGCCCAAAGTCAGAAAGTAGTCCATGTTGTTCTGCTCGGAGTATATGGCCTTGCTGAAGGTCTCGTAGTTTGTCTTCAGGACCTTCTCAACCACCTCGGTGACCCTGGAGGTGTTTGTCTCAAGCAGCTTTCCGCCCTCCCTGACCTCGGAGTAGCTGGTGCCTTTCCCCTTCTCCACGACCCTCTTGACAGAGTACTTTTTGCCATAGGCTGTGAACGCGAGCTCCACCTCGGCTCTCGTCTTTTCAACAGGCCTTCTCATCAGGACGTCGTCCAGCTTTATCTTCTTGGACTGCAGGACGGGGAAGGTGCCGAACAGCGCGAAGCAGACGGCATCCAGCACGGAGCTCTTTCCTGTGCCAACATTGCCGATGATTACGTTTGTCCCGCTGGTGAACGCTATCTTGGAGTCTAGGTGAGTCTTCCAGTTCTTCATCCCTATGCCGTCAATCATCCTTGCCACCCGCCTTTAACACGGCCTGCTCCCCAACAAGCAGGCTGACCACGACATCCGTGTCGTTCTCGGCCAGTATGTAAAACAGCTTCTCCGCGTCGAAGGACTCGTCGAACTTCATCTCATCCAGGTTCCTCTGCAGCACCGACATACCTATGTCCTCTATTGGCATCTTGTCCTCGACCAGGTTCCTCAGCAGTTCGGTCTTGTCACTGGTAGCGTCAGGCGAGTCGAGCTTCTTGGTGAAGACGAGTATCACCCTGCCCTCGTACTTTTTTCTCACCTCGGAGAGTGCGCCGTCCTGGAGGTCGCCCTCCTTTCCCAAGAGCCTGAACTTTATCACTGGCTTCTTGTCATCGCCAAACCCGTTCAGCATCTGGTCTATCCTGCCCTTCAAAAATTCCGCGGCTGACACGTCGTCCCCCAGTCTGACATCCTCGTAAAAAAACTTCCTCGTCCTTTCCAGCGGGACAAACTTCGTCTCGACGCGGTCGGACAGGTTAATCTCGTATATCCCCTTTTGCGTGGCGGCCTCGTTCTTCTCGAACTGCGTGACCACGCTGCTGCCGGGTATCATGAACCTGGTACTGCCGATGTCGGTCTCGCTGTGTTCGTGCAGGTGTCCGTCTATTATCAGGTCGAAGCCCTTCGGCAGGCTGTCCAGTTCCAGTGTGGGTGGCTCCAGAGGCGAGAACACATAGGGCTTTACGCTCTGGTGCATGACAAGTATGTTGAAGCAGCCGGCCACAGGCTTGGGCGCCCACTTATCGAGTATGTCCTTGGCGTACCTCTCCGGCACGTTGGACATGCCGTGTATCGCCACCTTCACACCGTCCTTCTCGAAGACTATTGTGTCGAGGTTCAGGTAGACAATGAGGCCCGCGTTCTCGAGCGCCTGCACGGTGTTCGGCTCGTCCCTCGCCCTCCTCTCGTGGTTTCCGTGAAGGGCAATAACTGGCAGGTGGTTCAGAGTCCTCCTCTTGGTTATCTCCTTCAGGTCCTTGGTGCACGACACAAGCCTCGTCCCGGAATTCTCGACAAGAAGAGGCCTTGCGAGTATCCTAAGAGCGTTGGCCCAGCTCTGCGTCTTAGGGAGTCTGACGTCGAAGACATCGCCGCAGATTATTATCAGGTCGGAGGACAGCGACTTCTCCATCGCCTCCTCGGAGTTGTCGAAGCTGTCCATCTCCATCTCGGAGCCCGGCGCGAAGCCGAAGTGCATGTCGGACAAAACCGAAATTTTCATACAGTATACTTTAGAGGAGGGAAAGTTATTAATCTGTTCCAGGCGGCCGCGCAGTTAAATAAAGCTTGGAAAATAATCTATGAATATGGCGTCGGCTGAAAAGGTGAAGCAGGAGGGCATAACCGTAAAGAAGTCGGAGAACTTCGACGAGTGGTACGTACAGGTTATTATAAAGTCTGGATTTGCGGATTACAGTTCTGTGTCGGGTTGCCTAGTGTACAGACCGACCGCGTACGCTACATGGGAGGCTATCAGGCGGATAGCCGACGATGATTTCAGAAAAATCGGAGTGCAAAACGCATACTTCCCGATGTTCATACCAGAAAGGCTGCTGCAAAAGGAAAAGGACCATGTGGAAGGGTTTTCGCCGGAGGTCGCGTGGGTGACTCAGACAGGCGATACTAAACTTGAGGAGCGTCTTGCAGTGAGACCGACCTCGGAGACGATAATGTACGAGAGCTATGCCAAGTGGATAAGATCGTGGCGCGACTTGCCATTGAGGATTAACCAGTTCAACAACGTGGTGCGCTGGGAGTTCAAGCATCCTACACCCTTCCTTAGGACAAGGGAATTTTTGTGGAACGAGGGCCACACAGCTTTTGCGACGAAAGATGAGGCTGGCGCTGAACGAGACCAGATATTGGGAATATACAAAAAAATAACCGAGGACTATCTTGCGCTACCTGGGATAATAGGAAGGAAGAGCGACAAGGAGAAGTTCGCTGGCGCACTGGAGAGCTATAGCATAGAGCATCTTCTCCCGGACGGCAAGGCGATACAGGGTCCGGACTTCCACAGCGACGGTCAGAATTTTGCAAAGGCGTTCGACATATCTTTCCTGGACAGCGCGGGAAAGAAGCAGTATGTATGGCAGAACACTTGGGCGATAACGACGAGGGAGATCGGCGTGATGGTTGCCACTCACAGCGACGACAAGGGGCTGGTGCTTCCCCCGAAGATTGCGAACATACAGGCGGTCATAGTACCCATATTCGACGACAAGAGCAAGGCTTTGGTGTCGGGTGAGGCAAAAAAACTGGAGGAAAAGCTGCGCGGGAAAGCCAGGGTGTTTTTGGACGACAGGGATTATTGCACACCGGGCTGGAAGTTCAACGAGTGGGAGCTGAAGGGCGTGCCGCTGAGGATAGAGATAGGACCCAAGGACATACAGAAGGGGCAGGTGGTGCTGGTGAGGAGGGATGAATCCAGGAAAAGTTTTGTCGCCATGGAAAAACTGGAAGAGGAAGTGACGAAACAGCTTGACGACATGCAGAACAGTTTGTACAAGAAGGCGCTGACATTCATGCAAAACAGCACGCACAGGGTCAAGACTTATGACGAGTTCAAGGATGTCCTTGAGAAGAAGAGGGGTTTCCTGCAGGCGGACTGGTGCATGGAATCGGATTGCGAGGACAAAATCAAGGAGGAGACCGGGGCAAAGGTAACAAACATTCCACTGGAGCAGAAGGACAAGCCCGGCAAGTGCATCTACTGTGGAAAGGACGCCAAGATAATCGCTAACTTTGCAAAATCCTACTGATCAAACATGGGCACATCATAGCCCTTCGACTTCATTCCGTTCCACACTTTCCCTATCACGTCGTCCGTCACGAACTCGTACTTTGCGTAACCCTTATTGTCGGGGTTCATGTAGACGTTTATTATTCCCCTCGACGCCCTCGAAAGGCCCCAGCTTGTCACCGCCGTGTAAGGCGTCTGGAGGCCGAACGCCGAGACGAAAGCCGTGTCGTTCGCGTAGGAGACTCCTCCCCTGTGCCTGTCGCCGCATACCGCAAGGTCCACCTTCTTGCCTATGCCCATGGTGTGCTTCTGCAGGCCGTCGAGCTCGTCGCTGCCCTTTGTGGACTGGTGGACCGTGAATATGTCAAGTCCCTTCACCTTGTGGAAGCCGGCGCCGTTTCCGCTCCCCGACACCACGTGCACCCTGTCCGAGTAAAGCGGGTTTATCATGTTGGCAATCTCGTCAGCCTCGCTCTCGGCAAAATTGACCGTCTTGTCATAGTGCTGGCCGCTGACAATTATGACATCGCCTCCCTTCTCGAGGACCTTGTTGACGTACCTGTCGATGTACCTGAGCCTAAAGTCCCTCTTCTGCTTGCTGAGGCTGTTCTCCAGCTTCCCGTACAGGAGCTCCCTCAGGGCCTCCCTGCGCACCTCCTTGTCTCCGCTGTCCAGGGCGTCCTCGTACTCTTTCACGGTCTTTGCGGGGTGCTCCGTCATTATCTCCTGCTTGTGGTGGCCGTGCATCATGTCGCCGCCTAGGACAAGTATGTCGGGCAAGCCATTTTCCGTCTGGTACTTCATTATGGCCTCGAGCATCTCGTAGTTGGACATGCACCCCGCGTCGAGGTAGTTCGGCGAGCCCAAGTGCAGGTCGCTGATGACCTCTATCTTAAGCATCTTCTCCTGCTTGCCCTTTGCCTTCTCACCCCTGTTTTCCCCCTCTGCTATCTTGCCCAGCAGCTCGTGCGAATAAAAGTCAAAGCTTACGACACCCTTCTTGTCGTCCTTCTCGTACAGCACAGCCCCGGATGCCAGCGGGTCGTCCAGCATCTTGGTGTGCCATGTCTTGATGAACTTGTCCCTTGCAGTGTTAAGAGCATCTGTATCCCAGAACGGAGGAAGCTGCACCAGGTAGGACGGGTCCTCGCTCTCAGGCTTCTGCTCCACATAGACCTTGAACCCTCCCTTGCTGTAGGCCTCCATGACCACGTCCGGGAAATTGCCGCCCCTCAGGTGGTTCAGCTTCAGCCTCGAGACGTTCCTCTTTATTCCGTTCTTGACAGGCGTGTCAGAGTTGATGGTGTTCCTGTTGTACGCGAGGCTGAACTTTACGCCGCCGCCCACGTCGATAAGCTCGTCATAGTGCCTGTGTATGTAGAGGTTGGCTATGTTGAACGCCCCGTTGTACAGGGTGTAGTACTTTTCTATGGCGTTCTCCAGTATCTGCTTGTACTGGTCGGACTTTAGCCTGAACTGCTTGGTCAGGCCCACAAATCCGGCCTTCTCCTTCTCCTCCCTTATCTGCCCGACGTACTTGTCAAAGCTCTTGTACCCTGTCTCCAGTGTTGTTATCTCCTTGCTCCTGTTCTTTATCTCGTGCTCGAGGCGTTCCACGGATTCCTTGTCCAGTTCGGTTGTCTCCTTCGGGTTCAGCTCGGCCTCCAGATCCTTCAGCTCCTTTATCTTCTTGTCAAGCTCTATCTTCTTTGCCTCCAGGACCGACCTCCTGAGCTCGCCCAGGAACTCCAGCTCCTCGAGGTGCTTCCTCGTGTCCTTGCTGAACTGGTACATAAGGTTCACCTTCACGTCGTGGACGTTCATGTAATCGTTCGTGCTGGTCACGTAGTGCACAGGGGCGTTGGTCTTTATTATCAGAGGGCGGAACTCGAACTGCGCAATCTCTATGAGATCCTCTGGATAGGCCACCCCCTTGTTTGCCTTTCCGGGGCTCCCGTTCGAAGTGCCCGATTCATAAATGTACGAAACGCCGCCTGACCTGGCGTCGTTTATTTTTTTTGCAACGCCGCTGCCGTACTTTTTGTCGATCCTCGGCTCAAGCAGCCTCAGGAAATGCTCGTTCCTGGTGCCGTACACCCTCGGTATCCTCGGCATCATGCCCGCTATGACCAGGGCGTCTACATTTTCGGGGACGATTTCTGTGAACCCCTCTATCGCCTTTGGACTGTCAAGAATAGTACCGCACTCTGTGTTAGAAATCAAGGCAACTTTCGTCATTGAATTCAATTAAAGATAGAGCGAGCAATTATTTATCTTTGAGTGGAATTTTTCGCCGCGAAAATTTTTCGAAAATCGTACCTATCCTATGTACGTTAGCTTCTCCTTGTCCTTCTCGGTCGTCGGAGACTGCGCCCTCATCATCTCGTTTATGGCCTTCTTCTGCACATCCTCTATCTTCTTGATGAACTGCTCCATCTCCTTGACCTTCTTGTCGAGTCTGGACAGGTTGAGCTTGACCCTGAGCATCTTCGACAGCACCCTTAGCACGGACTCTGCGCTCTTCGGGTCTGGTATGATGGGAAAGCCCACGGTCTCGCCGAGAAGACACATTCCCTCCATGCCGTAGTAGTTGCTCAGGCCCAAAAACAGGCCGGACGCGCCGACTATGGTCCCTATCCTGTTCGCGGACTGGAAATCCACCCCGACGTTCTTGTACTTTTTCATGATTGATTCGCTCGTCGCCGCCCCTATGACCTTAGGCTCCTTGGACGCCTCTCCGACACTAAGGCCGGCCAGCGTCACAATCTCCTTCACGCCGTATGACTTTAGGTAGTTCAGCACCTCGCCCACTATCTCATAGTGTCCCTCGGGGTCTATGCTCTGGCTGTCGCCTATAAGGATTATCAGGTCCGGCTCGCTGCCCTTTCCCTTGCAGTAGTAGAACTCGTTCTTCAGAGCGTGGGTGGTGCTGTCCTGCTGCAAAAGCACGAAAGGCATGAAGTGGGACGAGTAGAGTTCCGCGAACTTCTCGGCCTTCAGCTCCTCCACGAGGTAGCCGGCGGCAATCCTTCCGACGTTGCCTATGCCGGGAAGGCCTTCGATAAAGAGCGGGTTTTTCAGCTTCGGCTTCTTGAGCTCCACAATCCTTGTGGCCATAATTAATTAATCGCACGGCCCCAATATAAAGTAATGTCGTACGAATTCGTCTGGACGTTCATCTCTTACTTTGCGGACATCGCTTATTGGATCGGGTTCTCAATTAGCTTTCTGATAGTCTACCAGCTGATGGAGAGGAAGGACAGGTCGAATGTGAGCTGGGTCATCTATGCGCTGCTTCCTGCAGTGCTGCTCGCTGCCGTAATGAAGGAGGTGCTGGAGCGCATATTCCTTATACCCAGGCCGTGCGCGGGGATGTTGGGGTGCCCTAGCGGTTATTCCTTTCCCAGCGGGCACGCATCGATAATATTCGCGTTCGCAGCGATAGTGTCGGTGTACGGAAAAAAGTACAGGTCTTATCTGTGGGCGGTTCCCCTCGCCGTGCTGGTCGGACTCTCGCGCATAGCCCTAAACTACCATACCCCGGTAGATGTCTTGGGCGGCGCTGTGGTTGGCATTGTATCGGGCGTGATTACATACAAGCTTTCTGGCAGATTGCAGAGAATGATGAAGCGCACGGGCGTCCTCGGCAAATGAGCGGTTCAACCGAACAAGATGTCTGACAGCCTTATGTACAGGCCGGCCAAGCCCTCGGTCAGCGGGGAATAGCTCATCCTCTTTCCGTAGCCCTCGGCGAAATTTTCCCTCACGGGGCTGCTTCTCGATGAGGACACAAATGACAGGCAGTCGCACTTCGCGTAGAACTTCCGGTCAGAATCGCCCCGCCTGAAGAGCTCGAGGTCGGTCCTGACTATGCTGCCATCGTTCTTCACCAGCCAGTTGCTCGACCTGTTGTCTATGAAGTAGTGCCCGCTGTCGTTCACTGCCCTTGTCATGACACCTATGGTCTTTGCAGCCTTGGACGCGCGCACAGGGTCTGTCTTTTCGACATCGCACAGGTTTTCCGCGCCGCCCTCCACAACCTCTTCAAGGAAATGCTCGTCCGGCGAGAACACAGCGAGCTTCGTGGAGCGTATGCCAAGCGACGCAAGCACCCTTCGAGCCGTCACTTCGTTCATCACCCGGCGCTTCCGCGACACAAAGTCTATCCTGTACACCCCGTTGAAAGCCTGAAACAGAATCCTGAACGCCTCGTGTATCAGATAGCCATAGATTTCAGGATAAAACTTGACTATCCTGCCGTTCCTTAGGAAGTTTTTCCTGCTCGTGGCGTGCCCCATAGAGCCTTTCATATCCAATTAAAAGCGTCCCAGCAAACTATATAAATCCGTCCACCGATTAGAAGTATAAGTGAGTAGCATGAAGATATCCGACATAAAGGCTGGGATGAACAACATAAGCATCCAGGCCAAGGTCATCGACAAGGCCGAGCCGAGGAACGTGCAGACGAGGTACGGGCCGAAGCAGGTCGCGGACGTCACACTGGAGGACGACAGCGGCCAGATATTCATGAGCCTGTGGGAGAACGACATAAACTCCGTCTCGGTGGGCGACACGGTAAGCATATCGGGCGGGTACTCCACCCAGTTCAAGGACAAGCTGCAGCTGAACATCCCGAGGAAGACGGGAAAGTTGGAAGTCCTGAAGTAAGTCTTGTGCGATGTCAAAAACCATATTGTTTATGGGTAAATTTTTTACTTTTTAAAAATCTTGGCGAGCGTGGGCTCGAGCGACATCTGGTAGTGCGACGAGTTGTCCGCGCCGTAGAGGGCTTTCGGCGTGCTTGACAGTCCGTCTATTTCGACCAGAGCTAACGGCTGGCCGTCGTAAATGACCTGGTCCTTGCTCGAATGCATGTTCATGTTCAGCGAACCGATAAAGCCGCAGTCAATCACCCCGCCCAGTCTTTTTCCTGCAAACCTCTTGCAGTATGTGCTGTCGATGCCGCAGACACTCTTCAGGTGGATTACTTCCTTGGTGCTGAAAATGTAAAAGGCGTCGCGCTCTAGTTCTATTTCGTCGTTCCTGCCCCCGACCTCCTCCCAGTACAGGTCCTTCAAATAAGTGCCTGTAATCATCTTTAGTGGCGGCACATTCTCTGGCTTCTTCGCCTTGAACCCCTTTGTCACATCGACGGTCAGCACAAGCCTGTCGCCGTCAAACACAAGGTCGTCCGCTTTTATCATCTCGAGGTTTGAGAGGGAGGCCTTTCCCGAGTGCCTGTCTGGCTTCCTGTACAGAGTCATGTAATCCCCGCAATTGAGAAGCTCTTCCTGTGAGACATAGGGGCTCGATTTTTCCCTAACAATCAGGTGAACAGTAGAGTCTCCCCTCGCGAGCAATGTGTCGAACGCGTATGACCTGTGCTCGATTGGAATTTTTATCATGTCGTAGCGGCTCAGGTATGGCAGGGCGCCCAGAGCAGCATGGCAGTCCACACCCAGCCTGAACATGGTGCTCTTGGTGTGCACATGAAACTCGTAGCGATCGTCAATATCGCATCCTATCTTTTCGATGGTACTGACAGTCCTGCTTTCTCCCCTTGGCATAATGCAGTCAGCGCCCTCGGGCAGGTCCACGGTGAGGTCTATGGAGTTGGTTCTTATCTGATCTGGCTTGCCCAAATTAATACGCAATTTTTCCAAATCTACATCGGCAAGGATCGTCATTAACAATAGATGATTCGGAAAAAAATAAATACACGATGACGGTCTGACTCAGACCCTGCGCCCGCGGCGCCCACCCTTTGGTTTTAGTGAGTACCCGTGCTGTACGGGCGTGACATCTTCTATAGCCCCGATTCTTAGACCAGACCTGGCCAGCGCCCTTATCGCCGGCTGAGCCCCCATCCCCGGGGACTTTGCGTACTGGCTTCCCCTCGCCCTGACCTGTATGTGTATGCCGGTTATACCCTTTACAAGAGCCTCCTCAGCGGCCTTCTTAGCCGCCTGCATCGCAGGGAACGGCATCCCGCCCTCCCTGTCCTTGTCCGTTATCATGCCGGCGGTCCACCTCGATATAGTCTCATTACCTGTGAGGTCTGTTATGTGGACAATCGTGTTGTTGGATGTGCTCAGTATGTGCGCGATTCCCCACTTCATCTTGCGCTGGGGCTGTTGCTGTTCTGGCTGTTTCTCGACTTTCTTCTCTTCGCTGGCTGGTTGCTTTTCCTCCTTGGCATCGACCCCCTCCTCGCCAATTTGTTTTTCCTCTTTGACCTTTTCAGCCTTCTCTTCCGCCATAACAATCACTCCTTGACCTCTGCAGGCTTCTCCTCTGCGACCTGCTTGTTGCTCTCGATGTGGATGTCGGCGACTATCATGCCTTCCTCGCTGCGCGGCACGATGTAACTGGGGTACATTGTCTTCCTGTCGCCTATCTTGACATGGCCGTGGGTTATCATCTGCCTCGCCTGGTTTAGGGTGTTCGCCATGCCCTTGTTCTTGACAATTGTCTGTAGCCTCCTCTCTAGGATGTTTTCTGCTGTAAGCCCGAGCACATCATCAAGCGTGACTCCCTCGTTCAGCAGGCCCAGCTTTACCATCTTCTCCAAAAGCACAACCTCCTTCTCCTTGTCGTGTGTGGCTGCTATCTCCCTCGCCATCCTCCTGAACTTTCTCACCTTTCCCTCCGCGACCCATATCTCCTTCTTGCTCTTGAGGCCGAACCTCTTGGTTATCTCGTTCTCCCTCGATATCCTTCCGGCGTCCCAAGGCTTCGACGGCGTCTCATACTTCTTCTTCTGCCTCTTCATTCAGATCACTTCTTTTCCTCCTTCTTTGGCGCAGCTGCCGGAGCGGCTCCGCCTCCCTCCGTCTTCTGCATCTGCAGCCTGACCGCCTTCCTCACCACCCCGACTGTCTTGCCCTTGTGGTGGGCACTTCTCGTCCTCTGACCCCTGACGGGCATGCCGTACATGTGCCTGACGCCCTTCCATGTCTTGAGATCGACCATCCTCTGCACGTCGAACCTCTTCGCCACTTCGAGGTCTGCCCCTATGAGGTGCACGTCCTCTCCGGTCTCGATATCCTGCCTCCTGTTGAGCATCCACTGGGGTATGCCGAACTTTGAAGGACTATAAATGACACCCTCTATCTTTTCCCTGTCCTGTTCTGATAGATCCTTCAGCTTTACCTTCGGATCGAACCCGGCCACCGTGCACACTGCCTTGCTCATCGCGTAGCTGACACCCTTTATCCCGGTGAGAGCCATGCGCAACGACTCGTCTGCGTTCAAATCTGTGTTGGCCAGCCTTGTGAGTTCAAGCCTTGTCTCTTCCTTGGGTCTACCCTTTTCCTTCGGCTTTTCTTCTTTCTTCTTCTCTTCCTTGACTTCCTCTTTCTCCTTCTTTTCTTTCACTTTGCCGCCCATTGAACCATCTTGTTGATTATATGGATTACAATGCAAATAAATATAAAGATATGGTCTTGGGATTTTTGCTGGAACTAGTCAAGACATTCGGCTATCTCGGCATCTTTATAGTGAGCGTGATTTCCACGTCCACTATCTTCCTCCCGTTCCCCCTCTATTCCATAGATTTTTTCGTCGCAGGACTGGGCCTCAACCCCGCCCTGACCGGGGTGTCCGCCGGCCTGGGCTCGGCCATAGGCGAGTTCACAGGGTACCTTCTGGGAGCGGGTGGAAAGTACGTCCTCGACCGCAGGATAGACGTATCGAAGAAGTACAAAAAACTGACAGGACTGTTCCACAGGTACGGCTTCTGGGTCATACTTGCCGCGGCTGCGCTGCCTTTCCCCTTCGATATCGTGGGCATACTTGCCGGAGCCGGCAGGTACGACATCAAGAAATTCTTCGTTGCGACATTCATAGGCAAGACCATAAAGAACCTCCTCATAGCATACGCGGGTTTTTTCATAGGCACGCCTATAATTGATTATATAAGGGCGCTCGTTGAGAGCAGGCCGTAGTGATTGTATGTACAAGCAGGTGATAATCCTGAGGAAGGATTTGGAGTGGGGCAAGGGGAAGATGGCTGCCCATTCGGCCCATGCGGCGGTGGGAAGCGTCATGCTAGCCGACAAGGATGCCGTAAGCAAATGGGAGGAGGAAGGCTCAAAGAAGGTCGTCCTGAAGGTGAACAGCCTGAAGGAGCTGAGGGACATCCACAGGAAGGTGAAGGATAGCAGGCTGCCGTGTTTCCTCGTCAGGGACGCAGGCCTCACGCAGCTGGAGAAAGGCACGGTGACCGCGCTGGGGATAGGCCCGGCGAGTGAGAAGGAAATAGACAGGATAACTGGTAAACTGAAACTACTTTGACGCTACCTGTTCTTTTCCCAGACGTTCCAGCCGCGCCTTCTCAGCAGGAGCTCGCTGACAAGGACGAACCCCTGAATGGTCAGCGTGAGGATGGAGTAGGGGAAGAAGAAAAAGAAGACTATCGCATGCCTTATGTTCGGCTTTGCAAACTTCATCATCAGGAGCAGGGTGTAGATTGCTGAGAGGAAGAACGCGCCCAACATTATAGCCATGTTCATATCAACCTGGACGTAACCTGAAAATATCTTCTGCACAGTATCGACTATCCCGAACGTCGTGAACCATGAAAAGAAGTATTTGAGCGATTCCAGCGAGAGCACATTGTCGCGCAGGACATAGTAGGTGAAATAGTCGCCAAACATCTTGTAAAACATGACTGGTACGTACAAGACAGCAAATACATACCAGAAACCCTGTGTTGGCAGGACGTATGACCCCATCATGCCCCCTTTGCTCGAAAACAGCAAATCCGAGTGCTTTTTCATCGTCTGTATCGTCCCCCTTCCCCATCTCACTCTCTGCGTGAAAAGACCCTTCACAGTCTTGGGCACGTCCGTGTATAGCAGAGCATCGGTCGCTATCCCCGTCTTGTATCCCGCCTTCCTCATCTTGAGCGCCATGTCGAAGTCCTCGGTCAGCGTGTCCGTGCTGAAGCCTCCCGCCGCGAGGAAAGCCTTCCTGTTGTAAGCGACCACCCCCGGCACCACAGACGGCATGTCCACCTTTCCGCTTATGTACCTCCAGCCGGACGCGAGTATGTATTCAAAGTCCTGGAACCATGTGAGCGGATTGTTGTTTGTCTTCGCCCTTATGAAGCCGCTCACCGCTCCCACCTTCGGGTCCGCCATGTGGCGCACAAGCTTTTGCAGGCCGCCCTTTTCTATGACGGAGTCAGCATCCATCACGACTATGACATCGTTTGACACTTGCTTTGTGCCGAGATTGATAGCATTGGCCTTGCCGTTGTGTCCGCCCTCCACTATCTTTATGTTGGAGTGTTTGACGGTGAGATTTCTGACGACCTTCTCGGTGCCGTCCGTGGACCCGTCGTTGACAACTGTTATCTCAAGCTTACCGGGATAACCCGCATCGAGAAGGCTTTGTATCGCTTTGTCGACTACCTTCTCCTC
>CAYRSM010000006.1:0-28961 GCA_964427125.1 uncultured archaeon | reverse complement strand
TACTTGTCCTTGATGCTCGGGTGCAGCGCCTTGTACTCGTCGGTGTATTTGAACTTGACTGGCCTAACCAATTCCAGAGCGGAGACCGCGTCGCTGATATTGCTTATGTCGGTCTTGATGCGCCTGTCTGAGTTCGCCTGCCAGCTCCCGGCTGTGGTCTTGGAGGCGTCGCCCTCTACCTCGAGCTTGTATGTTGTAGGGGTGCGGCCGATGCCCACGCTGCCATCAATATTTTCCGTTTTCTCAAAAATCTTCAAGGTCAAACGCGAAATAACCTTCTTTTTTGAGATTTCCCTTGCCTTCAAGGCGCTTTGCAATCAGGCCGAAGTGCTCCTTGCGTTTGTCGTTATGCCAATCGACCGAGTGCGCTTTTGTTTTCAGTTCTTCCAAGAGCCCCCGCGCTGCCCCTTCTTTAAGGTCTTTCCACTTGCATTCGATAAAGAAGATGTCCTTTGAGTTCTCGTCCATTGCCACAAGGTCAATCTCCGCGCCTTTGCGCCACCAGCGGCCGATTTTTGTGAAATTAAACGGCCTCTTCTTCCACAAGAAATCGCTTGAAACCCTTTCGAAAACAAGCCCCATATACTGACCGTATGACCGCTCCATGATGCCGAATGCTTCCAGAGATCCTTTCTCTATTGATGTCTTGTATGGATAAACGAACCTGAACCAGAACATGAAATAGTTGTCGGAAAAGACATACCGCGCGCTTTTCCTCGTTTCCTTCCTTTCGGTCACCGGGTATTCCCTGCGTATCACCCTTATCTCTTCCAGATTCTTCAGGTATTTCGAAATTATGCTCTTGTCTATGCCCGTGTAATTGACGATTTCGTTTTGCCTTGTGTTCCCGAAGGATATCGCCTTGAGAATCGCAAAATAATTGGCCGGCTCCCTGAATTCCTGCCTCATCAGGACTTCCGCCTCGCTGTAAAGGAGGACGTCCCTCCTGAAAAAAGCGCTTTTCATGTTTTCAAAGGCGCCGTTCGCGGGGTCGAACTGCCTCAGGTACAAGGGTATCCCGTCCGTGCAGCCGTAGACGTTTATGCAGTCCTCCATGCCGTAAGCCGGCAAAAAGCCCTTTGCGTGAAAGATGTCGACCGGCTTTATCTCCAGCTGCGCAGTCCTCCTGCCGAAGAGAGGCGACTTTCGTCCGAGCATCCTCTCCATCATGCCGACAGAGGAGCCGACAATGACAAGCATTATGTTTTCGGACTTTGAAATGTACATGTCCCATATCTTCTGGAACTCCGAGGGCACCGCCTTGTTCCCCTTGACCAGGTAGGGGAATTCGTCTATCACTATCGCGGTGCGCTCCCTGATTTTTTCAGAGAAGCTTTTGAACAGCTGCGCCCAGTTTTCAAATTTGACCATCTTGAACTCGTCGTTCTTCAGGAAATCGCCCAACACGGCCTTCATCTCATTCAGGTTGTCCTCGTATCTTTTTTCCTCCGCCAAAAAATACACCCCCCGCCTGCCCTTCAGAAAATGGGACGCAAGCTCCGTCTTCCCGACCCTTCTCCTGCCGTAGACCACCACAAATTCCGGCCTGCCGCTTTCGAAGCGCTCCTCCAACGTCCCGAGCTCGCCCTGCCTGTCTATAAATTGTTGAAACATAAGAATATTATCCACTTGCAACTATTTAAACATTCGCGAAGTCGGACTTCAGTTTGGCCAAGTCTTGGGCGTGTCTTTGGAATCGGGGCGGAAACGCGATGTTGGCGGCTTCACCCGCACAGCGCAGGATTGTTCGAGCACATCCTGTTCATAAACGCCGTGAGGTTTGCGTTCTCTGTTCTCAGTTGCTCTATCTGCCTCTGCTGCTCCTTCACCGCGTTTATCAGGACGAAAGTCAGGGCGTGCGAGAAGTCCGAAGATCGAATACTTTTTGCCGGTTTGCGCTCAGCTCCACTCGGTCCACGCGTCAAGAGTCATCGCACCGCTCAGGGCGACAACTTTGTAATAGTTGCCCGGCAAAACTACAAAAAAAACATGCACGGGAGTATTGCATTGCCAGCAGCCTTGCCTTGAAACAGGTGTTGTTGGGGTCGCGGCAGAATCCGTTCTCGCTTCAAGGTCATATTCTGTGTTCACGGCGGCCGCACCATGTACTATGACAGAGACCATTATCGCTTTCCCACCTGTGTTCTGGTACACCGTGTTTAGCGCCCTCGACCCGGTCGGCGTGCCAATCCATGGCGCGGCTGCCGCCTGCGTGGTCACGTACTTGCCGTACAGGTTCCCGGTGGCGTTGATGTCGCCCACGACGTTGAGCTTGTTCTGTGGGTTTACGGTGCCGATGCCGACGTTGCCCGTTGAACCGTTTATAATCATTTCGTATGCGGATGCGCTTTCATCAACAATCCCAAAAAAACCTGCTCCTGGGGATGCTCCAGTACCCGTCGAAAGGATTGTGAACGCCCTTCCTCCTGTGTTGGCAGATTGAAGTGTTATCCCTCCGCCTGTCGTCCCGGTGCCAGTTATGTTGACATTTTTATACCCGGTTCCAACTATGTTCAACTGATTCTGGGGGCTCGTGATGCCGATGCCGACGTTGCCCGTGTTTGACACATAAAATAATTCAGCATCAGAGGTACTTCTTAACCTAAAGCTGTCGCTGCCCGTCCCTAATTGCAGGAGCGACCACGGGTATGTGGCGCTAAAACGACCAAGGAGTAATCTGCCTGAAGAATCACCCGAAGCAATTGTAGCAGAGCCAGCCACATCTAACTTTGTTCCCGGGCTCGCCGTCCCTATGCCGACGTTGCCCGATACAGGATTGAAATACAACACACCCTGCCCGCTTCCACCTGCAACCTGGAAAGTGCCATTGTTGTTATAATTCACCAATGTAGGTGTGCCTGTGTCCGGGTTAAGATAGAGGTTTCCAGTCTCCCCCCCTTATCCTGACATCGCCGCCGCCGGACAGAAGTAGATCAGGATTCGTGTTGTTTATTCTGATGTTGCCCTGCTCCACTGTTAGCTTGTCAGTTGGGTTCGCCGTCCCGATGCCCACCAGCCCGGAGGACGGGTCCACCCAGAGGTTGTTGCTCACGTTCAGCCCGCCGTTCCTGATGATGACGCTCCCGCCGTACACAAGGACCGTGAGAGCGAGCATGGAGAAAAGCAGGACAGCCGCACCCTGCAACAGGCGAACCCTTTTGTTTTTCGCAGACAGCCGAACGCACCCTTCTGATAATTATCTTGTGCCGGCCGGGTAATAAGCCTTATCGCAGCGCTTTCTCTGTGTCTCCAAACCGAACGGCAACGGTTCAAGTTCCATACACGACAGGTATTATACCGGCCAAGTATACAAGGTTTCAGTCTGCCACGCCAACCAAGGAAGGCAAATCTGTTTGCCCTTACAATGAAATCTGGCCACCACACGGCCCGCTTCATTTTTCTGTTGTTTTTTTAACAACAAAGTGTTTATAAATAAGAAACATTATCATGAGTAGGCCGCTCACACATTTTATTTAATTGCAGGGCTTAAACATAATCATGAAGTCAAGGTTTCCTTCTGCGGGAGACGCAGTCCTTGCAATCCTGTTCGGTATCGCGATCCTGTTCTTTTCCGCGGAGGCGCTTTCTCTCACATGCTCGGTGGGCACGAGCTGCTCAAATGTCGTCGTATTCAAGCTCAGCAACAACACGGGCGGGCACGCCGAGCTCCCCTCCCAGTCCAACTACGCCTACAGCGTCTGCTGCAGCGAACCCGGCACAACGCTCAACAACACTTGCACCGGCAACAACATCACCGTCCTCAAGCTGTCGGACGTGACAAACGCGCACGTGGAGGAGGCCAGCTACACCGACTATGGCAACAGCGCCTGCATGTCGTCTTCGAACGGCACCCTCAACTGCCAGTACTCGTCATCATGTTCCTCCATAGGCTCGTCGTACAACTGCCTCGCATCCATATCGGATGTCACAAACGCACACGTCGGTGACTGCAGCGCCTACTCGACCAAGGTGTGCTGCGCCTTCCTAACGAGCGTGACACACAACCTGGTCTTCCAGCTGAACGAGTCGGTGGCGTGGTGGGGAGACAGCCTGCTCGCGTCAGGCACACTGGCAGACATAAACAACCGGCCGCTTTCCGGGGTGACGGTCTCGGTGAACCTCAGCTCGCAGGCACAGTGCTCCGGCTCGACCAACGCCCTGGGCTCGTGGTCCTGTTTCCTCACCGCCCCCATGGCCAGCGGCACGTACACATACACAGCTTTCACGAACCTCACCGCTCAGAACTTCACCCTTATAGTCGCCCCCAACTACGGGACGAAGCCATCAGGCACCCTCAGCAGAGGCGTCGTGACCCTTCCGGTACTGATGCAGGAGAGGGACGGCACCATACGCATAGAGAACATACTGATAATGGCCTACCGCACGAAGTGAAGAGAGAAGCAAATAGCTGGCGGGCAATCCTTATCGGAAGAGCCACTTTTTCAAAACTGTTTTATATGTCAACGCTCCAAAAATAGAATTATGGCGATAGAAACCAACCCCAAAATATGCCGCGGCAAGCCCGTGGTAAAGGGGCAAGGATAATGGCGGCGAACATCCTCAGCCTTTTCGCCGGAGGCTATGACATCAAGCGCATCGTGGAGTACTACCCGCGGCTGAAGGAGAAGGACGTCAGGGAGGCGGCCCAGTTCGCGACGGACCTGCTGCAGGAAGAGGAAATCAGGCAGGTTGCATGAGGTTCTTTCTTGACGAAGGTGCCCTCCCAAAAGACCGTGTGACTCGCGAATTAGCATGTCAGTATAATCGACTTTTTGAACAAAAACAAGGTGGGTTACACACTGGACGAACTGTGGTCCGACACGCTGGCCAGATAAGCGCAGTCTTTGTCCAGAAACAATAACGTCAGTCGCTCTGGAAAAATAGTCCTCGGACCAAGCCATTAGTATGCGCCGTCAGATGCCGAAATACCTGTCGAGCTCCTTCATGTCCTTGAAGCGTGTCCGCTTGTCGCTCTTTTCTATCTTTCCTAGCTTCTTGAGGTACTCGGGCCTGACCTCCCTGTGAAGGTCGGAGCTTATCTCCCCTATTTCCTCCTCGATTGCGAACACCTTCTGCTTCATCAGGGCTATGTCTCCCTGTATGTGCTTCAACAACTCTATCTCAATCTTCCCCGTTTCGGCTGCCATGTTCTTCGCTAGATTTTTTGTTGTCGGCATCTTAAATAGGTATCAATCAAGCTGACGCATAAAGTAGATTAGAAGCCGCGCACAATCCTTATTGGAGGGGCTCGCATGCTTAAGGTCCTTGAGGCGCTGATTGCGATAATGAGCATACTAGTTGCTTTTGTGATAGTGTACAGGGGTGTGCAGACCCCGGACATAGAGACTGTCAACTGGAGGGGATACGGGTTCGGCGCGCTGCAGACCCTGGACAACAACGGCCTGCTTGCCGGCTACACCGCCACGACCGACAACACGCAGCTGAACGCCAGCCTCGCCCCGCTCCTGCCGGCGGGGGTGAACTACGACACCGTGATATGCAATAGCACCTGCCAGACGCCCAGCGTGGCAGCCGCAAAGATAACCTCCGTCCAGTACTACGTGGCGGGCAACATAACCAATTTTTCCCCGAGAAGGGTGCTGCTCTACATGTGGTCATGAATGAAGGGGCAGATGTACATAATACTGGCGATACTTGTAATCACGGCCCTGATACTGCTCAGGATAAGCATGAACCTCAACTCCATACTGGAGAGCAACACGGACCTGCAGTCCAACCTCGACAGCCTCGAGCTTCAGAACATAGAGAAGGGGATCAAGCAGTCCCTTGCGAGCAGCTACTTCCTCTCCAACGCGAGCGACAACGTCAACTACTTCATAGAGTTCGCAAGGTCCGCCGAGGGCAGCAGGGGGAACACGCTTGGAGGGATTTCGATGCAGTCCTCCTACCCCAACGTGACCAGCGGCAACATCACCATGAACACGTCCGTGCACAACTTCCTCGGTTTTAACATCAGCAACCTCACGCTGTACTGGAGCGGGGACGGCTCGTCACAGTCATTCTCAAACGTGGCGGACAACGCGACGCAGGCGATGGTGTTCAACTTCACGGCGGGGAACGCAAGTTATACACTATCACTTAATTATACTGTCTCAGGTTCGACGACCATCAGGAATATCACGGTGCCTATCAATGTGAGTATGAGCAGGTTCGTCGGCTACTACAAGGTCGCGCTCTCCACGCCGCAGAGCTCTCCGACGGACGAGTTCACAAGCACTGTGGTGCTGAACCAGACACAGTACACATAAAAATGTTTAAATACTATAAAGTATATACATTAATTAATGTTCCTAGAACCTAGGGAAAGGATATGCAGGGTCTGCGGCAGGGCGTTCCAGTCAAGGTACGCAGTGAACTTCTGCGGGTACGCCTGCTACAGGAAATACAAGGCGCCAGCGATGCTGAGCAGGCTTGCCCACGACAAAAGGGCTGACATAGTCGCAAACGGCATAAGCACAAAGGAGAAATGCAAAATCCTGCTCCACCCCAGCGAGAGCCTCAAGCACTTCATGGTAAAGTCCCTCGTCTGCAGGATACTGTTCGAGAGGGGGCGCTCCTTCGTGTGCGAGGCACTGGTCGAGAACGGCAGGAGTGTGGACGTGTGCGACCTTTCGCTCCAGATTGCCTACGAGGTGGAGCCCAGCAAGTCGGACGCGAAGACCGATTCGAAGTTCGGCAAGTACGGCATTTCCCCCGCAATCAAGGACATAATCGTGATACCCTACAACGACCTTCCTGATGAAATCAACGCCGCGCACGAAAGGCTGAAGGAGATGATTGTATAAGAGATGTCACCTCGCTCCGTTCTCCGGAAATCATCACTAGACTGTGTCCAAGTTTCTCCGGGGTTTGAGAAGCGAGGCAATTAGATATTGTGCGGCCAGGATAAAAAGCCCGAATGGAATTAGGTATGCCGATGTAATACGTATTACATTGATGGGCAATAATCGTTTGGTGAAAAAACCGTTTCGCACTGTCACTCGACCTGCTGTGAATGCGAACATAACCGTCAGCAGATTCGGCTGGAAAGCGAGAAACACTTTCCACAAATCCTAATAAACTAAAAAACCTAAAACAGATAGTAGGTGATTGAAACTGGAACCCAAAATACGGGAAAACCGGTGGAACCCTGAATTGGAAAAGAAAGTAATGGAACAATGGCACAAGGAAAAACTGTACGCCTTCGATGCCAAATCTGTTAAAAAAGTCTTTTCTATAGACACGCCACCGCCCTATCCAAAGTCAATATGATTGACGGATAAGTGGGCGTCCGTGGCACATTGGAGCTGCATCTCATTATTCCCAGATAGACATGATTGCCCGCACAGCGAGGATGCTCGGCTTCAACGTCCTGTTCCCCATAGGATTCGACAGGAACGGCATAGGAGTGGAGAGGTACACGGAGAAGAAGTTCGACATAAGCATGCACGCCACACCCAGGGATAAATTTTTGGAATACTGCAGGAAGGCCTTTGACGAGCTGGAGGAGGAGATGGTCCACATAATGAAGATGCTCGGGATTTCCGGGGATTTCGAGAACCGCTACAGGACCGACTCGGAGGAGTACAGGAAGCTGACTCAGGCCACATTCATCGAGATGTGGAGGAAGGGTCTGGTCTACGAGGACACAAGGCCGAACAACTACTGCATAGACTGCAGGACCACAATAGCCGACGCGGAGATAGTGTACGAGGACAGGCCTACCACACTCTACTACATAACTTTCAAAGTTGTGGAAACGGGGGAGGACATAATCATAGCTACGACAAGGCCGGAGCTGATATGCGCGTGCCAGATAGTTTTGACGAACCCAGAGGATGAGAGGTACAGGAAATTCGTAGGCAAGCACGCTACGCTTCCGCTCTACAACAGGACTGTGGAGATAAGGGCGCACAGCATTGTAAAGTCCGATTTCGGCTCGGGCACGGAGATGGTGTGCAGCTATGGTGACTACAACGATGTGAGGCTCTTCAGGGAGCTGAAGCTGGCGGAGATAATAGCGATAGACGAGCAGGGCAGGATGACGAAGAACGCGGGAAAGTACGCGGGCATGAGGGTGAAGGAGGCGAGGGCGAGGATTGTGGAGGACTTGGAAAATGAGAAGCTTGTGGTGAAAAAGGAGGACATACTCCACAGGACTCCGACGTGCGAGAGGAGCAAGACGCCCATCGAGATAATCCCCATGAAGGACTTTTACCTGAAGCAGCTCGATTTTCTAAACGACGTGAGGAAATTGGCAAATGAGCTGAAGTTCCACCCCGAGGAGCACAGGCAGATGCTGATGGACTGGATAAACTCCGTGTCGATAGACTGGCCCATATCGAGGAGGAGGTTCTATTCCACCGAGATACCCATCTGGTACTGCAAGGACTGCCGCACCCCGCACGTGCCGGAGCCGGGCAAGTACCACCAGCCGTGGAAGGAGAAGGCTCCGTTCAGGAAGTGCAACAACTGCGGCTCCACCGATTTTGTGGGCGAGGAGAGGACTTTCGACACATGGATGGACTCGAGCGTGTCGCCACTGTTCAACTCAAAGTACCTGGTTGACAAGGATTTTTTTGGAAAAACCTATCCCATGACAATAAGGCCGCAGGGAAGGGACATAGTTAGGACATGGCTCTACTACTCGCTACTGAGGTGCCACCAGATAACAGGCGTCTCGCCGTTCAGGCACGCGTGGGTGATGGGCTATGTGGTCGATGAGAAGGGGCAGAAGATGAGCAAGAGCAAGGGTAACGTCATCGACCCGCTGCCGATCGTCGAGAGGCACGGCTCGGACATCTTCAGGTTCTGGAGCGCGCAGGAGGCATCACTAGGAAGCAACTTCAAGGTATCCGAGGAGCGGATAATGAAGGTCGGGAACTTTATCACGAAGCTGTGGAACGTGGCGAGGTACATATCGATGTTCCCCAACCCGGAGAAGGCCGACACTACGGAGACAGACAAGTGGATACTCTGCGAGCTGGGAAAGCTGATAGAAACATGCATGAAAGGGTACGAGGATTTCGATTTTTTCATACCTTCAAACGCGATAAGGGAGTTCGTGTGGAACGTCTTCGCGCCGCACTACATAGAGATGGCAAAACCCAGGGCGTACGGGCAGGACTCCAGTGAGGCGGAGCAGAAGGCCGCGTGGTTCACTCTGCACACATGCCTGAGGAGCCTTCTGGCACTGCTTGAGCCCATCATACCGGTGATGACCGACTATGTGTTCAGGCAGGTCTATGATGAGCGTGGCATACGCACGGAGACTTTCCCGGAGCCCGAGTGGAAGTTCGGCCTGGAGAAGATGACAGCCAAACTAATCGAGCTCAACTCAACGGTCTGGAACGAAAAGAAGAAGAAAGGGCTTTCACTGAAGGACAAGTTCGAATTTGCTGTGCCCGAGGAGCTGAAGCCGTTCGAGAAGGACCTCAGGGCTATGCACAACCTGGGCTGATTTTGTCCCGGTATATAAGGCGCAATCGCTCATCCTTAATTAAGGCAGTCGCATGGACACCAAAAGAAAGCTGGATTTTGTCGGCTTTGCAAGGGAGTACTGCGTATACGAGTTGGGGCTGAACGTGGGACACGCCTTCGAGGCATACGACGACAGGACATACACCTTCTACGTCCTCTACTGGTCGCCCAAGACCGATTTCAAGCTGAGCTATGATTTTGTCGGAAGCAGGGCGCAGGGCATGACAAGGAAGAAATACAAATCGGCAAAAAACGACGTGGAGCTGAGGGAGTCGGATGCTGTAGGCGGCAACGGCGACTGCCCCGTGACAAAATCCCTGCTGGAAAGCTCCGATGCGAGGATAGCGTACGCCGTGGTGCACGAGAAGTGGCACGACTCTGCAAACGGGGAAAGCGTGATGGAAAACCGCATGATAGAGGAGTCGGCTGGGAACGCCATGGGCTTCAACGAGTGCACCGAGATAGTGAAGCGCTTCCACGGGAGCCGCTCGGACGAGTACAGGAGGTCGCTGGAGCAGAAGGAGAGGCACGACGCCCTGGCGGACGCGATAAACCCGCTGGTGGCTTCGCTGAACGAGCTTTACGAATCAGACAGGCCCTACAGGGAGATGCTGCGCGAGAAGAGAAAGACCATAAGGAACTTCAACAGGACATTCGAGAGGATAATAGGCGACAGGGTGGCCAACAACGCCGACATAGCCGACTACTACACATACACCGCGCTGTACCCGCTCACAGACGACATCTACTCGAGGCACGGCTGGGAAAGGTCCAGGGAGATATTCCTCTCGGCCATGAAAAAGACAAAGTCGAAAGGGTTTTACGCCGGCGTGGAGGAGCTTCTGAAATATTCCGACCTTGACAAAGGGCAGTACAGGAATGTCATAAACGTGATAGTGTGACTCGGGTTTATAAGATCTAATCTGCTTCCTTTAATCAGTGCGACACATGGAACACTCGGACGGCTTCGACGAGAAGAGAAGGCTGATAGAGTTCACAAAGAAATATTCTGCCGAAAAGCTGGGGTTTGACGTGGGCCTCGCCTTCGCCACGGAAAGCGACAGCATGCACGCCTGTTACAAGGTCGTCTGGTCGCCGAGGACAAAACTCATACTGAACAGCAGACGGTTCGACGACGAGCATTCGGCTCTAGAAGAGAGGAACAGGCTTTCTTCCGAGGGAAACGACGCCTACGTGATGGACGTGATAGCGTACGGGGGAAAGGATGGCTCCCCTGTTACAAGGTCTCTGCTGGAAAAGCCTCCGGAATTTGTGGCGTGTGCGGTGATACACGAAAAGTGGCACGACAGGGTAGGGTACATGTCCGCGTACGAGAATGCCATGGTCAACGAGGCCGCCGCCTACGCGATAGGCCTGGCGGAAGGCATAGAAGTCACCAAGCGATTTTACGGGGAAGGCTCACCTGAGCACATGAATGCAGTCGAGCAGCAGAAAAATTATCTTGAAAAGCTGAAGGCCATAAAATCGCTAGCCGAGGAAATGAACGAGCTGTACGAATCGAACATGCCGGAATCGGAGATGCTAGAGGAGAAGGAAAGGCTTCTGGACGGGTTCAACAAAAAGTTCAATTACAAGATAGAGGACAACGCGAAGCTGGCAAAGTCCTACGTCTACGCGGCGCTTTTCCCCCTGGCTCATGACATATACGCCAAACACCATGACGGCGCGGTGGGCATATTCATCGGCGCGATGAGGATCGCCGAGGAGGAGGGACTGGAGGCGGGCATAGAAGATCTCCTCATGTACTCCGGCCTGGACGGCAAGGAATACTCGGACATAGTCGGCGTCGTCTGACTTCCGCATTTAAAACGGAAAACCATACTATAGTTACGGTGATTTTGCATGGAGACGGAGGAACTTTTGAAGCTCAGGAAGATGCTGACAGAGCTGGGCGCGATCAGGGGAAGGCACACAGAATTGGTGTCCGTGTACGTACCGTCCGGTCACAACCTGATAGAGACCATAAACCAGATCAACCAGGAAAAGTCGACTGCCAGCAACATCAAGAGCAAGGCGACAAGGAAGAACGTCCTCGACGCGCTGGAGAAGATAGTGCAGCACCTGAGGCTCTTCAAGCAGACCCCGCCGAACGGGCTTATAGTCTTCTGCGGCAACGTCTCCCCTGTTGAGGGGAAGACCGACCTAAAGCTCTGGTCCTTCGAGCCCCCGGAGAAGATGAACGTGAAGCTCTACTGGTGCGACCAGGTGTTTGTCCTTGACCCAATGAGGGAGCTGATAAAGGAGAAGGAGGTATACGGGCTGATAGTCCTGGACGCGAATGAGGCGAACATAGGACTGCTGAAGGGGAAGAGGGTGGTGCAGCTGAAACACATGGACTCCACCGTGCCCGCAAAGTCTATAAAGGGGGGAATGTGCCTGCACGAGGACACCGTGGTGAGCAACGGGAAGAACGGGTCTATAAAGCATGTGAAGGAGGGCGACAAGATAATGAGCTTCGACTTTTCGAAGAAAAAGTTCGTATTTTCGAAGGTCGATGGCGTGATGAAACGGAAAGCAGACCTTGTGTACAGGATAACGACGGATGCCGGGCACGAGATACTAACCACGCCTGAGCATCTGTTCTTTGTTAAAAAAATTTTCTCAACAGCCGAGGTGCCTGCCGAAAAATTGGAAGTGGGGGACAGGCTGATGTCGGTGGACTTCGAGCAGGAGGACAGGACGCGCACTGTGAAGATAACGAGAAAGGGGACTGCGATACCCCACGGCTTCTTCTTCGACCTGTCGGTGCCGGGCGTAAAAAATTTTGTCGCGAATGGTTTGATAGTGCACAACTCGCAGATGCGCTACGACAGGTTAAGGGACGACGCGCTTAATGAATTTTTCAGGAAGGTCGCTGATGTGGCAGCCAACGTTTTGCTTGAGCTGGACCTGAAGGGCGTGCTGGTGGGAGGGCCGGGGCCTACAAAGGACACGTTCTTCAAGAACGAGTACCTCAACTACCAGATACAGAAGAAGGTGCTGGGCGTGAAGGACATAGGCTACACGGGGATGGAGGGGCTGGAGGAGCTTGTGAAGAGGTCGGAGGATCTGATAAAGGAGAGCAAGTACGCGAAGGAGAGGGAGATTTTGAGGAAGTTTTTCGTGGAGCTGCAGAAGGGCGGCAATGTTACATATGGGCACGAGAACGTGAGCAAGGCGCTGAACCTGGGCGCGGTGGAGACGATCATACTTTCCGAGGACTTTTCCATGTCCAGGACGAAGTTCAAGTGCCCGCAGTGCGGCGCGACGAAGCAGATGGACATCACACCCGACAAGAGGAAGCAGCTGTGCGACAACTGCCACGGACTTATGACCGTAGACGAGGAGCTGGACCTTTCCGAAATAGTCCTGAGGGACGCCGCGCAGTACGGCTCAAAGGTGGAGTGGGTCTCCTCCGACACGGAGGAAGGCCGCCAGTTCAGGAACATCGGGGCTATCGGAGCGCTGCTCAGGTACAAACTGAGTACGTAAATAACTTCGTCTGGTGTATTCGGCGGCCCTGTAAAGTTAATAACCTTCGACCTGGAAAGTTTAACGTATGTCCGCCGACTCCAACGTCAGAAACCTGCTGGCCAGCGAGTTCATCATTGGCATAGTGACGGGCTTCCTCCTCATCGCGCTGCCGCTGTACCTGACCGAGCTGAAGATAGACATATCGAGCATAGGGTACGTGTTCGGCATAGCCACCATCTTTTACGCATTCTTGAGCTTCTTGCTGGGGGCAAGCTCCGAGCATAAGGGGAGGCTTGGCGTGGGTGTCGCGGCAACAATCGGGATGGCGGCCTCTTCGCTGTTCTTTGGCATACTTCCCCTGCTTTCCATCACAGTCGCGCTGGTCATCTTCACCGTGTCCAAAATAATCTTTGATTCGTCCGAGTCAGTCCAGTGGAACATAGTGAAGATAAGGGTGCTGGACCTGTTCCACCACAAAAGGTTCGGGCACGGATTCGGCACGCTGATAGTGTATGGCAGCTCCGGCACTGGCCTGGGTATGTTGCTGGGCGGTGCGCTGCTTTACCTGGTCCCGCTCCAGACCATATTTTTTGCCATGTCTGCGTTGCTGTTCCTTTCGCTGTTCTTTTACAGGAAAACAGGGGACATAAGGGCAAGGCCGAGAAAGGAAAGGACTTCGCACATACAGAATTTCATGAAGACGTCTAGGCTGTTCAAGACAGTGATATTGTTCAACACACTCATCTACTCCAGCGGCGTCTTCGTGGGGAATTTCGGCCTGCCGCTGTTCCAGAAGGAGGTGCTCGGGATGACGACACAGCAGGTGTTGCTCATAACGGGGCTTGCGTGGCTAGTGTACGGTGCGTTCAGCCTGTGGGGAGGAAAACTATATGACAGACACGGCAACAAAATACTTGTGGCCGCGCTTGCACTGATTGTGGTAAATTCCTTCGTGTTCTTCATTGTGAAGGACATCCTGCTGTTTTCGGTGGTGCTGATTGCGGACTACATAATTTCAGGTTTTATCGACTCTCCTAGGTTTGCACTCGCAGGCATCGTATCAAGGGAAAACAAGGGCGTGCTTATGTCGATATCCCAGTTGATGCCAGTAATCGTCCTAGGCATCGTGATGCTGCTTTTCGGGGAGTCTGTCAAGCTGTTCAGCTTCGAGTCGATGTTCGTGTTCAGGGCGGTTATGTTTGCGGCTGCAATCCCGATAATCCTGTATGCGAACACTATGATAGGCACACAGAGACGTGGCAGAAAAGCAAATTAAGCCGTCTAACCAGTCCCACATTCGTTTATCTCGGAAATGATGCCGCCATGACTAGTTTTAATTGAATGCCGGATAAAAAGCTAATTGCAGTGGCCGGGAAGAAAGTCCTGTTCATCATAGCCCAGCTGAACTTCAGGGACGAGGAATACCTGGTGCCGAAGAAAATCCTTGAGGACAGCAAGATTTCTGTGACCACGGCTAGCATAACAAAAGAAGAATGCGTGGGGATGATAAGGGCCAGGGTCAGGCCGGACATAGCGGTGCGCGACGCGAACCCGAGCGCGTACGACATGCTCGTCATCGCGGGCGGGAGCGGCAGCCCCAAGCTGGCGGACTATCCGGAGGTCCTGCACGTTGTCAGGAGGTTTGCTGCGGCGGGAAAGCCGATAGCAGCGATCTGTCTGGCAGGCTATGTCCTGGCGAGGACGGGCGTGCTTACGAGCGTGAAGGCCACAGTGTTTCCTGCAGACTTTGCGCTGGCCGAATACAGGAGGCGCGGCGTCAGCTACTCGGACGAGGACCTGGTTATTGACAAGAACATAATGACCGCCAAGGGCCCGGAGCAGTCGGAGATGTTCGGGAAAGAAATCGTGAAGATGCTGGGCCGGCTTGTGGAAACTTAGTTTTATTGCAACAAACTGTGGGATATTATGTATTTTGCCAAAATGTCATACTTATGACAATGTCGCATATGCGGCAAACCGTTGGCACTAAAAATTCTACCAAAATTAAGCTGGAAGTGAATTCCCATCATGTCATGTCTCTTTTGATGTAGAACGTTCTACGTAGGCAACTGATTTATCACACAAGGTCGGCCATCTGCGTGAAGATGTTTCTGGATTTCGCGAGAGAATAGAATTCCTGATGGACATATTTTTCTGGGAAAGAAAATGTGAAATTGTTGTGCCAAGAATTTTTCCAGACCAATCAGCATTCACTCGGTAAGGACCATCCGCCTCAGTTCCTTGCTCTTGGCGATGGCCATGTCGAACATCCCCTCGAGCTCGCCGAACCTTATAGAGCCCTTTCCCTGCTTTTGCAGCGCGCATATCTTGTCGTCGTCCCTCACCGATATGGACAGCTTTGCGTCCAGCACAGCCTCCTCTTCGAGCGAGGGGTCCAGAATCGTCTTGTCCCCGACCTTGCAGACCGTTATGTTCATCGGCTTCCATGACACAGGCAGCTTTCCCGCGCTGCTGCCCCTGACTATCTTGTCGTTCTCCACCTTCGGCAGCCTCGCGTTCCACAGCGCGTTCACCGCCGCAAGGGAGCACGCGTCTATCAGGTTGCCCCTGTGGTTCACTATCAAAAGGTCGACATAGACACACAATATCTTCTCGCCGGGAGTTATGCACAGCTTTTCCATGTCCAGCACATGCGCCTCGCGTATGCCCCTGTCAACTACCCTGGCAAGCTCGGTCGCGTCCTCGCTCGGCGGGCCCGGCTCAAAGTCCGGAGACGCTATCGGCGAAAACTCCGCATTCACGCTGAGAGTCCCCTCGTTCGGCGTGTCGGGGAAAGGCTTTCCAAACTCGACCTTCACCCCCGCTATGACCTCGGTGTCCCCCATCCTCACCCTGCAGGAGCCCTCCGCCTTTGGTATGGCGTTGTTCATTACCTGTATCTTCCTGTACTCGTCAAGCTTCCTCTTGTCGAGCCTCGTCCCGCCCCTTATCAGTTCAAGCGCGTAATTCTCCATGATTCATTCACCCGTGTACTTCTTCTCCAGTGCCTTTCTCTGCTCGGCGTATATCTTCGAGCAGGCGTCCTTCGCCATGTTCAAAAGCGTCACCATCTCCTCCTTTGTAAGCTGGCCGTCCATCTGCAGAAGCGAGACCTCGTCCTTGCTGGGGAGCATCGCCACTGCGACATCCGCCTCGCCGAAGTTGTCCTCCTTCCCGGCTATGTCGACCATGAGCGTGCCATCCACCTTGCCCACGGAGCATGCCGCGACCAGGTCCCTCATGGGCACGCCCGAGCAGGCAAGCGCGATGCTGGCCGCGTTTATCCCTGTGACCCTGGTGCTGCCGTCCGCCTGTATTATGTCGATAAAGACGTCCACGACCGACTTTGGAAAGTCCTCCAGGAACAGGCTAGGCTCCAGCGACAGCCTTATGACCTTCGACAGCTCCGTGCTCCTCCTGTCGTGTCCCGGGCTCTTCCTGTCGTCGGTGCTGAACGGGAGCATCGTGTACCTGACCCTGATTATCCCCGTGTCAAGCTCCTGCATGAATTTCGGGTAGAGGTTCCTCGGACCGTATACAGCAGCTATCGCGGCGGTGTTGCCGAAGCTCACCTCGGACGAGCCGTTCGCGTTGCTCACAGCGCCGGCCCTCATTGACATCTTCCTTATGTCCGACGGCAGCCTCCCGTCTATCCTCTTCCCGTCCACGACCAATGGAACGTCCGACTTGTGTCCTCCCATAACAATCAGCCCAGCATCCTCTCTATCTTCTCTGTCAGGCCCTCCATGTGACCCTCCCTCTCTATCGCCAGAATCGCCTCTATCGCCTTCGCCTTGTTCTGGCCGTCTATCCACACGACCCCGTTCTGGCCTACCAGCATCCTGCACCCCGTCTTGTCCCTGATGAGCTTTATCATGCTCGCGGCCTTTCCGATTATCCTCGGCACCTTTGTGGGAGTCACCGGCAAGGCCACGCCGCCTTCGATCTTCCTGGCAGCCCTGTCGGCCATCGAGACCCTGACGTTCTTCTCGTTAGTCACCCTCGAAACCACGCAGTATATGAGGTCGTCGATTCCAAAGTACCTGCTCATCTCGACGCGCGAAGTGTCGATGTACTCCTCGACAGCTTCCGCCAAAGGCAGAAATGCCTGATAAGGGGAATTTATGTCGACGAACCAGCCGGAGACCTCCACGCTGACTATCTTTCCGACAACCATGTCGCCGGCCCTGGGCATGTAGACTCCGGAAAACGGCAGCACATAGACCTCGTCCGGCGTTATCTTAGGGCGGCCCATCACGCTCGAAAATATCGTGTCATCCTCGAGGTACACTCCTCCGCCAATCTTCTTGCCCTGCCTGTCGCACAGCCTGTCGCCGGGCATCACAAACTTCTGTCTTTCTTCCATATTCCTACCCTTTTATTTTGGCTTTAAGACCATTTATAATTTTACAAAACGCCGCAAATGCAGCCCGTGCAAGAGCTACGCCGCCTTGACTGTCCTAGGCGTGTCGGACCTAGCCTTCACCAGTATGCGCTGCCCGCAGAAAGGGCACCTTATGTGGTCCTCGAGCTCGCTTATCTCCTTCTTGCAATACGCGCACTTGTAAGCCATGTAATCAACTCCATTTTTTTATTCCTTCACAACTTCCATCGACGGGTAGTAAGCCATGCCGGCGAACTTGTGGCCGCACTTTGAGCAGAGCCATATCCCTGAGGAGACTCTCTTTACATATTTCATCTTGCACCTCGGACACATGTGGGTCTGCTTCTCAAGGGCCTCCACCTCCGAGTACTTTGCCCTCTGCTTCTTGCCGTACCTCGCGCCGAACTTGCCGGCCGCCATGACTATCTTCTTTCTTCCCATAAACACGCACCTATCTCATTATGTTGAACTCGTGCCTGCTGGATATCGCGTCGAGGAACGTCTTCAGCTGCGAGTCCGTTATCTCGCTCTTGACTTTTCCGCCCTGGTAGAGCTGCAACAGGTAGAGCTCCAATTGGGTTGCCAGGTCGGGCTTCACCACCCTTATCCTACCCAGCCTCTCGATGGCGTCCCTGGACAGTATCTTCTTTATCACAGTCTTCTTCATCTCCTCGAGCTGCCTGAGCTGCTCGGGCGTCACATCAGTTTGCTGCTGCACTGTCCTTCGCCTCCAAAGCCACCCTGTCCATAAGTTTCACGCCCTCCTTTGTAAGCCTCCTGCCGCTCTTTCCCTCCTTCTCGACCAGCTTCGCCGCCTCGAGCTGCTGCATTATCTTCCTGAGTATGTTGCCGGAAGCCTGCCTGAACTTGTAGGGCTTTGCGCCCCTGCTCTTCCTCCCGCCGTAAAAAGTCTTCAGCCTCTCGACCCCGACAGGTCCGTCCATGTACATGCGCCTCATCATCGACGCCGTCCTGACGTACCAGAAGTCCGGCTGCTCCGGAGGCCTCTCCCTGTGCGACCCGGACTTTGCGAAGGACATCCAGTCGGGAGACTTTATGCTCTCGATCTTCTTCAGCTCTTCCTTCAGCTTGCCGACAAAAACCCCGGCCTCGACTTCCCTTGCCGTAACCATATTAAATTAATCTGCCTTTGCTCTTTTTAAACTTATTGGATAACGGTAATAGTGCCCGCAGTTCAGGCATTTTATCCTCAGCGCCCTCTCCCTCGCGTTCGTCCTGACTATCGACGTCTTGCCGGGCACCAGCAGCGTGCCGCACTCCTTGCAGAAGCTCCTCTTCACATCATGGGCAAGCCTCACGTTGTACCTCATCCCTATCTTCCTTGCAAGCTGGACGTACCTCCTGCTCCTGTCGGGATGTGTATCAAATTCCTTTTTCGCCAGATTGAAAAGTATCCCGATGCGCTCCTCGGCTATCTGCCTGTAGAATGGATTTTGCACACTGCGCCTTCTCTGCATAAGAATAATTTCGCCTGTTTTCAATAAAAGTGCGCATAACCGCAGTTGGACAAGCAATCGAAAGTAAAGGACTTGAGGTTGTTATTCAGAATTTATTAGGGTGGGTGGGCATGCTTTGCACCGAAGACTTTTCAATAATCGAAGTCGTGAAGCAGACGAAGTATTCTGGAGTTGTAAAAGTCGGGGCCAGGGTGTCGCAAGACATGGCTGATTATTTTTTGGAAGCTGACGAACTGGGCATATCGACAAGGAGCAGACTGGCAAGGGTGTTCTCCGATTTCTACGTGCTGAACGAGCCTCCGGTGTACAGCAAAGGCATGCTGACCGCGACGCTGGGTTACAGGAATTTGCACACTCCCATTACCTACCATGCTGGCGACCTTGTGGGAAGATTCTACGCCTGCAACCGTGGGGAAAGGATAACTGTGAACTCGCCGGGGGGGGGGCACTTGGGTATGTCGAGCTGAAACTGAAGGACAGCTGCTTTGCAGTGGAAAAATCTGTCGACTCCATGGATGCAAGTGAAGCAATTTCAAACCCCGTCATGTTGAATGAACGCGAACATAAAAATTGGAACGAAGTCTGCGACGAGATGCTCCTTGCGGCAGAGGATATAAAAATTCCATCGGACGCGTTCGGCCTCATCAGGGGCACAACGTGGCATGGCGGCACCTATCACATCAATTCGGTGATAGTCGATCTTGGATGGGAGGGCTCGCTTGTCCTGGAGGTAAACGCCCGCAAGGAGCCAGCAGACTTCGGAAAGCCCAAGCTGATTCTCGAGCTTTATCGGGTGACAAATCTAAATCAGTGAACTGCAAGTGATGCTGAACCGCCTTATGCCTTTGCTACGACGCCGCGCCTTCTCTGCACAAGACTTGTTTGTAATTTAGAAAAGTAAAATAGTCCAGCACTCCGCTGATGCATGGTATTCAGTCACGGCACACATTTATAGTTTTTCTATAGCATTCCCTGTCTTGGCCCGTGTAGTATTTTAGCAGTTCCTTCACGCCAGCCTCGAAACCTTCATACCTAGATTTTCTCATGGCCACTGCAAATACCACGACGGAACCCGGCCCGTATCTTCTGTAGACATTGTCAGCCAACGGGAACAGTGCGCAGTAAACATAACGGTCTGCTAAGTCGGCGTTGTTTCTTACTTTCAAATCCACTGGTTTTTCAGACTGGTTAAAACCTTTCAATATCCTTTTCTTTTCCCTCAATACATCTACCTCGGGTTTTTCCGATTCGTACAAATTGATTAAATCATTGACCAAGGCGTTTACCAACTTGGAGCCTGCAAGTTTTCTTTCCCTCTGGGCAACCGCTTCCATATGCTGCCTGGATTTTTTGCCGTATATTTGACCTGTCATGCTTATGGAACTGTTGACACCCAACGCGCTTGCCACGGCTTCGTTTATCATCAAGTTTCCGGGGATGTCAAATTTCTTTATGAAATCGTGCCATTTTTCATGGGGAACAGCATTTGCGATGTCCTTCGCTGACTTCCTTAAAAAACATCTTGTCACCGGCATATAGTCGCTTGCACCGCCGTACGCATTCCATGTCCTAGAAAAGACGTCGTAATCAAGCGACAGTTTTTCCTTTTCCAGTTTGGCATCGCGTTCGTTTTTAAATGACTTGTGACAGAATTTCAGACCTACCCGCGGCGACCAGTAAATCGCATAACGCCTGTTGGCCGCGTCTTCCCCCTCTTTTCCAAATGCGTCCCCTATATCCAGTCCCAAGACATCAACGGAATACGTACGTGCGAAATCTACCAATTCCCTTTTTCCCATTTTAATACCTGTCATATCGACTGAATAAAAACTTGTGAATAACCTTTAATACGTTTTGAAAACCCGTTTAAGCCTTTGCAATTACGCCGTGCTTGCTGCTGAAAAGCAGCCCCTCGCGCTTCATCTTCTCTATCATCTCCTCGACGTCCCTCGAGTTGAGCCCCTGCCTCTCCGCGCGCTTTACGACCTCCTCCTTCGGTATGTCCTTTCCCATCAACGCGGTGAGCTCGTCGATTATCTCAAGGACAAGCCTGCTCTTGTTCCTCTGCGATGCTGTCATCGTCTGTCCCTCCACCTTGTCAATGTCTATCACGTCAGAGCCCGGCTCCATGCCGAACTGCCGCAGAGAAAATTTCATCAGGCTAATCGCCCTTATCGCGTCCTCCTTGTTCACCTCGCCCCTGAGCTGTATCTTCGCGCTCGCCTCCGCCATCCTTATCAGCGCCTCGTACTGCCTCGTTGTTATGCTTATGGGGCCCTCCTTCGACTTCTCCCTGAGCTCCAGGAAAAACCTCTTCAGCTCTTCGCCAGCCTCATGCGTAAGCTTCGGGTGGCAATGCTTCCTCGCATATGCGACATACTTCTTCAAGAGTGTCGCCTCCACCTCCGCCTTGATCTCCACCTCGCCATAATGTCTGGATTGCAGTATGTGCTCGGCCATCTTCGCGTCCTTCTCCATGTCGGGTATGTCCCTCAGCGCGAACTTCAGGTCGAACCTTGAGAGTATCGTCTCGGGTATGTTGAGCTGCTCCTTGATGGGCATGTAGTCGTCGAACCTCCCCAGCTTCGGGTTCGCGCCCGCTAAGATGGCCGTCTGCGCGGGGAGCGTGGCTATGATGCTCGCCTTTGCTATCGAGACCGTGTTTTGCTCCATGGCCTCGTGCAGGGCGACCTGGTCGGTCTTCTCTATCTTCTCGAATTCATCAATACAACAAAGCGAGCGGTTGCTCATCACCACAGCACCGGCTTCCAACACCCAGCCGCCGAGAAAATCCTCGTCCTTGACTACCGTGGCCGTCAGACCGGCTCCCGTGACTCCCTTTCCAGAAACATACCTTCCCCTCGGTATGAGCGTGGACACGACTTTCAAGAGCGCGCTTTTGGCAGTACTAGGATCGCCGACCAGCAAAATATTTATGTCCCCCCTGATCTTGGATTTGTCCTTCTGTATGTGCTGGCAGCCGCCGAACAGCTGCAGTATCACCGACTGCTTTATCTCGTCCATGCCATAGATGCTCGGCGCGACCGATGCCGTCAGCTTGTCGTAGACCTTAGGGTCCCTCGACAGCTCGAGTATGCACTTCTCGTCCTCGGGCTTTATGTCCAGCTCCTCCCACTCTATGTTCTCCAGGTTCTGGATGCTGTTCGCCTCCAGGTATATGTCCATCTGCCTTGACATCGCCCCCTTTATCCTCTTGGGCAGCTCCTTCAGCACCCCGACCATCTTTATCCTGTTGCCCGGGTCGGTCTTGCTGTGGAACTTCGGGGATGTCAAATCCTCCTTCAGGTAGATCTTCAGCTGGGAAGGCCTCTCGCTGCTGACCACCTCGTACGGCTCCTCCACCGTGAGCCACCTCGCGTCGAATATCTTGTGGTCCACGAACTTGAACCTCTTCTTGCTGCCGCAGTTCGGGTTCTCGCACTCGAAGGGGTAGGTTATCGCGGAGGCGTCCGTCTGGAGCATGCTCACCCTGCTGCCGCACTCCATGCACTCGAAGATGGCTTCTGAGACCTCGGGCCTTATCTCGCTCGCACGCCTGACCATTCCGTCTATGACTATGAGCCTCTTCACGTGCTCCGCCCTCACGTTCCTTATCCTTATCTCCCTCGATGCGGGCAGGTTGAAAAACCTCATCTTGATCTTTGCATCGGGCACGTCAAGGTTGGAGAGAGCCTCCTGGAAAAAGGAGAGCGTCTGGTCCGGCGCGTCGATGAACCAGTCGGCAAGCTCCGCGTCGAACTGCTCAAGCTGCCTGAAGTCGACATCAACCGATTTTGCCCCCTCGTCCGACGCCTTCAGCAGTGCCGTGTAGTAGAACTCCGTGAGGAACGCCGAAAAGCGCTCGATAACTTCTTCTCTCTCCATTCAATTAAAACAGTGTGCTGTCACGTATTTAAAATTGAGCAATTTGTGAAAGAGTTCGGAAAAAAGTTCGTGCCGGATTTTTTGCGTGTGAAATGAGTGGAAAATCAGAGTGACAATGTGTCTGATGGAAATTTTACGCTTTCGGCTCTTTTATCAGGGCCTTTATGCCGCTGAGCTTCCTGTACACATTTCCGACTGCTGTCTTTACATCTTTTACTGTCCTCGCCCCGGTGCAGATTATCTTGCCGGAACCGAAGAGAAGGAACGCCACCTTTGGCTCGGTCATCCTGTAGACAAGCCCCGGGAACTGTTCGGGCTCGTACTCGGAGTTCTCGAGGTTGTAGGCGATGGTGTCCAGATTCAGCCTCGCGTTCAGCTTTGCCGACGCGACTATGTTCTCCACGTCAATCCTGTACTCCCTCGGGACGCTCGTGCCGATGCCCCTTATGATGGTGAGTATCTTCTTTATCACGGTCTGCACATCGTCTATGCTCCTCGCGCCCGTGCAGACTATCTTGCCGGAGCCGAAAATCAGAGCCGCCGCCTTTGGCTCGGTCATCCTATAAACTACACCTGGGAACTGCTCGGGCTCGTACTCCATGCCCTCCATCTTAGAGACTATCTTGTTGAGGGGTATCTTTGTGTTGAGAGTGACCGAAGCAACGATGTTTTCGACCCTTATCTTGAAATCCACTGGCAAATAGACACCTGTTGGTAATCAATCTGTTAGAGTAATTAAGTATATAAAGGGAGGGGTACTTAAAGATATCGGTTTGTTTTCTATTCGTCTTCGCCAATGTAGCCCATTATCAGCTTGATTATTATCGCGTCGAAGACCAGGGACAGCGTGCCGAATATCACAGTCACAGCAAGCGAGAACTTGGCCGCTTTGGTGAATATGAGAAGTATCTGGCTTATGAAGGCGTAGTTCGAGACCGCGACGAGGACCAGCACCGCAAGGCCCACGATTATGAAACCGACCAGCTTCTTCAGTTCCCTGTCCATATCAAGCCCCTACTAGGCATTCAGATTTTCAGGATTTAAAGCTTACCCTTTCCTTTTCAAGAACTTTTTCCAGTCGATGAGCACGACAGTTACAGTAGCGAGTATGCCAATCAAGTCGGATGCAAGCGTCAGGTCGATGCCGAGGAAGGAAAAGAATCTCAAAGCATGGAATGCGGCAAATACAAAGAACGTGTAGGATGCGAACCTCCCAAGCGCAAACCCCGCCAGCAGGGGCGGCAGCTTCACGCCCGACATGCCGGACGAGATGAAAAGGAAGTTCGACGGCAGCGGCCCGAGAGAGAAGAGCAGGCTGGTCATGAACGGACCGAAGTTCCCGCCGTCGATGACATTCTTGAACATGTGTATGTTGCGCGAGTACTTTGCTGGCAGAAAGTTCCCGAACACGGAAGAATACTTGTACATCACATACCTTCCCAGAACCGAGCCTATCACCCCGACAAGGGCTATCGTGAGCACGTCCTGACCCGGGTTGTTAATCTTGTAGAGGCTCAGCACAAGCCAGGAAGGCGGTGCCAGCGCGGGGACGACGTTTATCAGGATTATCACGGCCGTCAGCGCCGCATAGCCGAGCAGGTCTATCATAACTAAAGATGCGATGACGCCGATTAAATGATTTGGATTGCGGGCCTACACCATTCCGAGCTTCGTCGCCACGTCCACCGCCCTGTACTCCGGCTTCAATTTCACGAACGCCTTCTTCCTTCCCTGCATGTCAACGAGAGTGTTGACCTTCTCCACCTTGACCTCAAACATCTTCTCCACGGCGTCCCTTATCTGCTTCTTGTCGGTTCCCCTGTCCACTATGAAGACCACCTTGTTCTCCCTCTCGACGAGGCTGACCGTCTTTTCGGTCATGAACGGGTAATGGAGTGTCTTGAATGCGTCCATGTTCATCACATTAAACTTATGTTGATTTCGGCTTTTTAATACTTATGCTTTGCAGCGCCCGCTTTTAAAGGTTGGTTTTTATATGGTCAAAACAATGATTTTTCTATGGTAAATTACATCTTCGTGACTGGAGGGGTCCTTAGTGGTTTAGGCAAGGGGATTGTGACCGCCTCCATCGCAAAGCTCCTACAGGCTCGCGGCTACAAGATAACTGCGATGAAGCTGGACGGCTACCTGAACTTTGACGCGGGCACACTGAGGCCGACCGAACACGGGGAGGTCTGGGTGACAAACGACGGCGGCGAGATAGACGAGGATCTCGGCCACTACGAGAGGTTCCTGGACGTCAACCTGTCGAAGGAGAACAACATAACTTCGGGGCAGATATTCTGGAAGGTCGTGCAGAACGAGAGGGAGGGAAAGTACCTCGGGAAGACCGTGCAGATGATACCCCATGTCACAGACGAGATAAAGAGGAGGATAAGGGAGGTCGCTAAAAAATCTGGCGTGGATTTCATGATTGTGGAGATAGGCGGCACCGTGGGGGACTATGAGAACGCGCTTTTCATCGAGGCCGCGAGGCAGATGAAGTTCGACGGGGAGAAGGCCATACAGGTGCACACAACCTACCTTCCGGTGCCGATGCACATAGGCGAGCAGAAGACAAAGCCCACCCAGCTCTCGGTGAGGCAGCTGATGTCGATGGGCGTGCAGCCGGACATACTCATGTGCAGGTCCGAGAGGCCGATTGACGACGTGAGGAAGGAGAAGATTGCTATGTTCTGCAACGTGAAAAAGGAGGATGTCATATCGAACCCGGACGTGGGAAACGTGTACGAGCTCCCGATAATCTTCGAGCAGCAGCTTTTGGGCGAAAGAATACTGTCAAAGTTCGGGGCGAAGGGCGGCAGGACGGACTTCGGCGAGTGGAAGGCGATGGCCGAGAAGGTGAAGACGCTGAACAAGGAGGTCAGGATAGGGATAGTCGGGAAATATTTCGACACCGGCTCGTTCCAGCTGGCGGACTCTTACGTCTCCGTGATAGAGGCTGTGAGGCACGCCGCGTGGAACAACGGCAGGAAGCCGAAGATAGAGTGGATAGACGCGAAGCAGTTCGAGGACGACCCTAAGAGGCTCGCCATCCTGAAGTCGCTGGACGGCATCATAGTGCCTGGAGGCTTCGGAGGCAGCGGGGTCGAGGGGAAGATTCTGACGATAAAGTACGCGAGGGAGAACGACATACCGCTTTTGGGGCTGTGTTACGGGCTGCAGCTGATGGTCGTGGAGTTTGCGAGGAACGTCTGCGGCCTGAAGGGGGCGAACACCACGGAGATTGACCCGAAGACGCCGCACCCCGTAGTCGACCTGCTGCCTTGGCAGAAGGAGATAATGGAAAAGTCAGAGTACGGTGCCACTATGAGGCTCGGCGGGCAAACGATAAAGATAACCCCGAAGACGCTTGCGCACAAAAGCTACGGCAAGACGGAAGCCGTGGAAAGGTTCAGGCACCGCTATGAGATCAATCCGAAATATGTGAAGACTCTCGAGGAGAAGGGATTCGTCTTTTCCGGAAGCACGCCCGACGGGAATATAAAGCAGATAGGGGAACTGCCCAACCACAGGTTCATGTTGGGCGTACAATCGCATCCCGAGTTCACTTCGAGGCCGCTGAGGCCTAACCCGCTGTTCGACGGGTTCATAAAGGCGTGCATCAAGAAGTAAACGCCAATCGCATATCACCGGCTCGCAAGCATGAAATTGTTAAAGGATACAAATTTTTATTTCCACCAGAGTACATTAAATGAGTGCTGGTTAGCGATAGGCATGGTTGATTTGATGGAAATAGACGTGGCCAAATTGCTTGACGAGTTCAAGGAAAAGTTAACGCTGGACGGAATTAAGCGAGTGCTTGAAGAAGGAAAAGAGCTTTACTCGAATTTTTTGGTGGAGAAGGCAGACCCAGAAGCCGTTACAAAAGAGTCGCTGATAGAGCCCATCCTTCGCAGCCTCAACCTCGAAAAGCTCCCCGAAAAGCATTTCAAGGGTCTAACTGGAGAAACGAGGAAGGTCGATTACCGCATCAAGAACCAGCAAAACATGGAATTTCTTGTAGAGGCGAAGCCCCTGAACGCAGACTTGTTCGACAAAAGCCCCAGCGGTGCGGTCAACCAGATAACTGGATTGTTCCGGCTTGCGGAGGTCAAGGAAAAGTACCAGTTCGGCATTGCCACAGACGGCTTGAAATGGGTTTTCGTGGACAAGCTGTTCCGCGTTGCAGGCAGGTTTGATTCCGTCAGAGACTTGAACAGAATAAAAGAATTTCTCACGGGAGAAAAGAAAGTATCGGGTGAAAAGGCGGAGGAGGAAATTAGCAAAAAATTTTACATATGGTACAACGCCTTGCTGCATGGGGGAGCGTACAAAGACCACGAAAATAGGACGCGAAAAATACCTGAAACCGAGTGCCTCGTTAAAAATATTTTGTTCGTAAACAATCCCGAGGAACAGGAGCAAATAGCGCAGACAATCATTGACCGCCTGATCTTCATCAAATTCCTGCAGTCCAAAAGTATAGTCAAAGACGACGTGCTAGAGTACCTCTCGACTCTTGACGACACCCGCCTCAGCGACGAGTTGAAACAGCTTTTCTTTCAGGTCTTTAACACGGAAAAGTCCAAACGGGCGGACGTGAACCTCAAGTTCAGGGACGTGCCGTATTTGAACGGCAGCTTGTTTTTGCAGACTGAAGTCGAGATGAAAAATCACGATTACAGGGTCAAATCAAAGATTCTTAAAGATGTGATAAGTTTTTTGGACTCTTTCAGGTTTGTCCACGTCGAGGGGGCTTTCAACGAAAAGACGCTTGACCCCGAAATACTTGGCTTTATATTTGAAAGGGCCATGACCGCAGAGGACAGGAAAGGTACGGGAGCGTATTACACGCCTAAAATTGTCACACAATATCTGTCTGAAAACACAATCCAACAGCTAATCGTCTCCGAGGCGAACAAATTGAGGGAAGAACACCGTTCCAAATTTCCCACTATCAAGCATATAGAAGATGTATATTCCCTCGACGGACACATCCAGAAAGACATTCTTAGCGAAATAATAAGCAACATAAAGGTGTGCGACAACGCATGCGGTTCCGGGGCGTTTTTGTTGTCGGCTGCCAACACCCTGCTGGGCATATACGAGACCATAAATGAAAATTCCAAGCTGGGCATGTCGCAAATAGAAATCCGGAAAATAATCCTGAAGAACAACCTGTACGGCGTCGATATAAACCCCAACGCCATCGAGATTGCCAAGCTCAGACTATGGCTGTGGCTGGTGGCAGTATACGAGCCCGACAGGGTCGAGCCTCTCCCGAACATAGACTACAACGTAAGGGTGGGGAACAGCCTTATAGGGTACGCCGACATCAGCAAGTTCAAAGAGATGAAGCTTAAGCTGGACGACTGGTTCGACAACGGCGGGGACTCTCTCAAGCTTTTGATAGTCAAACGGGACAATTTGGTGAAGGAGTACAAGGATTCGAGTGGCGACAGGGGCAGGGGATTGAAGAAGACAATCGAGGAGATTGACAAGAAACTCAAGCATCTTCTGGATATGCGCCTGTATCAGGAACTGAACGAGAGAGTTAAAATCAGTGTTGATGACTTCCAGAAACTGAAGCCGTTTCACTGGGCATTCGAGTTCTACGATTCATTTAACAACGGGGAGAACGGGTTTGACATAGTAATCGGGAATCCTCCATACGGAAATATTTTGAAGCCTTTTGAAAAGGTTTCCATATACAAATTCGAGACGAGCAACGCTGGCGAAATTGCAGCGAACTTCTTGGAGAGAACGTTGGAAATAGTTAGAAAGGGGGGCCAAGTGGGCCTGATAATCACCAATTCCATTGCAATAAACGAAAGCACGTCAAAGGCAAGGGAACTGATAAGGAAGTTTATGTCGGTCAGCAGGATGGCTCTTTTCAATACAAGACCCGCTAAAATTTTCTCAGACGCAGAAATCAGGGTGATGATATTTCTAGGCGAAAAGGATTGCCCAGAAAACAGGGGTGATATTTTGACCACTGATGCAATAAAGTTTACAGAGGACCAAAGAATTACGCTGTTGGACAACCTGCATTTCGAAAGCACGGGCGGGCTTATGTTGGGGAAATCGAAAATAGGCGATGGTATTGCCGATTTTGGCGTACCTAAAGTTGGCTATCCTGTCATAAGGAAAATACTGGTCAAATTAAAGAACAAATCCGATGTTGTCATTGCCGACAGGATCAATAAACACGGGTACAAAGAAAAAATGCAATTCAGAAAGACTGGACGGTACTGGTT
>CAYRSM010000005.1:0-31727 GCA_964427125.1 uncultured archaeon | reverse complement strand
TTTGTGTGGTGGGTCAGGGCTGCGGAGGTGAGCATAGACAAAAAAAAAGGCAGGAAAGCTTCAAAAATCCTAGAGGGCGGCGGCCTGTGAATCTACCCGACGGACAAATTGTACGCTCTCGGCGTGAATGCCACAAGCGAGGATGCGATAAATAAAGTGTTCGAGGTGAAGGGGAGGGCGTTTGACAAGCCCGTGTCCGGTGCTGTCGGCAGCTTGGAACAGGCCGAGAAATATTTTGAGTTCAGCGAGCTTGCGTACAAGGTCGCCAAGAGGTTCCTTCCAGGGCCGCTGACAATTATTCTGAACTCTAAAGTGCTGCCGAAGTTGCTTTCACCGACTAGGAAGTTCAGCTTCAGGATACCCGACAACAAAATCGCGCTTGGCATACTTGGAGAGGTGGACTTTCCCCTGACCGCAACATCCGCAAACGTTTCGGGCGGGGCTGAGCCGATTGATGCGGACACTGCCGTGAAGCAGATTGGGGAAAAGGTTGATTTGGTGATTGATGCGGGCAGGTGCAAATACGGCAGGCCGTCCACTGTGGTCGATTTGAGTGGCGGCAAGCTTGTCATGGTGAGGGAAGGCGCCATCAGCAGAGACATGCTGTCGTCAGCGGTTTGATAAAATTTTTTCTAAATGAAATTGAAGAAAAGCAGGATGAAGTCCCCGGCAATCAGGGTGAACGCCAGAGCTATGGGAAACACGGGGCCGAACCTCACGCCGTCCTTTATCACCACATACCTTTTGCCAGATTTTTTTATCCTGGATACGTCCTTTTTGGTGACGCCCTCCCAGTACTTTGAGTCGAGAAGCACATCCCCTACCCTCAGCTTGCTAACAGGGACCTTTCTCCTGAAGCCCACCTTTTCGACGGACAGCACAAACCTCCACAGCATTACCAGAGACAGGTACAGCAACGACACGGTCAGCGAACTGGAAGACATCTGCACGAAGCCCTGCTGCACGCCAAATCGTGAGCTTAGCAGGAGTGTGACAGCATACATGAGCAAAAATATTCCGGCGAATACTGCCAGAGTGGTCTTGGCCTTCCCCCTCACGCTTTGCAGAAAGTCAACCACTATCTCCCTGTTCCTCAGCGTCAGCACCACCGCGTAGATTATCATGTACACCGCTCCGAGGAGGAAGACGTTTATCAGGTAGCTCGCCGGGAACGGAAGGAACGTCCTCGACATGTTGTAGATGTTGGCCGGTACAAGGACTCCCGTGGCCGCGAGAATCTTCGCGTCGCCTCCTCCCCACTGCCCGAAGTAGTACATCAAAGCCCCGAGCCCGAACAGCGATGCTCCGGCCACGAGGCTCTGCGCTATGAGCCAGTAGTCGTTGAGAAGGTACGACTGCACCCCCCAGAATGCAATGCCGAGCAAGACCATGACGTTGGGTATCCAGTCAGGTATCTCCGTCGTCTTCAGGTCCCACAGCCCGGCTATGGACGAGCCGAGCAGCGCTATCGACAGGGGTATGTATTCTAGCATAAACTGGATTTGTATTTGGGGTAGAAAAACTTTAAACAGATTATTTTACGACAAAAATTCATCGTTGCGACTCATCCGCGAGCCTCTGCAGATTTTTGCTGTTTTGGATAAGGTGATCGTCAACATAATAGCCTTCAAGGATTTCTATCGCATCATCAAGCTCTCGCCCGTCCTTGAAATTGTAACTTCTGAGCGCTTTCAGGTAGCTCGTAGGCATTTTCCCGGTGAATATGACCTCACGCACGTTCAGCCACCTGCCAGAAGGTCTCCCGTAATCCCATGGTTCTGCTTCGTCTAATTTGCCGTCCGAGGCCACGAACGACACACCGCGGTCATGGCTCCTGTAGCTGTCCACCTGCGATTTGCTTCTTACGATAACCTCCCCAGTCCTCCTGCCACCCAAGACATAAACTTCCGACTCTTCCATGTTATCTCCCCGAATAACTTTGTGACTGTAAGCTTTTTATACAGAAAATAGCTGGGATAAAATGTTCAGCTGTACTTTTTGAATCCCATCTCTCTCGCGTGCTCGCGGAAGCACTGCCTGCAGTAGAAAAGCCCGTACTTTTTGATGACCGCATCCTGCCTTCCGCATATCCTGCACGCGTCCTTTTTCTTCTTGACCATTTTTCTACCCACCCATTCCCCCGAACAGCTCCAAAATCTCGACCTTTCCCGACACGGAAAAAACGGCCAGCCTCTGGAAGACGTCCGTGTAGAACTCGGTCAGGCTGCCGTGCATCTCGGCCTTCCTCAGCAGCGCCCCGTTTAGCCTCGTGACTATGTCTTCCATGTCAAAATCACTCAACCACACCAACCCCAAAATTGTTTTTCAACCATCCCGCAATCTCATCCTTTGTTATAGCCTTTTCCTTCCCCAGCTTTGCGCGCTTCACCTTCCTCCTCTTCACGTGGTAGCCGGGCTTTTCAAGGGTCACCGCGACATCGAGCCCCATCATGCCCACATCGTGGCTGTATTTTATGCCCTGCATGTCGATGTACTCCTTGATGCCAAAACTGAAATTCCCCGTCGCGTCCATCTGAGAGCCCCTCATCTTGTTGTCGAGGGCGTAGAACGCCTTCTTCAGAAAGTCCATCGCCGGCTGCCTCCTGATGGTGACCATCGCTCCGAGCGGCTTCCCCTTCGGCACCCCGAAGGTGCTTCTCGTCTTCGAGACCGTGACCACAGGCGTCCTGCCCGTCAGCAGCTTTAGCAGCTTCTGCGCCCTCTCTATCTTCTCCTTGTCGTCCCCGCACCCGATGTTGAGGGTGACCTTTTCCAGCCTGACTGCGTCCATGGTGTTCGCTGCCATCACTTGCCCACCACGGTTATCAGCGGCTTATCCTCGCCCAAAACAAAGAACCTGTCCTTCAGGACCTCCTCGCTCTCCTTCCCGAGCCTGCACACCAGCTTCGACGGCTGCGTCATGCTGCCCGCCAGCACCTTCTCCACGGTTCCCAGCTTTCCGGAGTCTGTGCCCTTAACCACCATCCCCACAGCGCCCTGCTTTAGCTTCAGGTGCTTTACAACCTTCAGGGACGGAAGCTCCAATAACAGCGAATCGCCAGTCCTGTACTCCTTGCCATCGGCGAGTATGTTCTTTCCGTCGTTAAGGTTCAGCTGCAGCTTTCCCTTCCTCAGCGCAGTCTTGTCGTTTATCCTGCACACCTTCACGTTGGCCTCGCTCTCCTTTATCTCGACGATCTCCAGGCCCTTCTTGCTCGGCACCATCCTGTAGTGCCTGCCGTCCTTTGTAAGGGAAATCGTGTCAAAAAGGCCGACGGGGTAAGAGGGCGACCTGACTATCTTGTTGTCCACTGCTATCGCGCCGCCCTTTATTATTGTGCTAGCCTCCTTCCCGTTCTCGGCTATCTTCAGTATGTTCCTCAGTATAATCGACAGCGGTATGCACTCGAACTTCTTGTGAGGGCCCGGGCTGGGGCTGACCACCCACGTGGTCTTCTTTTTCTCGACCCTCCAAAATGCCGGCGCGTTAAGAGCCTTTAGCTTCCTTACCAACAGTCTCACCTTTCGAGGCCCTCTCTATGGCCTGTACCCTTCTTTTGTCAGATAAGTTTAAATTCGTTATCCTGAGGTTGCTGGGGTGCATAGCCGCCATCCTCTCCGTGCCCTCCACCTTTTTCCTGACGATGCCCTCTATGTACACCTTGTAGGTCTTCAGGTTCAGTTTCGATATCTTGCCCTTCTTTCCCCTGAACTCGCCTCTCATGACCTCGACCTCGTCGCCAAGCCTTACGGGGAAAGCCCTCCTGCTGTACTTTTCCCTCATCTCCTTCGACAGGTGCGAAGAAAGCATCCTCCTTCTGTCCTGTATCGGCGCCTCGTACAGGTACTTTCTCTGTTTTCTCGCCTTGCTCGACTTTACTCTCATCTTTATCATCGTATAAGTTACTTTATTAGTTCTGTTTATTAATATTAAAAACTTAACTGTGGGGCGATTTCTTCGCCGCCGTGAGCATTATCTCGAACCCCACCTTCCCTCCGTCCCTCCATGCTATCTTGTAGTCGAACTTCTTGACGTTGCATATGTCGAACCCGTGCTCCCTGCAGATCCAGCTTATCCTGCTCTCCATAGCCTCGCTGGACTTTCCTATGCTGTACACGGTGTCGCTTATCTCCAGAGCCTTCCTGAAGAACACGTCCCCCAGCTCGAATGGCGGGAACTGTATCACCGTGTCCGCCTTTGCATCGAGCTTGAACACGTCGGCGTGCACCCACTTGCACGTCCTCGCCACGGGCAGCCCCGTCACCTTTTCCGCGTACATCGCGTTCCTCTCGGCAACTATCCTGGTGTCAGGATCCATGTCCACGCCAAAGACTGCTCCCGCCCCGAGCAGGGCCGCGCCTATGGCCAGCCTGCCGGTCCCGCAGCCCAGGTCGTAAACTGTCTTGCCCTCGATGTCGCCCTTCGCAAGAAAAAGTATGTGAGCGGCCACGCCCGGCGTTATGGAGTACTGCTCAAGCGCGTACTTTGGGTTCGGGTGCTCCTCCAGCTTTGAGAGCACCACTGCCAGCTTATGTTCCGTCAGCATCTTCACTACTCTCTTCAGGCGGGTCGGCCTTCCCGGTTCCTTCGCCGTCCTTGCCGCCTGTCTTCCTGAGTTTGACCTCTATCTCGGTCATCTCCCTTATAAAGTCCTTGTGCAGCTCCTTAAGCTCCTCCTCCGATATCTCGCGCTTCATGAACTTCGTCCTAAGGTATTCCAAGCCTTCGTTAATGTCGTTGTACCTGTTCCTCAGGGAGGTTATCTCGGCGGTCTTCTCGCTGAACACGCTTATCATGCCGATCATTATGAACGCCATGCTTGCCACTATCAGCGCTATATGGAAGGCGCTCAGGACAAAGTTTTCGATGGTTGTGAGGATTATCAGGTATGACCAACCGAGCAGCACGTTGCCCACGGCCAGCACTATCCATGATATGGAGAACTTTTTGCCGTGTATCTTCCTTGCAAAGAACAGGAGCACGAAGGACGTCGCGCTAAACCCGATAAAAACAAACACGGCCACGAAGATTGTCAGCAGGTCTAGCATCGAAGTCCAATAGATAATTTGGGGTTACAAACAGATAATGTATTCGCATTCTACGCAGTTTGCCGCTTTGCACCCTTCTCCTCGAGCTTGACCTCGAGTTCGGCCAGCCGCTCGACAAGCTTGGGATAGATCCTCCTTAAATCGTGCTCGCTTATCTCCCTCCTCATGTACTTCTCCTTGAGCTTGGTCATCACCTTCTTCACCTCGTCCTGCCTCCTCCTGAGCATGGAGGTCTCTATTATCTTGTCGCTGATTACCAGGCCGAAGCCGATGAAGACCAGGGTGCTGCCCATGAGAACGATGTCCTGTTGCGTGAGAAAGAGAAGGCTTGATATGTCGTATCCGAAGTCGCTCAGTATGTTGACCGCGTGGTTTATCGACACAATGACAACGCCAACGGAAAGGAATAGCCACGGTATTATGCTCCTCTCCCCGAAGCCCATCCTCTTGGCCATGTAGATTATCAGGATTGACACTGTCACGTAGGACGTCAGGGAAAGCGAACTCACCATAACAGAAAAACCTGTGGCTGCCATCTTGTCCCTGAATCTAATTTTGTTTTGGCGCCTTAAAATGAACCGCAGTAAGAGCCTGTGTGTTCAGATTCCCCTCTTCACGGGCACCAGCTTCAACCCCTCGTTTGTTATCTCGAACGGGTAGATGTCGTTCCCGTGCGCCGTTCTCCTCATCTTCCTTATGATGAGGCTCCTCGGCACCCCGCCCGCGGCATACTCCATGTAGTGGAGCACTATCACGCCATCGGCTATGAACTCCTCGAATCCGTACCTGCTCAGCGCCTTCACCTCGCTCTCGGGTATCTCCGTTATCAGCAGGCTGGTCACGCCCGACCTCTTGACCGAAAGCATGTAGTTGAAAATCTCCATCCTTATCTTGCCCAGCTCCAGGGAGGACTCCTTCCAGCCCATCGTGGCTATCGAGAGGCTGTCCAGCACGAATCTGCTCGCGTTCGACCTCCTCAGGAGGTTGCTTGTTATCTCCCTCAGCTCCGCCATGCTGCTCGGCTGCTGGTAGTGTATCATGAGCTTGCCCTGCGAGATGTATTTCTGCAGCTCCTCCCTCCAGCCGAACTTGCCCATGTCGGATAGTATGTCCTCGACAGGCTGCTCAAGTGTCACGTAAACGCAGCTCTCGCCGAGCCTCAGCCCGTGAAGAAGGTACTGCATGCAGAATATTGTCTTCCCTGTCCCGGACTGTCCCGCCAGAAGGTACACCGCATTCCTGACGAACCCTCCCTCGGTGAGCTTGTCCAGTCCGGGCACCCCGCTCTCGACCCTCTCCTCTGGCATAAATATAATTTGCGTTTGCTAATTAATCATTTGGCCGTTTGGCCGATGCTATCCTATGCGCAGCCACAAGGTGCCGACATAGTACGTCTTCTCACTTGTGCTCAGGCGCAGGTTGAGGTCCGTCCAGTCGCCCGGTGACAGGGCGCTGTAGTTTGCATAAAGGGGCATTATGGCAATCGTGGTCGTCTGCGTGGTCGTCGTCGTGTAGTCCCCTATCCTGAAGTAGGCGGTCGCGTTGCCGTCTGCTGTCAGGTTTTGCACGGGCGAACTCAGGGTCGAAAGATCCTCCACGTACACATTGAAGAGCAGGGCGTTGTCGCTGGCGTTGAATGTCTGGTTGAACGTGAAACCCGATGTGTTGTAGAAGCTGGTGTTGATCTCGCTGGAGCTGTTCTGGACTATGATGTAGTAAGGACCGGGGTCCGTAGTGCACAGTATTATGCCTCCCTGCAACGGTTTGGATGAACACATGTTTGTTATCTCCAGCCTGACTTGCACTGTTTTGTTCTGTGCAGCAGAGCCGCCGCCTGTGCCTCCACTTCCCCCTCCGCCTGCACCGCCTCCTCCAGCACCCGTTTCGTTAGTAGCATTGAAACCTGGTGTCGGAGATTGGGGTGGTGCGCTAGGAGTTACTGCAGTGCTCGCATTTGTCTCGTTGCCGGCAAAACCTGGGATTATGCTTCTCACAGCCGCCTTCACGGCACCCGGATTGTATATGTACGCAGCCAATCCTATCAGGACTGCGGCAGCCGCCACAACTGCAAAAATCTTATACCAGTATCGAGCTGACATTGTACACCACGTCGTGCGTATTATTGTTTAGGCCCGTCTGCTTATCAATCCTGAAGGAAGAATCCATACCCTTGACCTGGTATGCGGCGTATGTGCCGTTTGAAAAGTAGAGATAGTCCACGTTGCTCCTGCTATTGTCCACGGACAGTCCCAGCGACGACAGAGTGGTCTTGTTGACAAAACTTTCAATGCCGATTACAGCTCCGGTCTGGTTGTACTTGCTCTGTACATTCAGCGAGCCCTCCAGCCTGTCGAGGAAGCTTCCGCCGACGGTACTGGCGTGGTAGTAGGAAGATGCGGAATCGTTTATGATGTTCTCGGTGTACCACACGTTCCCGTTGGAGCCGTCCACCAGTACGTTAGTGTTGTTCGGTACAATCGTCATCGCGTTCGATGCCTTGTACACGTAAGTGACGGTTATACCGCTTATCGTGCTGGCCTGGGAGACCACTGCGCCGAACTGGTTTGCAAGGCTTGTTATGCCAGAGGTGTCGTCCGTCACGAGCACTTTCTGGTTTTTGTTGGACACTGCAGATATCGATGCATTCTGCGAGCTGGGAAACACCACAGCAGCGCCGCGGAACCAGTTGTTACCTCCGGATGCCGATACAAGTTCTGTTGTATAGTTGCCGATGTAGGGGCTCTTTGTGACGGTGTTCCTCGCCCTTGCATATGTGGTCAGCGGGTACGCCGGGTCCTCGAAGCCGGCTATACCCACCAGCTGGCTCACAGTCGCGCTCTTGGTGATGTTCGCGACGCCCTTTGAGTCGGACATGTTCACGTATACGTCCATCGAGACGTTTATGTCCCAGCTGTCATAGGGAGCCACCCTCACGTTCATGAACGTGATGTTGGTTGTGAACCCTTCCCCGTTTCCAATCGCCTCCATCTTGCCCTTCCAGTCGATTATCGTCGACGACTGCATGAGCGCCTGCGACGTGCCGTTTATGGTGCCGTTGACTATGAGCTCCCTTATGGTGTCGTTGGCGGACTGGAGACCGACCCCGTTGGTCACGACGTAGTTCACCGATGCGGACAGCGCCCTTGTAGTGATTATCCCTATCGCCTTTCCCCCGTCCGACAGCACGCTCTTGTAAAAGTCGAGCATGCTGCTCACCCTCGTGTCCACTGCACGCAGCCCGGCGTTGGAGTACACCAGGCCGCGCTGTATGAAGATGTAAGTCATGAGGCTGAACACGGTCACTATCAGTATGAAGCTGAAAAGAACCCCTTTCATCTTACAGTATTTTTAACTTGACAGAATATAATTGTCCATTTCGGCATCAAAAAATTATTTTCTTGCCACCAATGAAATTTTTACCTTGGCGTAAACCCAGACTATAATACAGGAAACAAAGTACCAGAAAATTATGGAAAGAACTGCAAGTACATAGAACAAAAGTGTTTGCAAAAAAGGAGGGGCAGGATATCCTGTAAAAGTAGTAGCAGCGTATAAGAAGAACGGGTTTATTAACCAGATGTAAGACAGACGTATGTTCAAAATGGCTAAGAAAGGAGAAAAAACTACAAGAACTGCCAGCAGAACAAGTTTCAATATGGTAGGCCTTGAAAATTTATACAAATTGAATCTGTCTTTTGCCTTGTTTTTCATATATTCAACCTTGAAATTATACTGCCTGTCAAATTCATGACATATATTTTGGAAAGCTCCACTTGTCCGTATTAATCTCCTCGAATCTCCCCTAGTTGAGAAAGCACGTCCAAGTTACTATCGTTCAGACTATCAGGATTGATGTTCATTATCCTCGCTGGAACTTTGGAGTTGGGCATCACCGTACCTTGAAGCCTTTCAACTGTGTTATCTACCAAATCCAAAATATAGCCTTTGGAAAGTTGCAATGGATTTTGTGGCGTGTAATCTATCACCAACTTTTCTACACTCTTTCTGATGACGTGCTTCAGAATGGCAATTGCGGCGTTTATCTTGGACTCCTCCACAGCCTTCCCTTTCTTGTGCTTTTCCAAAAGTTTCTCGAAAACATCAACTTCCTTCAACAGCAGTTTTCTGCTTTTCTCTGGATTCTTTTCGAATCCGAAGTCCGGAATGGAATTTATAGCGTCCCTGAGCGATTTGGAATTCGGATTGACTTCAACTTTAGTTACATTGTTGAAGCTTATTCTTACAGAGCTGGTGTTTTCGGGGAAAGGTATCTTGAAGGCAAATCCTGTTACATTTGTTTCTACTGGTCCTGTCGGGTCAAAATCCAAGGTGAACGCCGCATTAAACGAAGTTTGGTTTAGCACATTTCCCATCCGGTCTAAAGTCTGTATGGAAAAATTACCCTGCGGCAGCGAGTCTAACGTGCCGTTTGAGAAACTGTACCAATTTCCTAACACCACTGTGCCATTTTTGAAGATTAGACCGCTGACCAAAAGCCCTTCAGGATCCGACGGGTCTGTGGCGAAATTTTTAAACAAATGCACGTAATCCGGGCCGTCAATCCATCTTCCTAGAGGATTGTTTTGACTTCTGTCGTCGGTTTTAAATGGAGCATTGCCCATGAAGCAGGTGCTGCCGGAAACATTGGTGTCGTTATCCACCCAAAACCCGCTTGCCGGGTTGCCGTCATAAGTAGAGTTGTACTCTTCTTTGCCATTTGTTCCAAATGCGGGATTAACAGGTAGCCCGTTTAAGTGCCCTACTTCATGAGCAGTAACGGTCCAGAAATCTTGCTGAACAAGGACGCCACAAATTAAAGGACCTAGACCCGGATTAGCGAGTCCGACATCGGTTCTGCCATAAAAGCCAAAGTAATTATCAGACACTATGCCCGCAACAGTATTGGCATGAAACGATGATTGTAACTGTCCTTCTATACAAAGAGTAGACATATCGGACAAAATGTTGATGAAACTAGCTATGGGAGTTTTCGTTGGCAAATGGGGAGGTGGGGTAAAGCTCGGATTGGTGTTATCGATGTTGAATTTTTGCGGATTTAGCGGGTAAGTTGCATTAAGAAACAAAGTGCTGTTGCCAACAGTGCCCGAATAGTCGCCTACAGGACCCAGATAGTCCACACTTTTATAGACTATGAGAAAATCTTTGGTGTCCTTCACAGTCACGTTGGTCGAATTAGAATTGTTGCTGCAATCGATTTCGTTCACGCTGCAAAGCGGGTTGACAGTTACATTGATGGTGGCATCGCCGTCGAAATTGGGAACAAAGAACAGCCTCACTTGACCCGTCTTCACATCACTTCCTTTGAAAGTCTGGGTGAAGGATTGCAGACCGCTCATGTTCACAAGGAAATCTATATTTGCATCGTTGGGCAAGGCGTCTGAGTTTATGACATTCAGATTTATGATGATAGATGTGTTCTTCCCCTTGACCAAGTCCATCCTCCCGTCGCCGTTTATGTCGGCTCCGAACACCACCTGCACCGGTCTGACATTTGATACTGAGATGTCTGGCAATACTGGGGCAGGCGGGGTTGTTGGGAATGATTCAAAAGCATATATTTTCCCATCGTTGCTTCCCACATACACGGTACCGTTTTCTCCAATAGCAGGTGAGGAAAACACTATGTCTCCTGTCGTGTACGACCATCTAAGCGTTCCGTTGGGGTACAATGAATACACTTTACCGTCTCCGCCTCCTACGTATACATCACCGTTTGCGTCTATCGCGGGCGACGAGTCTATGCCCCAGCCCGCAACGGCGTACTTCCATTTCAGGGTACCGGTCGGGTTCAGTGCGTAGATGTTGTTGTCATAGCTTCCCACGTACACTGTCCCGTCGGTGGCCACAGCCGGAGATGACTGCCAGATGGAATCCCCTGTGGCGTAGGACCATTTCAAAGTTCCATCTGGGTTAAGTGCGTAAATGTTGGAGTCTGTGCTTCCAATATACACAGTCCCGTCCCGCGATACAGCAGGTGACGAATCCACTGGAATATTCCCAATCAAACGAGCCCATTTCAATGTACCGTTCGGGTATAGTGAATATATGTTTCCGTCTTCACTACCAAAATAAATTGTTCCATCCGCTGCAATGGCAGGCGATGAATCTATGTAATTTGATGTTGGAAATGTCCATTTCAGCGTGCCGTCCGAGTTGAGAGCGTAAAGATTTCCATCCTGTGCCCCGAAATATATGGTACCATCGAGTGCCACCACCGCTGACGATATTACTCCACCTATTGACGTATAGTTCCATTTCTGGGTACCATCAGGGTTAATGGCATAGAATGTTCCAATCGAGTATCTTGGAAAGCTGTGTATAGCCCCTATGTATATCGTGCCGTCGGAAGCTATTGATGGGGTTGCTATTATCGTGCCTTCTGAGGTTGCATAAGACCACTTTAGTACCCCGTCGGGATAGATGACGTAGAGTTTTCCATCCATACTTCCTACATACACTGTTCCGTCTGATGCTATAGCAGGCGACCCTTCGATTGTTGAGCCAGTGGTATAAGTCCAGTCCACCGTGCCGTTTGTGTACGAAGGGTAAGCTGACTGTCCTGTTCTGTTTGCGTAAGAGTGGAACATAGGCCATGCAGAATTCATGGGCTGTGCGTATGATACTGCGCCAGTTGCGACCACCATCGCCGCTAGAAATACAACGATAATCTTTATTGTATTATTGGGATTCGGAATGGTTCCCGTCATGCCTCTCTGACGTTCATTTATTTTTTTTGTCAGATAAAGTTTGCCATTTTCGGAATAATCCCAAGTTTTGTTCGAGCATCTTCAAGCTAGAAAGGATCATTCATCTTGACCAAGTCGCTATCTTAAACATGCTAGGTCCCCACAGCCATTGTATTCCTGACACAGACTGGTTGTCGATGCTTATCTGGCTCGCGTTGATTCCTGCTGGCTGAAGTATATTCAAGAGCCTCTGGGCGGCATCATTGGCCGCCTGCTGCGATGTGTTGAACACGTTGCCGTACCCCACCTGCGAGGAGACTAGAAATGTGTACGCAACAATGGAGTTGGCGGGACCTACGCAGTATCCAGAGCTGAAGTTCAGTGAATAGTTGTTTATTCCCCCCACTATCTCCGTCGTCCTGTTTGTGTACCCGAACCTTGCAAGCTCCACTATTAGGGGTTGTGGCGGATGGCTGTACAGGTTAACCGAGTTTGCGGCGATAGTCTGAGACGGGTCCGTTCCCGAATAGTATAGCCACGATATCAGGGAGTCCAACGACAGCGGCGTGTACAGCTGGCTTGAGTTGAACTGCCAAGTCACGTTCCTGTAGAACCCACCCTGACCAGCGCAGCCGTTCTGTATGGATGTGGCCGACGTAGTGTTAGTGATGTCTATCTTGCCGTAGAGGATGTTGGTCGGCGTGTAGTTGACCTCAGCATACGAGTTGTTGAAAATATCCCTTTGTGCTCCCGTATTTTGGTTTGCTGTATAGTTGTCTATCTCCACTTGAAAATAAAAGTATGTCGCGCTCAGGTTTGAGTAACCTATGTTGTACGGGGTTAGAGCACCAAGTATCTCCGTGTTGTTCCACAAAACATTGTTTGACGTGATGTTCTTTGTCGAGACGTTATATGTGTTTCCGTCATAGACGAACCTGAGCGTCGCGTTCGAGCCCTGCGCGGAAAGGTTCACCGCCATGCCTGTGACCGTGCCCGCGACGAAGACAGGCTTCTTGTACTTGATTGACGCATATGATGACACGTTGGCGAAGTGGAGGTCGTTGCTCTGCGGCAGGGTCGAACCCTGCTGGGTCGAGTAGTTGAGGACGAAATGAGTGGAGCCATCGTCACCAGTCTCGTAACCACCTTTATTGAACTTGCCCGTCATGGTGAGGTTGTTGTACCCCGTATGCAGGTACTGCAGTGTCTTGCTGCTGTCGAACCTAGTGCCATTGCCGTTCGCGACGCCGATGAAATTGCCGTTTATGTACGCTTTTATCTGATTGTCCGACCAACTGCCCTCAATGTACCAGTAGGAGTCCACGAGCGTGGAGTTGTCGGGTATCACTAGATCGTACGTTATGCCGACTGTGTTCCCGTTGTCACCTTTGCCATTGGGTTTAGTGACGCTACTCGAAATTATGTCACCCTTCAGCACAAGCGTGTTGTTTTTGCTCGTCTTCGTGGCGAACGCCCTTGCTATGTAGCCGGAAACAGGCTGCCCCACCTGGTATCCGGAGACTATCTTTTCCCCGGATGCTATCGTGCTTGCGCTGGTGTTGCACGAGGAGTAGACCGTCTGGTCGCTCGTGGTCAGGTTGAAGCAAAAGCCGCCTATGCCGGACAGGACGTCCCTTGATATGTTCTGCGCTGTCGTGTAGTTTCCTCCGTACCAGAAGCTGCCGATTAGGTCTAGGACGCTCTTGTTCATGTCCCTGTCCGTGAGCACACCGCTTTGTATCAGGTTCGCGACGGTGGGCGTATTCTGTATGTCACCAGTCTGAAGGTTTGTGAGCGCGTTTATGACGTCCCCCGAGTCGTAGCTCAGCTTCTGGTAGGAAAGCTCGGGATATGGAGATTCGAACTTTACAGGCATCATCAGAAATATCGTCAGCACAAAGGCTATCCCGATCATGATGTCCATCGTGAACACAACCCCTTTCCCTTTCATCTCCACACCAATGTCTGTATCGTTACTAACGTGCCGTTCAGAACCGACAGCCTGTCGAACCTGGATATGCTCACGGCGTTTGAAGGGTAGGCTCCGAACTCGAACATAGTCGCGTTTGTCCCGTTGAACACCCTGTAATAGACGTTGTAGCCCCTCACCCCGACCATGTCGAGCACCTTCTGGTAGCCGATTGTGTTGTTCAGGATGTTCATCTTCGTGCTGTTGATCACGTCGTTGCTGGCCAGCCCTATCTCGGTCACGTTAGACGCATCCCAGTATTGCGGATAGCCCTCCGTGAACCACACTTGGGACGCCAGGAAAAGCTTGTTCGCCACGTCGTTGGCCGCGACAGTGTCGTCTATCTGCTTTGACGAGTATGTCCAGTAGTAAAGGAGCATCGTAAGAACAGCGATGAATATGGCTGTCGCAATGAAAAAGTCGTACGACAGTGTCTGTGCCTTACGATACATAGATTATTCCTCCCGAATTGCTTATCGTGTTCCATGAGTTCTTGGTGATGTTGCCCTGCAAGCCGCTGATCACTATCGGCGTTGATGCGAACCCTGACTTCCAGTCCACTACTACAGTGTAGCTGCCTGTCGCTACGACAAAATTTGTTATGCCGAAGATGTCGTTGCCCACGAAGAAGCTCCTCCTGTAGCCGTCCCCGGCCTTGACAGCGGTGTTTATCTCGAACGCTATGGTGTCCGACATCTTCTTGCCCTCGGTGTAGACGCGGGAGTTTATCATGTTTGCCGTGAAAGAGGAGCTGTTGGACGCCACTATGAGCAGCATTACCAGCAAAATCGCTACGAAGGACATGAATTCTATGCTCGCCTGCGACTTGCTCTTCATACAGTTATCCTTACCGTGCTGTCTTGCGCCGTTATGTTGACCACGTAGTACCCCGATGTAGTTGGAATGTTTCCCGTGAGGTTTGCGGTCGACGTGTAAAAGACGTCCGACACTCCGGCTGACGTGCGCACCTTGAAAACGAGCGTGCTGTTGAGGAACTGAACGGAAGTCACGCCGTCCGGGATGTATATCTCGGTGGAGAGCATCGCCGGCTCGCCCTGGGAGAACACCCAGTCCGCGCTCTGTCCCAGCTTGTTGACGGCCACCCTGGCCAGCGTCACGCTGTTGTCGCCCTTGTACCCTACCAGGAGCTGGTTGGAGTAAAGTATGTACGGAAGTATAATCATCAGCCCCAGCCCGACAATTATGAGATACTCCAGCGCCACCTGTGCCTTAGCCATTGTACCAAGATTAAATTTGTCCCCCGTTAACAAAAAGGATGCGGGTTATTTGTTTGTTTAAGGAGAAATAGTTATTATGCCGGTGCACCCCTCCAAGTCAAGAAATGACAGGCGCAAAGCCAAGGCCGACCCGCCAGGCGACCCCGACAGCCAGATGAACAGGGACATGAAGTCAATCACTGTTTACGACATGATGACCAAGGATGTGACAGTCATAGACTCCCAGAACTCGCTTGCCACCCTTGTCGACGTGCTGAAGGACAGGAACATATCGGGAATGCCGGTCGTGGAGCACGACGAGCTGGTCGGCGTGATCAGCAAGAGGGACGTGTTCAGGATGCTGGGCGTGGACGACCTTGAGAAGATAAGCGAGGACATGATGGAGCAGCTGAGGCAGACGAAGGTAAGGGAGATGATGAAGAAGCCGATAACCATCCTGTACAAGAGCAGCATAAAGAAGGCGGCCGAGACAATGAAGAAGCACGGCATAAACCGCCTCATAGTGGTCGACGAAGACAAGAAGATGATCGGCATCATAAGCAAGTCGGACCTTGTGCGCGGCGCGTCGAAGGTCATAGTGAAGAGGAGGATGGAGACTGTGCTGGACGAGGTCTTGGCGACCATAGAAAAGAAGGGCTCCATACCGCTGGACGAGCTGGCGGACAAGTTCCACGTGGACAAGGCCGTGGTCGAGGAGTGGGCGAGGATACTGGAGGAGCACAAGCTTGTTATAATCAACTACCCGGTGATAGGGAAGCCGTTCATCTCCATGGTCAAGGAAACCGGATGAAAGGTTAATCTTACCGAAACGCCAATTATTTATTCAGGATGATAGAAAAGATCATCGACCAGTACAACGTAAAGGCCGACGACGTCGCCGCCAAGATTGACATAAAGCAGTCCTCCAACGAGTTCGTGCCCACGTACAATGTGGTGGTTCCGGAGATAGAAAAGGGCACCGCGGCGCTGCTCGACAAGGTCAAGGAGAGCCTCATAGCCCAGATACCCATAAAGTCCACGGAGATAGTGGACCTGTCGCTCCTGGAGTCCCTGAAGAAGAGGCTTTACACGACCGGGCTGGAGATGCTTAAGAAGGAGCTTCCGAGCACCAAGGAGGACGTGCTAAAGTACCTGATAAGCATGATAGTCCACGACATGATAGGGCTGGGGAAGTTCGAGATAATCCTGGAGGACCCGAACATAGAGGAGATAAGCATAAACAACTCCGCGGAGCCGGCCTGGATATACCACAAGAAGTACGGATGGATGAAGACGAACCTGAAGCTGGAGAAGGAGAGCGACATATTCAACCTCTCCTCGGCGATAGGCAGGAGGATTGGAAGGCAGATCTCCGTCCTGACTCCCCTGATGGACGCCCACCTTCCGACGGGCGACAGGGTCAACTCGACCCTTTTCCCCATATCGACGAAGGGGAACACGATAAGCATAAGGAAGTTCAGGAGGCAGCCTCTGACCATAACCGACCTGATAGAGTACAAGACGATCAACCTGGAGGTCGCGGCCTTCCTCTGGTTCGGCGTGCAGTACGAGATGAACATGATAATCTCCGGAGGGACCGCTTCAGGCAAGACGAGCCTGCTCAACGTGCTGATGGCTTTCATACAGCCCAACCACAGGGTCATCTCGATAGAGGACACTAGGGAGCTTTTGCTTCCAAATTTTTTGCACTGGGTGCCCCTGAACACGCGCGAGCCGAACCCCGAAGGAAAGGGGGAGGTCACCATGCTCGATCTTCTGGTGAACAGCCTCAGGATGAGGCCGGACAGGATAATAGTGGGGGAGGTCAGGAGGGCAAGGGAGGCGGAAGTACTTTTCGAGGCCATGCACACCGGGCACAGCGTCTACGCGACATTGCACGCGGACACTGCGGGCGAGACATTCAGGAGGCTGGTGAACCCGCCGATAAACGTCCCCAAGATAATGCTCGAGTCCCTGCACCTGATAGTCTCCGCCTTCAGGGACAGGAGGACCGGCAGGAGGAGGATATTCGAGGTCGGCGAGGTCCTTGTGGGCGGCAACCAGCCGAACATAATCTACAGGTGGAGACCGGTCGAGGACGTGCTCACAAAGTACTCCGAGAGCCAGAGGGTGGTCGAGGACTTGAAACTTTTCACTGGGATGAGCAGTCTCGAGATAAACCAGAACCTCAGGGAGAAGGAGCAGATACTCGAGTGGTTCGTCAAGAACAAGGTCAACTCCGTGAACGATGTCGGCAGGGTCGTGGCAAACTATTATATCGAGCCCGAGAAGCTGGTCAACTCCATAAAGGCCAACCTGCCCCCGTCGAAGATACTCTCGTATTCATGATGGCGATACGATGGCGATACCCTTTGTGCCGTTCCCTCCCAAGGCGGCGGTCAAGATGTCAAGGTCTTTCTTCCCGCTGTCCGCCAGGCTTGTCAAGATGTTCCCCGATTTGGACGTGCAGCTTCGGCAGAGCAACATGGAGATGAACGCCAAGGACTACCTGTCCATAGCCCTTTTCGCTTTTTCCTTCTGGTTCTTCCTCATGTTCGTCGCCACGTTCCCGCTGTTCGTGAAGATGTCCCTGATGATGGGCTTGTTCTCGCTGGGGCTTTCGTTCATTGTGTCGCTTGTCGTCTTCATGAACATACTCTACTACCCGAAGCTGATAGTGGCGAGAAGGGTGAACAACATGGAGAGGAACCTCGTGTTCTCGCTCAGGTACATAGTGATCCAGATAAAGTCGGGGGTTCCTCTTTTCGACGCCTTCGAGTCGGTGGCAGGGGCGGGCTACGGAGCCCTGTCGGCGGAGTTCGGCAGGCTTGTCAAGGAGGTGTCTTCGGGTATAGCGCTGACCGATGCAATTGAAAATCTGATTTACAGGAACCCCAGCATAATACTGAGGAGGGTGCTGTGGCAGATGGTCAACTCGATAAAGTCGGGGGTCGATGTCGGCAACTCCCTGTCCCTGATGCTCCAGAACATATCGCAGGAGCAGATGGTCGAGATAAGAAAGTACGGCTCCCAGCTCAACCCGATGGCCCTGATGTACATGATGTTCGCTGTGATAATCCCCACATTGGGACTCACCCTTCTTATGGTGTTCTCCCTGTTCTCGGGATTCACCTTCCAGCAGTCGATGTTCTACCTCATACTTGTGGTGTTGACGGTCTTCCAGTTCAGCTTCATAGGCATAATCAAGAGCAGGAGGCCGAGGGTGGAACTATGAAGGCAAGGATGAGGTCGACAGTCCTGTCGAGGCTGGTCGCAAGGCTCGGCACGGAGAGCTACAAGAACTGGGTGAGGAAGCACCTTGTCTATGCGGACCTTTCCATGACCTTCGAGAACTTTGTGGGCCTCGCCTACCTCTACGGCGCGTCCATCCTGCTCCTGACGATGATGACGCTTGCGCTGTTTTTCGGCTTTCCCCTGTTGTTTGCGGTCCTGGCTTCGGTCGGGGTGTTCATAGCGGTGTTTGCGCTGTTTCACATCCTGCTCATCAACATAGCGGACAGCCGCTCAAATGCCGCCGAGGAGGCGCTGCCGGACATACTCAGGCTGACGTCCATGAACCTGAGGTCGGGGATGACAGCCGACAGGGCGCTTCTGCTATCAGCCAGACCGGAGTTCGGCATAATGGAGACGGAGATAAAGAACGCGGCCAAGAAGGTCATATCAGGTGTCCCGTTCGAGGACGCCCTGAAAGGCATGACGGACAGGATAAAGTCGGGCACCCTGGAGAAGACAATCAGGCTCATCACCGAGGGCCTGAGGAAGGGTGGGGAACTGGCGACACTTCTTGAGCAGCTCTCGGACGACATCGTCCACACCAAGACCCTGAAGAAGGAGATCGCAGCACAGGTCGGCATGTACGCCATATTCATCTTTTTCGCGGCCGGGTTCGGCGCCCCCCTGCTCTACAGCGTGTCCACTTTCCTGATACAGACGATGTCCAAGATAAGCAGCTCCGTGAGCGTGCAGCAGGCTCCCGCCATCGGGTCCGGGCTCGGCTCCATACAGTTCAAGCAGATAAACATCGACCTCAACTTCCTCCTCGGGTACGAACTGGTCGCTCTATTCATCACCTCGCTGTTCGGCAGCATGCTCATGGGCCTCCTGAGGGAGGGGACCGAAAAGGCGGGTCTGAAGATATTCCCCATACTGTTCGGCCTGAACATGGGCATATTCTTCGCCACAAGGCTGCTTCTGGCCAGCTTCCTGACGATATAGGGGCATATCTTTAAGCCCACAGCCGAGAAAATTAATACACTATGAAAGGTCAGAAAGGACAGGCAGCAATGGAATACCTCATGACCTATGGCTGGGCTATCCTCGTGGTGGTCGCGGTCATAGCTGCTCTTTACGGCCTAGGAGTGTTCAAGGTGGGAACGGGGAGTGTGAAGTGCAGTCCCTGCTTCAGCTACTTTGCATACGTGGATTACGCCAGCGGCTCATCGCTGATAGTAAAGAACGGTCCTGATGCCATATACGGTTTGACTGGCACGGGACTTAACTTCTACAACAGCGCTGGGGTAGCAACGACAACATTCAGTCCCGGCGACACGATAAACATAACGGGCGTTGCGCCGACTGGGAGCCCGGCAATATCAATAACTTACACTGTCAATGCTTCAAACTTGGCGCACACAGACACAGCGACAATAAAAAACTAAACCGTTAGCGGCAAGTAATCCAAGAAAGGTCGTTTGGAGGCTTCTTTGATTTTTCCCCATTTTCGTAATTTCAGCTTCGTATAGGCCATGATGAAATAACTTTTCGGCTAGGCGATGCCTATAAACCAAACATCGTGATATACGTATATCATCAAACTGCAGGACAAATGCCGCACTGCCGCCAAAAGAATCCTGCAAAAAGCAATCTCAGATTTTCAGCTGGGCGCACTGCCCCGTCAGTCCCGCCACCGTCGACGGGTCGATTATCAGGTCGCACAGCGCCTTCAGCACCTCGCCCTTGTCCATCCTGTACACGTCCTGCTCGCCGTAGTAGCTGGATATCGTCAGGTCTGGCTGCGCGGACTTCGAGGCCAGCTCTATGAGAAGTATCCGCCCCTTGGCGCTGTTGGCCATCCCTTCAAGGTAGCTTATGATGCTCGAGCATTCCGTGCAAGTTGGGCCGTACGATAATGTCAGTATCGTCACCCCGCGCTGCATGAGCATCGCCTTCACGTCCGGGGAAAGGTCGTAGTCTATAATCGCCGATTTCGGTATCTCCCCGCCCTTTACCGCGCTTCCCGTCACGCGGAAGCTGAACGCCTGCATAAGCCCGGCGGTGAGGCTCGACCCCACCAGTATAACTATGATTGCCAACGCGACTATCGCCGACTTGTTCAGAGGCATTGTGACGCACCCTAATCCTTTATAGTAAACTATGACAAAATTAACTTTAAAAAGGGTCTGTATGGTTTTGGAAAGGCTTATCTCGCCGAAGACTGCCGAGGAGCACGCGGTGTGGGTGTTCCTGGCGGGCGGCGTGATGTCCACAATATCCGCGATAGTTGCCTACTTTGTCTTCGCCGGGAGCACCTTCGAGAAGGCGATAGGCATATTCATACCGTTCTTCGTGACCATAGGCGCATACCCGCTGATGATAAACCTCAGCAGGTACGACGAGGCGCAGGACGAGAATCTCCTGAAGGCGAAGCGCAAGGTGGGGATATTCCGCAGGCACCAGACGGTCATAAAGGTGTACATAGCATTTTTCTTGGGCGTGATAATTTCCTTGCTCATACTCTACATGATGCTTCCTAAGGACGCGGTCGACAAGATATTCGGCTACCAGATGGACGAGATAAGCAGGATAAGGGGCGCGGTAACCATGCCGGACATCTTCTCCAAGATCTTCAGGAACAACGTTCAGGTGCTGGTGCTGTCCTTCCTTCTGTCATTCATCTTCGGGGCGGGGGCGGTCTTCATCATCTCGTGGAACTCCTCCGTGCTGGCCGCGGCCATAGGCGCAAGCGCGGAAAACCTTGGCGGGGTGGCCGGCGTGCCCCAGGCGCTGATGCAATATTTCCCGCATGGCAGCCTTGAGTTCCTCGCATACTTTGTCGGCGCCATAGCCGGCAGCATAGTCTCGGTCGCTGTCACCAGGCGCAAGCATGACTACTTCTGGCAGGTAATCGAGGACGGCGCGAAGATAATGATGCTCGGCGTCATCCTGCTTGCGGTGGCGGCGTTCATAGAGAGTCTTTCGATACTGAGGATATGATTCTAGCTCAGCCTGGATATCCTGTAGTGCCTTGCAAGATTCTTCAGGTCATGAAGCACGTACACAAAGACATACCTCATGTAGCCGCCCCATCTTTTCCTGGCCTCATCCTCGGTTTTTTTGATTGCCTTCCTCGAATCCTTGGGCGTTTTGCCAAACACAATCTCGTGGAATATCCTTCCGCTCCACACGTCTAGGGGAAAGCCGAACCCCGGCGAGATTATCTGCGCGGAATATTCTCCTATGCCGTAAAGCTCCCTTATCTTTTTCAATGCCTGCTCGTCGCCCATCCTGCCAAGCTCAATTATGTTAGGGAAGCCGCCAGAAATCTTTTCGGCCACTTTCTTGATGAACTTCGCCCTGTAGCCGAGCTTGCACCTCCTCTTCAGCTCGCCCGTCCCGACCTTCATTATCGCCTCGGGCGTAGGCCAGTAAGAAACCTTCCTTCCCTGCACCTCCATGCTTTCCCCGTACCTGTTTATCAGGCAGTCCATCATCTGGTCGCTCCTCTTCATCGGAGCCATCTGCAGGCATATAGCAATCAGCGCCCTCTCGAACACGCCTGTCGGAAATCCGATGCGCATGCCGTACAAATCTTCCTTCAGCCTCCTTACCAGCTTGTCCTTTTTAGCCAGCGCGTAAAATCCCTTCAGGTTTTCATTCACACCGAATCCCATTCCTGTCCTTTCGATGATTTCCTTTTTTTCAGCCTCGCTCAATTCTCCCTTCGAGAACACATCCACGCTTACAGAATTTTTCTTCCCCCTTAGTTTCATGCCTACCAGCTTGGAATCGAAAAGCCTCATCGCGGAGAACAGCGTGTCACCCTCGAAAACCTCGGAAGGCGCGCACCACTCCCAGCCAGCCGGCTTCCTGACTGTAAGCCTGAAGTCGAACGGCCCGTCAATTTTCACGACAAACCTGAACACTTTCATCCAATCAACTGTGATTTCATTCCGCAGGCTCTGCCATCCTCTTGAAGTCCTTGTCCTTCACTTGTATGTACAGGCAGTAGCCTAGATTTTTTTTCAGCGGCCCCTCCAAAACCTCGCCCGGTATCTTCTCCACCTCGTTTTCCTTTAGCGGCGGGTTCCTTTCCCTTGTCCATTCCTCCCTGTCGAGCCTCCTTGCCATAATGTGCCTGACCTCGCTCAGAGCACGCTCGTCGATTTTCCTCGCCTTGTACTTTCCCTCTGTTACCTGCCTCAAAAGCTCCTCCGTGAGCATCCTCTTGACATACTCCGTCTTGAACTCCCTGCTTATGCTTTCCGTCTCCTTTTCCAAAAGCGATGATATGTTAGGTATGTTCTTCAGCGCGGAGTATTCTGTGTAGACACTGTTCCCAATCTTCCTCTCCCTGAGCATGACCCTCTCGAAAATCCTGTCTACGTTATATGGGTCCACAATTATCAGCCCGTGAAGAAGTGCGCTGTCCCGTCCCCAGAAGACCGCGTGGCTTGCTACAACCTTCCCATCCACGTTTATAGTGGATGCCCGGTTGTCGATGTCCACATTGCCCACTCCTATCTCTACCAAAGCGTTCGCCACTTTCTCCGCATAGTACTTTCTCATGTCCTCGTAGTGGGAAAAGCTGCCGTCCCTCGGCACTGTGAAGGAATAGTCAAGGCAGTTCGGCCCGAACTGTATGTGGGAGCCTCCTGTAATCCTCCTTGCCAGGTCGAAGCTCCCATCCATTTTTTTCACTGCGTCAACATCCTGCGCATAACCCAGAACCACGGCATCCTTGGGCACGTTGAAGAACCTGACGGTGGAGACCTTCCTCGCGGCCGACTCCTTCAGAAAGTACTCCTCGAGAGCCATGTTGACCTTCATCGGCAGGGAGTCGCTCCCCCAGTACTCATAGTCGAACATGATAATTTATTATTAAGGAAAGGGAGATTAAAATCTAATTATGAAGAGGGTCAGGGTCAAGGTCTACGGGGAGGTGCAGAAGGTCGGGTTCAGGTCGTTCCTTAAGAGGCTGGCCGACACGCTGAGCTTGGACGGCTGGGCCAGGAACAACCCGGACGGCTCCATCGAGATCCTGGTCGAGGGGCGTGACGGGCTGGTCGATGACTTCCTAAAGTACTGCAGGGAGGGTCCGGCCCTTGCGAAGATCGACAAGATGGACGTGAAGGACGAGCCGCTGGGCGACAGGCTGAGGGGGTTCGAGATAGTCCTGTGAGGTTCGGCAGCGCATGAAGCGTGGTGACTTGATGTATAACCATGATGAAAATAAGCTTGATGCAGTAAAGATACTGTGCCAGAACTGCGGTGTGGGGGGGGGGCAGTGCTTTGGACATCGGTTGCAACGAGGGCGGACTGTCCAAAAGATTTCCTGGGATTGACTATCACGGCATTGACATAGACAAAGATGCTGTATCGACCGCGCGCAAAAAAGGGTTGAATGTTGTTCAACACAATCTGGATACCCAATTGCCATACACGGCAAACTCCTTTGACGTTGTCTTCTGTTTGGATGTGTTGGAACATTTGTCAAACCCAAAAAGTGTGATGATGGAAATCAAAAGGGTTGTAAAAAAGAATGGGAAAATTGTAATTTCGTTGCCGAACGATTACGCGTTAAGCAATGTTTTTAGGATGCTGAGCGGAAGGCCTATCATTAGCAGAAAATTGGTTTGGGACGAGCACACTCATCTTCATTTTCCGACGCTCGATGAAAGCATAAGATTCGCAAGCGAGTATTTCAGAATCAAAAAAATATCTTACGTGGAAGATGGGTTGATTGCTGAATATTTCTCAGGGACAATAGCGCGATTGTTGAATGCGATTTCGCGTCGCCTATTTGCAAGGACAATAATCTTTGTTTTGGAAAATTCGAACGCATAGCGACACGTTAGCAATCGCTGTAGGGCATAGTTTTAGGGACTTCTGAGTGCAGAAATTGGGAGGACTCATGAAGAAGGTGTATGGCAATAGTGTACAGAACCATGCTCGGCAGGGTGCTCTACTGCAACTCGTACAGGATAAAGACAAACGGGGTTATGCTGCTTGAGGAAATAACTGATAGAAAAATAAAGGAATAGCCCCGACCAGATTCGAACTGATGTCCCGAGCTGTCCCTCCTGATGGACCAGAGGCTCGTATGCTTGGCCACTACACCACGGGGCTATTACACGCGCACTTCATTTTATGTTTCGCATTACTAAAACTTATTGTTTGTAGGAACCGTTTGACCTCATTTTGTCGTCCTATGAAAATCGCATTCTTTATGATTTTTGTCGGGTGGAAGCCTAGCCCGACCAAGCCGCTCCTGACATCTTTCAGCAATTTCTCATTGTTATTTTTGAACCCTATTGTCAATCTGCTTGAGTATTTGGACTGGTGAAACACGGTGCCGTCTGTGTCAAATAACCCCCTTATGCATGGTTTCAGAAAATTCTCATCCGCTTTCACCCAGTCTGGAAATGAAACACTATTCTTTATCTTGTCACCAGGCACCAGACCCATAGACGATAAGAAACTGACTAGATTCATGCTGGCCACCCTCAAGTTGATTCCTTTGCGCCCCTTGTCAAAACTGATAGATGCTTTCACGCCGAACAGTTCTTCGACTAGAGGCTTCACAAAATTCAACATATAGTCTTTATCTGTTACAGAGTTGTTTGTAATCTTAATCTGGTAAACTCCTTTCTCCCGATTCAGATATACGTTACCGTCACCTAACATTATCCCGATAAATTCTGCCAAATCAGTGCTTTTTCCCGGAACTTTTATCGGCTTGTAACAGTGCATAAATCAATGTGATATTTTCATGTTATCCCCTTTTGGGGTGTCCATTTCCGGTGAGTTTATGTGTAACAGCAAATGCGATTTTCGGCTTTAAATCTGGCAACATCCGAATTTATTTCGATGCTAAGGCTCAAACGCGTCTACGAAAAGCCGGAAAAGGGCGACGGCTTCAGGGTTCTCGTCGACAGGCTGTGGCCGCGCGGCATCTCAAGGGAAAGCGCAAGGATCGACTTGTGGATAAAGGAGATAGCGCCGAGCGGAGAACTTAGGGACTGGTTCAAGCACGAGCCTGAAAAGTGGAAGGAGTTCGAGAAGAAGTACTGGGCGGAGCTGAAAGACAGAGAAGATTTGGTGAAGGAAATCAAAAAGCTGGAGAAGGAGAACAAGGCGGTCACCCTGCTGTTCGGGGCTAAGGAGGAAAGGTACAACAACGCCGTGGCGCTGAAGGAATATCTCGAGAAGTTTTAGAGCCTTTTTCTGACCTCGCTGATGCCGAACATCACCACGCCCAAGATGAACACTGTCGTGAAAACTATCACCGCCGTCAGCGCCCCGACCCTGTACAGAAGCTTTCCAATCATGCCCAGCGCGCCGGTCCTTATCAGGAGGAAAGACCAGGCGACAGCAATCACCATGTATATCAGCTCGCTGTTTGGCGCGTTGCGGAATATCCTCAGCTCCTCCATGAAGCCGTAGATTATCGCTATCGTCGCCATAAGCGGGAAAGCAGTGTACCACACTATGTTAGGCCATGACACGACTTCCGACGGGACGCCAAGGAACCCGGCTAACCAGTCGCTGGAAAGGTATCCGTTGAAGTAGTCGCCGTACAGAGCTGGTATGATGAAGGAAGGTAATATGCCCATCAGGATTATTACCGAAACGAAAACGATGATTGACGCGTTGATTATGCCAGACATTTTCCCCTCACGCGGCCGCCTGCTGCTTCCTCGCCTTTTCTACGAGGTCGGCCAGCGTCTTCACGCCCTCCACGAGCCCCGGTATGGTCTCCCTGAACACCCTCTCCATGCTCGCGACCCTGGAGCCGAAGTCGGAGGTCATGGACTTTGCCTCGTCGAACTTTGAAACGATGGTGTCGATGTCCTGCTTCTTCGTCTTCTCCTGCTCGGCCATGCGGCTCCTGAGCTCCTCCAGCTCCTTCTTTGTGTCGTCGTGCCTCTTGGACAGGTCGGCTATCCTGTTGTTGACCTCCTCCATCCTGACTGTGATAAGATAGTCAAGATACTCCTCCGTGGTGTACGATTCGTAGTAACCCTGCGGCAGCGATGTCTCCGGGACCTCGAATGTCTCTGCGGGGGCCGTGGGTGCCGCGGCCTTCTCCTGCTGCTGCAACTGTTCCAGAGTGGGCAGTTCCGGCAGGGCGGGCAGTTCCCTTGTGGGCTCGGTAGGCCTTGCGAACTGCGAAATCGGTTGCGGTTGCTGTTGCGGTGCGGCCGCCGCCTGTCCCTCGGGATATACGCTGACCTTTAGCGCCTGCGTGAGCCCCTTGTCCACCTCCTCGGGGGAAAAACCCTCCTTCCTCAGGATGTCGATGAGTTCCGGCTCGGAGAATCCCTTTGAAGCTAGCTCCCTTATCCTGTCGGCCGGGACATAGCCCTTTCCGGTCACGGCAGGCTTTTTACCCAAAAATGGCAATGCCATAAATTAGATTATGGTTTAGGTATAAATTAAATTTTCAGCGGGTTTTGCCTTCCTCGAGCATCCTCTTGACCTCGTCCTTTGTCACGAATACGGAGGTGGCGGGGCTGAGTATGTTGACGTAGTTCGAAAGCTCCTTGACCTCGTTCTTGGTGGCGAGGTTGGCCAGTCTGTCCTCTGTGGCCTTCAGCATGGCCTTTATCTCGTCTATGTTGGCCGAGAGCTTAGTGGCAAGCTCCTCGTTCTTCTTGACCCTCTCCCTTATCTCGCCTGTCATGGCGTCGAGCCTGGTCTCCAGGTCCTCAAGCGTGTACTCGAACTTCGCTATGCTCTGGTCGGTGCTCCTCAGCCTTATCTCGGCCTGGTCCAGCCTCCTCAGTATCTCGGAGACCATTATCCTCTCGGTAGCCTGCTGCACCATTTCAATTATAGATTGTCCCCGCAACGCTTATTTTTAAACAGTATGCGCGGCAAAACTGTGTTCATGTTTGGAAGAGTCTTGTTTGGCCAGGCAAATGTAACACGTGTTGCAAACAATGTTTTCTGGAATCGGCACAGACCTTCCTATAACCCACACGTGTCAATAATTTCCAGCAATGTTATACGTATAACAGCATTGATACACGTGTATCATTTGGAGATTGCGCCTTAATACCGCATCTTCATATACCAAAGGCCGCACGGGCGCGCAACAATATTAGAATACGCCCATAAATCTTAGGTTATATGCCTGTCGATTATGAGGTAAAGGGCGCGGACCTCGTCATAAACACAAAGAACTGGGTCATCTCTCCCTCCATAGAGGATTCCGAGGGTGCGATGGCCATAGCCATAGACAAGCTGGTCGAGGTGAAGAACGTCAGCAGGCTTGTCATGTCCTCCTACATGGACATCGAATATGCCTACGATGATTTCGATATGCTGAAGGAGATAGCCGACGCCTATGACAGGATAACCAGGATAGACAGGCTGCTTGACGCGGAGAAGTTCGGCCCGGGGTGCGCGGAGCTCCTCCCGCAGAGGATGACCGAGACCAGGTTCCTCGTGTCGGAGGTCTTGAGGAAGGACCCGGTGGGCGCGTTCATAAGGATAGACATGCTTGTGACCAGGCTCAGGAAGGAGATGATGACAGGCACGCCCATGTACAACGAATGCACAGCCGCTTACCTTCAGAACGTGCTCGAACCGATAAGGAGCATCCTTCTGAGGTGCAGGCTGATACAGAGGGCGAAGGCGTTCGCTTTTCCGCTGAAGTTAGGTTCGAGGACGGCCTACAGGGAGATATTCAGGCCGACGCTGAGGCCGAAGTTCATGAACACAAAGTATTTCGTCCTGCCTCCCCACGGCGCGAAGCTCATAGAAAGGTATTACATAAACAGCACCCTTGTGGAGGTGTACAAGCATGGCACCAGTGTAAGATTGCTGTACCACATCTCCCCTCCGGAGTTCAGGCTGACCCAGGACAAGTACGATATTTTGGACGAGGCGAGGAGGTACCTGGCCGCGCACAAGCCCACAGAGGCGGAATTTGTCGAGCCCGAGAGGGCAAGGGAGTCGTTCATGAGCATAAACAAGGACCTCATAAGGGACGTTTCGAACAGGAAGGGGATGCAGCTTCAGGAGAGGGAGATAATCGAGCTGGCCGAGATACTCTCAAGGTACACGACAGGGTTCGGCGTGCTGGAGCTTTTGCTTTCAGACGAGAAGATACAGGACATCTACGTCAACTCGCCTGTGGGCCTAACTCCCATCTATGTTAACCACTCGGACTTTGAAGAGTGCGAGACAAATCTTGTCCCTACAATAGAGGATGCGGAGGCATGGGCCACCAGGTTCAGGCTCTACTCCGGCAGACCGCTGGACGAGGCTAATCCTGTCCTTGACACGGAGATGATGACCGCGGGCGGTAGGGCGAGGGTCGCCGCAATCACAAGGAGCCTTTCCCTCACTGGTCTGGCCTTTGCTTTCAGGCGCCACAGGGAGATGCCGTGGACGTTCCCGCTTTTCATCAAGGCAAATTTCATGAACCCTCTCTACGCGGGACTGATGAGCTTTATCATCGACGGAGGCAGGGCGCTTCTTGTAGCGGGCGGAAGGGGAAGCGGAAAGTCGAGCCTGCTGGGCGCGATGATGCTGGAGCTGATGAGGAGGTTCAGGATAATAACCGTGGAGGACACGCCGGAGCTTGCCGTCAACCTGATGAGGCAGATAGGCTACAACATAGAATCTTTGAAGTCGAGGTCTGTGATAACGCAGGTGGAGACGGAACTTTCATCGGAAGAGGCATTGAGGACATCGTTGAGATTGGGTGATTCGGCCCTTGTCATCGGCGAGGTTAGGTCGAAGGAGGCTGTGGCTCTTTTCGAGGCGATGAGGATAGGGGCGCTTGCGAACATAGTCGCGGGCACCATACACGGCGAGTCTTCTTACGGCGTTTACGACAGGGTCGTGCACGACCTGGGAGTCCCTCCCACAAGCTTCAAGGCGCTTGACGTGATCACCATCTGCAACAAGCTAAAGTCGCCTGACGGCCTGCACTCGTTCAGGAGGGTGGTGGACCTTACAGAAGTCAGGAAAAAATGGAAGGAGGACCCGATGGACGAGGGTGGTTTTGTCCCGCTCATGCAGTACTCCGCGAAGGAGGACAAGCTGAAGCCGACGGACATACTTCTCGAGGGGGAATCCGAGGTGCTTAACGAGATTGCAAAGAGGGTGAGGGACTGGCACGGCGCGTGGGACCTCGTGTGGGACAACATAACGCTGAGGAGCAGGATCAAGGAGACGATTGTTGACCAAGCTGTCAAGCTCAACAGGCCGGAGATTTTGGAGGCATCTTGGACCGTGGAGAGCAACGAGATGTTCCACCTGATTTCCGACGATGTGAGGGCGGAGGTGGGCGGCCTCGACTCCAAGATGATTTACGACAGGTGGCTCGAGTGGTTCAAGGGCAGACTGAAGTCATAGATGTAACTACTTACAAGTGGTATTTATAAGCTTTCCCTGCTATAGAAATGGTAAGGGGATTTCATGTCTTGGGTGGACAATCCGGCAGACTGCATGACAAGGAAGACGTATCTGAGCGAGAGGATTGCGGACCTTGAAAAGTCAGCCGAGCCGGAGAGCAAGCGCGGCTATGCCCTGTCAACGTACCTTTACCTCGAGGAGGTGGGTGGCATCGTGAACAGCTGGCTGGAAATATTGAGGGACCCGTCCACGGCAGATTATCTGGGAAAGGATGGCATGGAGAAGTCGTACAAATTCCACAGGGAGCACGCGGTGAGCTATCTGAGGAACGACAAAAACATCCTGCCGAAGATTTTCCCCGACAGGAGGAACATGGGGATGATAGCAAATCACATAGACATGCTTATAGGCGACATTGAAAAACAAAATCCCGCCAGCGGAAAGGAGTATGCTGAGGAATCGTACAAGTGCATCCGGCAGATGCTCGGCGGGCTGAACGGGTGGTACGGCATGCTCGGCAACGAGAGAGTGGTGGAGTCGGGACCATTAGATGCTTACAAGGAGCTTTACGCCTTTGTCAGGCCTTTTGCCCTGGAAATGATGAAGTTCGAGCTCGAACAGGTCGAGAGGCGCTATTCCGTGCTGACGGGCGGCGTCGGGTAGGCGGTCCAGATGGCATCGAACATACAAGAACTCGTTAAGAAGTCCCTTGCGTACCTTGACCAGGGCAATCAATCGGGGGCGAAAGAGAATCTGAGACGTGTGAGCGCAATCCTTCAGGACTACTCCAGAGAAATGTATGGTGCGCTTGGCGCTGGAAGCGACTCCACTGAAATCAAAAAGATTTTGTCGGCTTACGGCTTTGGAACGGAAGAGAATGGCTCGTCCAAGGAAAACAAAAGGTTGAGCTGGTACGACCGGCTGGTGGAAAAGGACGTCCCGACCTACATCATGGCCAAGATTCCAGGCGCGGTGAAAGGAGGCACATCTTACAAGGGGTTCAGGGAAGGCGCCGAAGGAAGGCTGTCGGGCGGCAGGGTGGAGGAGTACCATGGATGGTTTATCAACGGGTGGCCTGAGAAGGACTACCCTAGGTTTTTGGGAAGGGCTGACAAGGATACGCTGGCAGTGGCAAGGGACGGGTCGCTGCTGTATGTCGAGTTTTTCAAGCGTGTCGGCCCCGTGTTCGACAGCAGGTATGTCGAAACCAGGGATTTCCGCGGCATGATAGCCTACAGGCTTCCGAAAGAGATGATGGACGAAGTTTGGGATGATCTGGCAAATAACCGTTCCGACGCGTATCAGCTAATCGATCCTGAATTGCTCGGCCTGATTTCACTGACTTCCAACCTCAAGACAGTGCTGATAGAAAAATAAAACCGCTTCTGTGGTAAGAAACTTTTACAGCGCCCTCTCTATCTTTCCAGCGCTCGTCAGCCCCTTGTTCGTGCGCCTGTGCTGGTCCAGTATCCAGCTTATCTTCGGGTCGCTCGCTATCGCGGGATGGTTCTTGTCGACGAGTATCACCTCGAACCACATGTACCTCCCGTCCTCGCCCACATAATAGCTGTTCAGCACCTCGCAATTGACAAACCTCTTCTGCGCCTTCTCCTCCGCGCTCCACCTGAGGCTCTTCTTCGGGGTGAACTTTGTCATTCCCGCCTTGCTCGGCTTTCTTCCCCTGTGGTACCTCGGCCTGGTCCTCCCTCCGCGGATGACCTTTACCCTCGCCAACAAATATCCCTGCTTCGCCTTGTATCCGAGCGACCTCGCCCTGTCCAGCCTCATGGGAGTGTCTATCCTCTCGACGGTGTGCATCTCCCTCCAGCCTATCATCCTCTGCTTGACAAGCTCCTTTCCCGTCTTGAGGCCCGTCCTCCAGGCCTGTCTCGCATGCTGGTAAATGCCTTCTGCCATGTCCTACACTTTGTCCAAACTAGATTATATTATTTACAATAAAAGGATATAAAAACCTGCCTGGCTGTGCAAGTGCGTTTATTCGCTTGACTTTCCGCAGCAACAGCATCCCTGCTCAACAGGCTTCTTCTCTTCCTTCTTATCCTTCTTCTTGCCGAACATTTGTTTTCACTACATCTGAGTTGTTTTGTAGCTTATTAATCTTAGGTGATTGTAATCCTACTGCCCCTTGATAAAAGGGGGCAACAACAATGTATG
>CAYRSM010000004.1:0-40275 GCA_964427125.1 uncultured archaeon | reverse complement strand
ACCGACGTGTATTTGAACCCCTAGCTTCCGCCTTGCGAATGCGGTTTCATTCTCCCGGGTCATGCCAATTAGACCATCGGCCCTGTTAGGCAACAGTTTCCCTGTGCCCAACCATGTCTCGTATCTTAATTTAGGTATAGGGTGGGATGTACCTATTAATTTCATCCACTTGGTAGCATTTTCCTTCCCTCTGACAACTATGTCGTTGGCATGAATATAGGCAGGCATTCCAGCCCCCCTCAGCAACGATTTTATTTGATTTCGCAAGTCGCAATTGTAATTTGTAATCATTATGTAAGGGTATCTGTATTTTTCATCCTTGCGCGCCGCCAAAGTACCATCTGTGTCGAACAGTCCTCGGATTATCTTGTACAGGCATGTATGCGGCAATTTCATGGCCGTTCTACCCAACTTCATACCTGTTTTAAGGCCCACAGGCATGCCGTATTTTTTCAAGACATCGAAAATGAATCTGCGTGTAGTGCTCAGGGAGATGGCGTTCTCGTTTTTCCTGAACCTGACCTTCAAATTGGTGCGAAATATCTTAGCGAACAATGGTATAATTGTCGATGTGTAAAACTCCATGTCATCAGTCCTATGTCCGACCAAAGACGTCTCATAAATGAAACACCGCTTGCTGTTTGAGTAAAATTTGGATATGCAACCATCCCCCATAAGCACGCCCAACAGATAATAGAAATCCTTGTTGACCTTCACCCTTGGTACTCGGGACTTGAATATTATCCTGTTAGCCTTCCACATCCTACGCAACCTTTTCATCCTCAGGCTTTTTGGTGCTCTTGAAAAAGAAATCCTGCCTCCCAAAGAACTTCCCCAATTGTGTTCCTTGACACTTCTTATGTTAGTGAGAAATTGTTTTTGTGTGTCGCGGGGCAACTTGCCCAAAAGAGCGTTGACAATGCGACCCGGCACAAGGCAGTCACCCGATTTCCATTTTTTAAGTGTGAAGTAGCTAACACCCAACTCGGCGCACAAATTTTTCAACGTCGTAGAATTGACAGTGCATACCTCCTCGAACAATTTTTTACCGAATCCGTCTGCAAAAGCAATCCGTCCATCATCAGGAAGATTTACTTCTGGCATATTAAGCACTTACCCATTAATAATAATCTCGCAAACATATAAGCTCATTGTTCGGGCTTTATGTACCTATCAAAAATGAAATATGTTTAATGAAAATCGGCATCCTGCTTCCGGCGTACAACGAGGGAAAGAACATAGTCACAGCAATCCGAGAGTGCAGGAGACATTGGCCGAGCTCAAAAATACTTGTCATAGACGACGGCTCCGGCGATGATACTTACAATATCGCCAAAAGGTCCGGCGCGATTGTACTTAGGCACGAAAACAACAGAGGGAAGGGCGAGGCGCTAAAAACTGGATTCGCATTTTTTCAGAAAAGCGACATCGACTGCATACTTGTCGTAGATGCCGACATGCAATACGGGCTGGAAGACTCTGATAAGATTGTCAAAGGTCTGGAAGAAGGTTATGACGTCGTGACCGGCTACAGGATTCCCTCGGAGATACCCTACGCCAACAGGATGGGAAACTTTGCGTGGAGGTCTCTGTTCAACATGTTTTTCGGGGCAAGCTTCAAAGACACAAACTGCGGCTACATCGGGGTGAGACGCGAAGCGCTGCCCAAAATAAAACACATCCACGGTGGGTACATAATCGAGAACTCCATATTCGCGGACTGTGTGAGGGGCAGGCTGAAAGTCCGCCAGGTGCCGGTGCACGTGAGTTACGGAAGGAGGAAGGTACCAAAGTTCGCAAAGATGTTCTTCGGCGTGCTGCTTTTCATAGTAGCCGAGGGTCTGAAGTACAGGATAAAAGGTTAAAATAAGCCAGAAATAGCTTTTTCTGTTACACATAAACTCACCGGAAATGAACACCCCAAAAGGGGATAGTGTTTCGTGCCATAGTTATTTCAGGTATGTTAGTTACAAAAGAACTTTGCGAACTGATAGGAATAACAATCGGTGACGGAAACATATACTTTAGAAATGGCTCGAAGTATGTCCTGATGATTACAGGCAATCCCAAAACAGACATGAAATATTTCGACCACATAAGCAATATCATTTTTCATGTAGCGAAAAAGCGCCCGCAAATCAAAACTTATTCCGGCGGCTTGAGACTGAGACTCCATTCAAAGACATTGATAACTTCGCTTATTGATGAGATTGGCTTGCCCGTCGGAGAGGGAAAATGTTTCACAATACGCATACCCACGATGTTTTTGAAGAACTGGAAAAAATTAAAATACATCATAAGGGGAATCGCCGACACAGACGGTTCAATATTCACCTCTCAAAAAGCGGGAAGTCCCAACTATCCGAGTCTGGAAATAACAACCACGAGCCAAAATTTGGCACTGCAATTAACCGAAGTGTTGACTGCCAGAGGATACAGAATTCGAACTAGACACTACATCGACAAAAGATACGGAACCAAGACTTACAAGATAGCTCTCTATGGCATGAAAATGATTAAAAAATGGCTATCAGATATCGGTTTTTCAAATCCTCGCAAGCTGCGAAAAGCTTATGAAATTATAAGTTCTTCAAAATGAAAATGGCTTATTATGTTAGGGGACGGTAGCTCAATCCGGGAGAGCAATCGAGGACGAGAGTCCGTTGATGCTGAAGACCGATAGGTCTGAAAGACCCGGGAAGTGTTGGGAGTTCAAATCTCCTCCGTCCCACTCCTTTTTTATTAAAATCTTAAACAGGCAAATCTCACTTGTTATTTATGCTAGACGGCAAACTAGTGTGCCTCGGCATAGAAAGTACGGCACACACCTTCGGCATCGGCATAGTGACGGAAGACGGGAAAATCTTGGCTAATGAACGCGATATGTACAGGCCAGCCTTGGGCAAGGGAATCATCCCGCACGAGGCCGCGGCGCACCACCAAGCAGTCGGAGAAAAAATATTAAATCGAGCTTTGGAAAAGTCTGGTCTCGGTTGGGATGGCATCGACATTCTAAGCTACTCCGCTGGACCGGGGTTGCCTCCCTGCCTCAACAAGGGAGCAGATTTTGCAATCAACCTGTCAAAGTTGCACAAAAAGTCGCTAATTCCAGTGAACCACTCAGTCGCACACTTAGAAATCGGGCGGCTCATGACAAACACAAAAGACCCGGTCTACCTCTACCTGAGCGGCGGCAACACGATGGTGGTTGCGTATGCAGAAAATTTTTTTAGAGTGTTTGGTGAAACTGAAGACGTCCCCGTGGGAAACTGTTTCGATGTCGTTGCCAGGGAGATGAAGCTTCCCATGCCGGGGGGCCCGGAGATTGAAAGGCTGGCAATAAAGGGGAAATACATAGAGCTTCCTTATGTTGTGAAGGGTATGGACACCTCATTCAGCGGTATACAGACCGCCGCGATAAAGCTGCTGAAGAAAGGTGCGGTCAGGGAGGACGTAGCCTTCTCGCTGCAGGAGACGTGCTTTGCGATGCTCACAGAGGTCGTGGAGAGGGCGCTCGCGCACACGGAAAAGAAGGAGGTATTGCTTGTGGGCGGCGTTGCGGCAAACAAGAGGCTTCAGGAGATGGTCGGTGTCATGGCCGAGGAAAGGGGAGCGAAGGTACACATTGTCCCTACCGAGTACAGTGGCGATCAGGGCGCGATGATAGCTTGGACCGGCATGCTGGCGCACAGGTCGGGATGGAAACCAGACTTTACGGAAAAGATAACACCCAAATGGAGGGTAGACGAGGTGCGGTCCATCTGGTTCTGACGGAAAAAGTTTTTCTTAGGGAAAGAATTATTCAAAACTGTTGATATGCTGCGCCTGAGACGCCTTATACAAGGTCTGCCTCGCTCACGACCACAAAGTCCCCGACGGACTTTACGGCGGAGAACGGGACCAGCAGCCTTCCCTTGTCGTCTGCCTTCAGGTTCATGTCGAGCAGGTGCTTTGTAGGCTGTTCGACCACTATGTTCAGGAGCTCCCCGCTTTCGGTGATAAAGTCTATGTTCCCGACAACGCCGAACTTGCGCCCGCTCTCAGAACTTATGACAGTCTTGCCGACTACCTCTCCCGCCCTGACCCTTGTTTCTGCCATAGATTAAATATCGTCAGCTTCCAATATAAAGGTTTACCCAATGAAAAGGAACTGGGCGAAGTAAAGGGCGATTGACAGCGCGCTCAGCAGGACGCTTGGTACAAGTACTTTCCTCAGCATCCCCCTGTTTTTGTGGCCCAATATCCAGACCAGCTTGCTCATCATGCCCACAGCCATGGAGATTATCGTCAGGAGGCCGAACATCTTCAGGCTTATCACCCCGCCCGCTGCGAGGAGGCCCATGGAAGCGACGGTGGCGCCTACGTTCGCTATGCTTGATATCACTGACAGTGCATACAGCGAGGACTGGCCGGCGCTGTCCTTGAAGACAAGCGAGAGTATGCTTATGAGGAAGAAAAGCAGCGCGAACGTGAGAGCAGATTTCAGCGAGAAAGGCGACTCCATCGTTATCCTCTTCACCGGCCTCCTGCCCAGCATCAGCGAATACGCCACCAGCAGGAGGGCAGGCACCGCGACTGGTATAAATATGTACCTGAGCACTGATACGTTTCCGTAGACCAGCAGCGATATAATAAGGACCTGCGAGAGTATCATCCCCACGTCCGACACAAGTATGCCAGCCAGAGTTGTCTTATGGTCGACCTCGCGCTTGCCGAACATCCTTACCAGGCTGTATGTCACGGCGCTGCTGCTCACAAAGCCGCCGGTCAGGCTGCCGAGGAAGAGGCCTTCTTTGTGTACCTTGGAAAGTATGAACGACGCAAAGTTTATCGACGAGAAAACGACCACTATGAGCCAGAAGGAGAATGGGTTGAAAACGTTCCAAGGGTCCAGGGTCCTGTTCGGCAGAAACGGAAGGATTACGAAGGCTATTATCGCGAACTTTATTGCGGAGAGAATCTCGTTCTTGTTGAGGATTATCACGAACTCCGCGAACTCCTCCTTGACCGCCAGCAGGCTGGTGGCTATGATTATGACTATCGCCGCAAGGAACGCCAGGCCAAGCCCCACCATGACGCCGCCCATGAATACCAGGAACATCGCCGTGTAGGTGGTCGCGCCGGCCGCCTTGTGCAGCATGAACTTCGCCCAATAAACTAGGGATGAGATGACTGTTATGATTCCGAATGCCGCAATCAGCACCAGGGGGCTGTTGACTGTGCTGGCATAGATGTTGCCGAAGATGAACCCCAAAAGCGAAAGGAGCATTGATGTCCTCACCCCCAAATAGTTGACCTTCTTCTCCACGGTCCTGTGGAACTCCCTTTCTATCCCCACGAGGGCGCCCAGCGCGAGCGCGAGGGCTATCTCGGCGAGGACGGAGTAGTCCAGGTTGAAAGTCGGCATGATTATACTTTATTTTCCCAGCCCTATATTTTACTTATGGTCAGATGCTTCATCGGAATCATGATTCCCGAGGGTCTCAAGGACGGCATCGAAAGCCTTCAGAAGAAGATTGTCGGGACGGGCGCGCAGTGCAAGCTGGTCGAGAGGGAAAATCTCCATCTGTCGCTCTCCTTCCTCGGCGATGTGGAGGACTTGGAGGGCATATCGGAGAAGACAAAGATGGCAGTGACGGGGATGAAGCGGTTTTCCGTAGACGTGAAGGGCATCATGTTCATACCCAACGAGAAGTTCATAAGGGTCATCGCCCTGGACACGCACGACAATACCGGCGAGCTGGAAAGACTCAGGCTCAACGTAAGGAAAATCGTGGGCGGCGACTCCTACAAGGCACATGCAACTCTCTGCAGGGTGAAGAACATACCGGACAAGAAACAGTTCCTAGAACTTATCGCGCCGCTGATGGGGTACGATGCGGGAAGCTTCGATGTAAATAGCATACAGCTGATAAAGAGCGAACTTTCCAGCGAGGGGCCCGTCTATACGGTTGTCGAAGATTTTCCGCTAGAATAAAATTTTCCTGCGTATACTTGCTTCACAGTTTTTGATGCCGATGTAGAACGTTCTACACAAGCAAAATGATTTGAAAATTAATGGACATTCAAAAACTGACTAGACCTTTTCCACCTTCTCTATGTCTAGCAAGCCGAGCACAATCCCAAGCACCGTCTTAACCGACTCCACAAGAATTAGCCTGAAGTTCTTCGTCTCCGCGCTGTCAGCATTTAACACAGAACAGAACTGGTAGAAGGTGTTGAACCTTGTCGCCAGCTCAAAGGCGTAGTTGCACATTATGTCCGGCCTCAGCTCTCTCGCGGCCTGCCTCGCCACGTCGCCGAACGAGACCAGCGCCTTCAGCAGCTTCTCCTCTTGGACGGTTAGTTTGCCTGCGGAAAACTTCCTGTCCCAATCGCCCGCCTTCTCGAGTATGCTGCAGCACCTCGCATAGGCGTACTGCACGTAGGGCGCCGAGTTCCCCTCCAGGCTGAGGACATCCTCCCACCTGAACATGACCTGCTTCTTCGCCTCCACCTTGAGTATGGAATATATGACCGCACCCAGCCCTATTGCGCGGGCGACCTTCTCATCGGACACATCGAACTTCTCTTTCACCTTTGAGGTAGCCTCGTCTATCAGGTCGTCCAGAAGCACAACCCTCCCAAGCCTTGAGCTCATCTTGCCCTCCGGGAGAGAGACGTAGCCGAAAGCCAGATGGTGGCTGTTGGAGACGTAGCTCTTGTAGCCGAGAAGCTCCAGGACCTTGAACTCCTGCCTGAAGTGGAGGCTCTGCTCCTCGGAAACCACATAGACGTTCAGGGTCGGTTTGTACTTCTCAATCTTGTATATGCTCGCAGCCACGTCCCTTGTCAGATAAAGAGTCGTCCCGTCGCGCCTCAGTATCACGGTGCTGGGCATGCCGTACCTCTCAAGGTCTATGACCACCGCATCGTCGGCCGTTGTAAAGGCCGCCTTGTCCCTCAGAAGGCTCGAGACGTACAGCTTTGCCTTTTCCACAAAACTGCTCTCCCAGATGCGCTCGTCGAACTTTATTCCGAGTGTCTCATATGTCTTGCCAAAGCCGCTCAGGCACCACTCCACTATCGTCCTCAAGACGGCCATCATGTCCTTGTCGCCGAACTCGCACTTGTTCAGGGTCTGCTCGACCTCCCTCTCATACTCCGGGTTGTCCTTCAGCTCCTTGTTCGCCTTCACATAGATGTCCAGCAGCCAGTGGTCCTCCTTCTTGTCGGGCTTTGCGCCCTTCATGTGCTTCAGGTAGTGCCAGAGCAGTATCGCCACTTGCCTTCCGAGGTCGTTGATGAAAAGCAGCCTCTTCGCGTCGTAGCCAGCCTCCTCAAGTATCCGGCAGAGCGACTCGCCTATGAGGGTGCTCCTCGCGCTCCCCACATGTATCGGATGGACGGGATTGGGGGAGGAATAATCCACTATCGCGACATTGCCCTTGCCCATGTCGGACTTTCCGTAATCGCCTCCCTTCCTGGAAATCTCGCCCAGAAGGCCGCCAGCAACCTTCCCCCAGTCGAAGAAGAAGTTCACATACCCTGCCTTCACGTCCACGCGGGCAACAGCCGAGGACTTTGGTATTACTATCCTTTCCCTTATCGACTTTGCAATCTCGTTGGGGTTCTTCTTCTGCGCTTTGCTGAACTCGAAGCAGGGGAAAGAGACATCTCCAAAGTCGTCCTGCGGCGGAATCTCCAGCTTATCCTCTGTAGTATCCACACCAGCAGACTTCAGCAGCCCCGCGACTTCCGACTTTAGCATAATCTAGTCTTTGTAAAAATCAAGCTTAAAGCCGTTTCAGGAGAAATATCTATTTGGATGCATATGGCGGTTTGTGACACTCTCACGTGGCTGCTGCTGGCTCCGCTCTGGAAGTCGGCTGTACCCGGGCTTGCACCTGTTGCGTACTCTGTAGTTGGCTATGTTTCTATACTGGCTGTGTTCTTCGTCATTTCAAGGCTTACAAAAATGCCTCTTATCGGTGTGTTCGCATCGTTCGCTGGCGACGTGCTGATCAAGATATGGCTGTCAATCGGCGTAATCATCCTGATAGCTTCTGTATTCTGCACGCTGTAGGCAAAGCATTTTAACTCCGCCTGCCAACTGATTTTCATGATACCCGTAAAGGACTTTGACATCAAGAGTTCCGACGCAAAGGAGCTCGTCAGGCAGATGAAGGACAGCGGAGGGTTCACCTCAAAGAAGCTGGCCGTCGCGACGGAGATAGTCGAGGAGATGCTCAACGACAAGGAGAGCCTGAACTTCCTCTCCTTTCCCGCCGACATAATCGCGACCGGGACAAGGGGCGTAATAAAGGAGATGGTGAAGAGGAAGTGGTTTGGCGTCATAAGCACCACGTGCGGGACGCTCGACCACGACATCGCGAGGAGCTACAGGGACTACTACCACGGCGAGTTCGAGATGGACGACGTGGAGCTGCACAAGAAGGACATACACAGGCTGGGAAATGTCTTGGTTCCTGTCGATTCGTATGGCATCATCCTTGAGGACAAGGTGGGCGAGTTCCTGAACGACATCTATGCGCAGGGCAAGAGGGAACTGTCTACTCATGAGCTGTGCTGGGAGTTCGGCAGCAGGATAGACAACAAGGACTCTGTACTCCACTGGGCATGGAAGAACAAGGTTCCCATGGTCATACCGGGCATAACCGACGGTTCAATTGGCTACCAGATTTTGCAGTTCAGGCAGAAGCACAAGGACTTCAGGGTCGACGTCTTCAAGGACGAGCAGATGCTGAGCGACTTGGTGTGGAACGCAAAAAAGTCAGGGGCTCTCATAGTGGGAGGCGGGATTTCAAAGCACCACGTGATATGGCATACGCAATTCTGCGGGGGATTGGACAAAGCGGTCTATGTTACTACGGCGCAGGAATTTGACGGGAGCCTGTCCGGCGCACAGACGCGGGAAGCCATTTCGTGGGGGAAATTGAAGGAAAAAGCACGTCACGTCAACGTGATTGGCGACGCCACTGTGATGCTTCCGATTATTTTTTCGTGCCTTGCAGAAAAGTATTGAGACTGTGCGTTTGTTTCTTAAAAACGATTTATATGATTATATACAGAAAAACTTAAGAATAGCAAAGCTCAATTCGTGAGATATAAACAGACTATGTTCGACGCGCTGATTGGATTGACGCAACTGGGAGCGGCGGCCGTGATCCTCTTCAACTTTTTCTGGCTGCCGAGGGAGATTCTTTTCGTACTGTCAGCCGTGCTGGCCGTCTCCGCGATATTCAAGATAGCAGGCGTACTCATGGAAGGGCACTACGGGTAGACTATGCTCAAGCTTAAGGCTGGCGCTGGATTAATTCTTATTAGGTTTTATGAAAATCATAGACGCGCACGTCCATGTGGAGTTGGACCCGGAAGACCAGAGGGAGAACATCAAGAACTTCGGCATAGACGCTTCTTTTGCCGGTCTGTTTAAGGAGATGAAGGAAAACAAGGTAGAGAGGGCCGTGCTAATATCTGAGGACGAGGACGAGAATGCGGAGCTTGCAAAGCTGGACATAGACAGGGACAGGATACTGATGGTAATGTACGTCGATCCGTTCAGGACTTCCTCCTCGGAGTACATGGCTTCTATAGAGAACAGCCTGAAGGACGGCATCTTCAAGGGCATGAAGCTTTTCCCGGGCTATGAGTACTTTCACCCCGGCGAGGACAAGTGCAGGCCCATATTCCAGATTGCGGCGAAATACAACGTCCCCGTGGTCATACACACGGGAGATACGTCCACGCCCGGCACCGAGCACAAGCCGAAGGTGAAGTATGCAAGGCCCCATTACGTGGATGATGCGGCAGTGGACTTTCCCGACACCAGGATAGTAGTGGCGCACGCCGGCGACCCGTGGGTGCAGGACGCTGCAGAGGTGGCTTTCAAGAACCCGAACGTCTGGCTTGACGTCTCCGGGTGGTTTTTGGGCAAGATAGAGAAGATAAACGCCGAGGTGATGAGGGACAAGCTGAAGTTCCTTGTCTCCTTCGTGGGACCGGACAAGCTGATGTACGGGACGGACTGGCCGCTCATAAGGATGAAGGACTACATAGGATTTGTCACGAAAAACCTCAAGGTCAAGAAGCAGGACACGGAGAAGATAATGTACAGGAACGCGCTGAAGGTCTTCTGGAACAAGTGACTAGACGTAGCCCCAGCGGTGCAGGCGGGGGTAGTCTTTCACCCAGCGGTCTGAGATGTCGATCCTGTAGATGGCGTTGGGCACGATTATGTCCTTGAGGGTGTTATAGGCGTGCGTCTTGGCGTCGAACATGGTATCCCCTCTGCCAGTTATTACAAAGCCGTATCCTATGGAGCCTGCCGTAACCCAGTCGCCGTTGTCCATCTTCATGTCCCCCAGATGGAAATGGTCGTGCACGCCGTCATCCATGATGATGACCGGCATCTCCTTGCCATACCGCTCATACCCCTCCTCGTAGGGGAACGTAGGCACGCAAACGAGCACGCCCACTTGGGAGCCGTCGTCAGCTTCTATAAAATCCAATGTCTTGTCGATAAGGCCCACAAAAAGGTCCGTGACACGCGTATGCCCCCTGATTGCCTCGAATATCAGATTTATCAGGGGATATCCGAACCTGCTTGTGAACTCCAGAGGCCAGATGCCCTCCTCGTTGATTATCGTGTTTATGTCGATGCAGCCGACGTAGCCATCTTTCTTTAGGTCGTCCTCTATCTTCTTGAGCGTGTTCTTGAAAAGCTTCAGCTTGTCGAAAGTGAAATACCCGTGGGTGCCCATCTCGCCTGTCATCACACCGAGATTCCCGGTCAGCAGCCTCTTGTTCTCAAAGTTCATGTAGACCGGCATGATGAACTTCTCCCCATTGAAGAAGGCCGTCACGGCCACTTCGACGCCCTCAATCACCTCCTGCAACACGAACTTCGGATCGCCCCAAGCAGTGTTCCAGTTCTTGTCATAGTGCTCGATAATCCTGATCAGGTCGCTGTTGTCGTGTCTCTGTGCCAGATAGAGAAGACTTTTCTCGTCGCCGGCCTTTCCCTCGAACTTTATTATGAATCTTTTGTTCGGCTGGTCCCTGAGGAACTTTTTGGCCGCAGCAAAACTCTCGAAATCGTACGTCTGCGGTATCTTCACGTTCATTTTCTTGAAATAGTCCAGGGCAAGCTTCCTGTCGAGCTCTATCTGGTCGCCGAGATAGCTTCCTCCAATCACCTTGAATCCCTGCTGCCTCAGCTCGTTCTGCCTGAAGCCGAAGAACGTGTCGTCGAAGATTATTATGTCCGCCCAGCTCTTCTCGCTCTCCCAGTCGTCCACCTTCTCGACTACATTGTCCAGAAGGTCGCTCTCGCTGGACTCCTGTATGAACATCTTTACGTCGTTCCCCTCCTTCTTCAGCATGTATGCGATGTTTGTGCCGCACCCGATATTTGAAACGACCAAGAACTTGTACTTTTTCTTCTCGTTGCCGTTGGACATTTTGGATTTTGAGCTCCTGTTGATTTAATTGTTTTGCCGAGCAAGCTTATTAATTTTTCCCGAATGCGGCAGAAATTTACTGGAAGACTTCATTGTCCCTGAACCACAGCCTTATCTCGCTCGCCGCCTCTTCTGCCGAGCCCGAGGCGTGGACAAGGTTCTCGGTGGCCCTCCTTTCCTCGTTGGCCTTTGCTATGCTGTCGGCGCCCAGGTCGCCCCTTATGGTGCCTTTCTCGGCCCTGACCGGGTCGGTGAAACCCACAATCTTCCTCACATTCTTCACGGCGTCCTCGCCCTCCAGAACGAATGCAGCGACCGGCACCGATGTTATAAAGTCTATCATCCACTCCCTGAGCATCATCCCTATCTTCTTCGGGTCGTCCGTGCCGAAGAGCTGCCTGGCCTTTTCGGGGCCGCCGGAGCTGAGCGTCTTGTTTCCCATACCCACTACTTGGGCATCTGAATCGGTGTAATGCTTCGCGGCCAGCTTCCTGTCAACCTTCACAAGCTTCATCCCTATCACCTTCAGGCCGTTCTCCTCCAGCCTTGCGAGAATCTTACCCACCATGTTCCTCTTCATGCCGTCCGGCTTCACAACGACAAGTGTCTTCTCCATCATGCTTCCGTCCCCCTGTTATCCAAGATTACCCTGATGTCCTTAAATACCTCCTCGGGCTTCCTGGAGGCATCCACGTCCACCACCACGCCCTTCCTCCTGTAGTAGCCGAGCAGGGGCTTTGCTTTCGTCTCGTACTCCCTGTTCCTGCTCCTTATCCCTTCGTCGGTGTCGTCGGAGCGCTTTGTAAGGGCCGAGCCGCACGCGTCGCACACGCCACTCTTCTTCGGCGGGTTCAGCAGGGTGTTGTAGGACGCCCCGCACTTCGGGCAGATGACCCTGTGCAGCAGCCTCTTCACAAGCAGGTCGTCGCTGAGGTTTGCAAAATTGACGACGATGTACCCCTTTTTGCCCAGCTTTGACATGAGCGAATCCAGAGCCTTTGCCTGCTGTGTGGTCCTGGGATAGCCGTCCAGGACAAAGCCGTCCTTGCAGTCGCCGTGCGAAAGCCTGTACTCCACAACGCGGTTGGTTATGTCGTCCGAAACATACTCATTTCTTGCCAGTGTGTCCCTTATCGCCTCCCCAAGCTCCTTCGGAAGGTAGCGCACCTTGGACGGGTCCTTTGCTATGCCCCTGAAGATGTCTCCCGTCGAGACGTGGGGTATGCTGTAGTGCTTTGCTATGAGCTCGGCCTGTATGCCCTTCCCCGCGCCGTGCGGGCCGAACAGTATCACGGACATCATCAATAATTAAGATGGCTGGGTTTAAATAAAAATCGCGCTTGGTTGGCCCCTTCGGCAAATTTCCGGCACGCAGCAACATGCGCGGACACAGTCACTCGAAGATGAGCCTCTCCTCCATTATCCTCGCCCTGCCGCCCACGTTCTTTATCAGTATCGCAATCCTGACCAGTTCGTCCAGCCCGGGATGCTGCCACACGCTCCTCTGGGCCATGGCCGCCCTCATCTTCCTGAGCAGCCTGTTTATCTTCAGCTTGAACGCCGACTCTCCGGTGGGGATGTCGTAGGAGAGCACGAACATCTCGCCGTCTTCCATTTTGATACATATGTATCATGTTATATTTAAGCATTTATATTGTCCAGCATATAAGTTTTCCCGGAAAACGTCATGCGCTAAAAACCGCACAAAAATCAGCTTTTGTCATCCAGCTCCACACAAGTAATTTCAATGGCACCAGTCGGCTGCCTCGTGTACGCTATCGTGTCCGATTCCCGGTCAATCTTCGCACCCAGCTGCTGCAGGACAGAACGACCCAGAAGGTTCTTCCTCCCACCAACGATTACGACCGCGGGTATCTTCCAGCCCCTAATCTCAATGTCCTCAAGGTACACGTTCACCTTCTTCCTCGACTCGTCAGCGAACGAGGCGAACTCCTGCTTCGCCGGCTTGAGCCCAATCTTCACAAGAAAATTTTCGTCAACGACCATATGGTCTGAACCGGTGTCAACAACCGCCTCGATTTCCGAGTCCTTTATCCTTACCTTCTCCTTTATGACCCCCATGGTACCGGACACTAATCATTGCGGTTTGCAGACTTATATTCGTTCAATCAGGAAAGCATGCACAATTTCCGAAACCTAGCAAAACCTCGGGGGTTGCGAAGAAAAAGAAAGAAAAGAAAGCCGTTTCGGCTTCTTTTCAAAGTATGTTGTTTTAGGCTATCGTAGCCGTAGCTACCGATGTACCGCTTACCGTTACCGAGCTCTTGCCTACTAGCTTGCCTGAGACTGTCGCTTGGTCGTAGTTCTGCAGGACGTCAGCCGCCAACCTTGTGTCGGAGGCAGACCAGCCCGCAACCAGCACGATGTTCTGTCCCGAGGCATACTTGTTGTCCACTTCCTTTATCATGGCAGTGTTAGCAGTTATGCCCGAGGCCGCACCGCACGCCGGGTACGTCAGACCGAGGACGTCAGCAGCGACGGAGTTGATGCACGGACCGCCGACCACTACCAGGTCCTTTGCAGCCTTCTTTTCGGTCGTCATGTCCGTGTCCAGGTATGCGACCGGGCTGGTTATCGGGCCTGTGAAACTGTAGACAGTTCCACTCGTGGTGGTTGTCGTCGTGGTGCCGCCGAACGTACCGAACAGATACTTGTCCTTCACAAGGTCTGCAGGTATCTGGAACACGGCCGTGTCGGCCGCGTCGTTCGAGTTAGGCGCCTTGACTATCATCTGGCCGTCTGTCAGCAGGTCCTGCGATACTTGTCCGGCAGGATAGTTACCCTCGTAAATCATCACGAGGTCGCCTGTGTCGGCAGACCCCTTGTTGGTTCCGAGGTGGAACGTCGGAACTACCGAAGTACCCCACGTGACACCACTGTCCTGCACGAAAGTGTAGTTTACGTATGTTGCGCTACCAGTCTTTGTTGGACCTGAAGCAGCATACAGTAATGCTCCATTTAGTGCGTTGGTGGTGCTGTTGACCAACGTGAAGTTCAGATAGTATACTCCTGTTCCGCTACCGCCGTACTGCAACTTAAAGGCCGCCTGTTGTGGCAATGCAGCCGATATGTTGTAATCGACCACTATCTTCGAGGCCGCCGTGTCATAGTGTCCTATGAACGCGTACGTCGCACTGCCGTTCAGCCCGCCACCTGTGTTGGTGGTGTTGAACAGCAAGTACGCATCCTGCCAACTATAGGGACTGAATGTTCCAGCTGTTGCAGCCGGATATATAGTTCCCGCTGTGTCAGAATGCACCTTGAAGCCCGACAAGCCGTTTGCCAGAGACGTAGTCGCACTCGAGCTTGCGTACACTGTCTGTCCTGCCGATACAGGCGTGACAGTTATCGTTGCCCAGCTGACCGGCAATATTCCGCCAACACCGAACGAGAAGTAATTGTTCGGTCCTGTCAGATACGTGCCAGTCTTGAAGTACGACGTGTTCTGTGAATCGTACGAAACAGCTATGTAACTACCCGCAGCTAGAGTACCCGCAGTCGAATAGCCGCCTGTTGGTGCATGTATGTACCACGGCTGGCTGTCAACTTGGTACTTCGGGTCTACCGACTCGCCCGCAGGGTAAGTAACTGCAACGTTCGAACCCACAGCTATCTGCGCGCTCGCAGTGCTTGTCACGGTCGAAGCGTACACGTTTATGACTCTGACCTGGAAGGTCGTGGAGCCGAACGTGTATGTGTTCTGCTGGTTCAGGTTCAGTATGTCAGTCTGGACAATGTTGCCCGAGGCGTCCTTTATCTGGATCTTAGCCCAGCTTCCGGAAGAGCCGTCAAGCACATATACGCTGTAGCCGCTGTAGGTTATAGGCGTCTTGGAGTCGGCGACACCCACGTTCCCCGCCAAAGCGGAGAAACCGGCTGTGTCGACACCAGTTATCACCATGTTCGTACCTGCAACTGGAACTGTCAGCGTGTATGTGTAGTTGGGCGTTGCCGTGGAGCCCAGACCTGATATGGCCTGGTCGAAGACAAATCTGTACGATATGCCTCCGTTCGTGAATCCGCCGCTAGGGACAACCAGAGTCTCCGTGCCGTTGACATTGTTAACGGATGCGTTGTGCTCGACAAGCACACCGCTCCCTACGTCAACTTCCTCGTGATAGTTGTACTGCTGACCGTTGAAGGTCACAGTGCCCCTCTTGAGGCCGGAGAAGTGGTAGCTCTGCAGTGATCCTGGGAAACCAGAGTTTGAGTCGTTCACCGTAACCGGAGATTGGACCTGTATGTCCCTCTCCAGCCCGCTGAAACCAGCCGTCGTCGTTGTACCGCCAGACACGGTCGTTGGTGCATACTGCACCTCAGCCAATCTGACTGCGATATCGACCGCACCGGCAATGTCGCTAGCTAGTCCTGCTGGATCCGTTCCGCCGGATCCTACTACTACGTAGGCAGAGAGCTGACCGGCTGACTTTAGGAACCCCGGATATGTGTCCAGGGTCGTCGCCGCCGAAACGGCGAACGCGAAAGTCGCGCCGGTTACCAGTAAGCTAAGCATACCGGCAATCAGCTCTTTGAAATTCATTTTTTTTCACCTACTTTTTTGAACACCGGAACCCGCCTCCCCCTTTCGAAGTCGGTGGATCCCGGCGCTTGGGATTTTTCGTAATATGTAATTAGCTCTGGGTGGTATATATGGATTGTGTGAAACAATTGACTTGACATTTTTTTGGTTATAAAATATATGGAAAATAGTTTATATGAGGTATAAAAACACATTTAATTGTTTCTTAAACAGATTTATGACATTTATTATTAAAATATTTAATTAATTAATTTATTAGTTACATATGTAACGTAATTCTGCCGAAATCCGTTCTAGGCATGTTTTGGGCGGTATAAGAGATGTTGAAAGTGCCAGTTGTCAAAACTCACCGGAAATGAACCCCCGAAAGACGTATAAGCACACCCAGCAATTACTATACAATGGCCCAGACGCTGTTGAGTAAGGAGTTTGGTCACAACAAGGCATTTTATCTGGATTATATAAGTGGCAATTTTGGCGTTATATCGGAACGGGAAATGGCTAGAAAGCTAAAAATCGGGAAGACTACGGTCAACCGTTACAGGAAAGAGCTAGGGATAGAGATTAAGAAAAACACAGTCAACGAGCATTTCTTCAAGAAATTTACAAGGGAGATGAGCTACATCTTGGGGTTTGTTTTTACCGACGGAAATGTCAGCTATAAGCCTGAGGAATCCCGTTGGACACTGACCATAACGCAATCCGAGAAAGATTTTAGCCATTTGGAAAGGATAAGAAACATTCTCGGAAGCAGCAAGGAGCTTCTCTACTCGCCCAAAACAAAATCATACAGGCTGACAGTTGCGAACAGGATAATATGCGAAGATCTGATTAAACTGGGTGTAATCCCCAGAAAATCTCTTGTAGTCGATTTCCCGGACATACCAAAAGAAGTGCTACCGGATTTCATCAGAGGCGTCATTGACGGAGACGGCAGTATATCATACTTCGACAGGAAAAGAAGCCCATATTTCAGGATTATCATATTTTCAGGATCTAAGAAATTCTTGGACAAACTTGAAAATGCAGTGAAAAATAGCATTGGTGTTTCTTCCAGAGTCAGAACGCATCATAAAAATACGTTCAGCCTGCCGTACACATGCAAAAGAGCGAGTGTCTTGGCCGACTGGATTTACAAGGATACAAATTTATATTTAGGAAGGAAATATATTAACTACGAAAAATGCCTTGAAAGGGGGCATTGACCAATGAAGAGATACCTGTTCACATCAGAGAGCGTTGCGGAAGGTCACCCGGACAAAACGCTGTAATGCGTGTCCACAGTGGCTGACCAGGTTTCCGACTCCATCCTAGATGCAATTATAGCCAAAGACCCCGACGCCCACGTGGACTGCGAGACCCTCATAATGCAGGGGATGGCCGTCCTGACGGGGCAGATAACCACCACAAGCTACGTGAACGTCCCGAACATTGTCAGGAACACCCTCAAGGAGATAGGCCTTGACAACGCAAAGGACGGCATGGACTGGGCGACCTGCGGGGTGCTCACATCCATAGAGGAGCAGTCCCCGGACATTGCCAGGGGCGTTGACGAGAGCAAGGGCCTTGACATAGGGGCGGGCGACCAGGGCCTTATGTTCGGCTATGCCACCAACGAGACCCCGGAGATGATGCCCCTGCCGATAGTGCTGGCCCACAAGCTCGTGATGAGGCTTGCGGAGTGCAGGAAAAAGAAGATACTTCCTTATCTCAGGCCGGACGGGAAGTCGCAGGTCACGGTAGAGTATGTGGACGACAAGCCAGTAAATGTCAATGCCGTGGTGATAGCCGCACAGCACGGCGATTCCGCGAACATAGAAACGGTAAGGAAGGACATCGTTGAGAAGGTCATAAAGCAGGTCATCCCGGAGAAGATGATGGGCAAGGACACAAAGTTCATAGTCAATGGCACTGGGAGGTTCGTCATAGGCGGCACACTGGCAGATTCGGGACTAACGGGCAGGAAGACAGTCGTTGACAGTTATGGTGCCATGGGAAGGTCTGGAGGAGGGTGTTTCAGCGGCAAGGATCCCACAAAGGTAGACCGCTCCGCCTCTTACATGGCAAGGTACATCGCCAAGAACATAGTCGCTGCCGGACTTGCCGAGAGGTGCGAGGTCCAGATAGCCTATGCCATAGGTGTGGCGCACCCAGTCTCTGTCTACGTTGACACCTTCGGCACGGGGAGGGTCCCCGACGAGAGGCTCACCGAGATTGTGAAGAAGAACTTTGACATGAGGCCCGGAGCCATAATCAGGGACCTGAAGCTCAGGAGGCCCATATTCAAGAAGACTGCATGTTACGGCCACTTTGGAAGGAACGACCCCGACTTTACGTGGGAGAAGACAGACAAGGCGGAAGTGCTGAAGAAGGCGGCGGCATCTTTATAATCGCGCAAAACAAAAAATAAGCTCATGAAGCACGCAATCATTGTTCTATTCCTGACATCGATAATCCTGTTTTCTGGTTCGGTTCTTGCCCAGGATGCTGCAAACGATTCGGCGACAATCACCAACACGACCGCGGCCGCCACTGCGATCACCGTCCCTGTTCCATCCACAATGCCATCTTCCAGCAACATGTCAGTTTGCACAGCAGATGCCAAACAGTGTCCGGACGGCAGCTACGTTACTAGGAACCCCGGCGCGAATTGCGAGTTCTACCCGTGCCCGGTTTATGCGAACACAACACCCTCTCAAACAGTGCCAGCGAACACCACCGCCGGCTTGCCCACACAGATACCTGCGCCGGTTGTAAAACTTGTCCCTACACAGGATTGGGACAACTCCGCTGCATGCAGGATGGTCGAGTCGCTTTTCAGGGAGTACAATGAGCTAATGAACAGACTTGCGGCAGCAAACAACGAGAGCGACAATACTACAGCCAGCTACGCGACCAGCAAGATAATCGGGCTCAAACAGGAGATTTCAAACTACAGGGACAAATGCAACTCCGTAGGCTCTGGCCAAACAACGCCTGCGACTGCAAAGGCCGGCGCCACATCTTCGCATAGTGTGCCGACAGTCAGCTGCGGTGAGGTTTCCCAGTGGGAGTCGAAGTACGCCTTTTACAAAGGACTGTATGCCATGTCGGACGATGCGCTGAAGAACAAGGGTTATTCTAGCAGGGACGAGGTCTTGTCGATTTTGAACGAGCTTAACACAAACATAGAAAGAATCAAGGCCAGTTGCACCGGAAAAACTGTGTCGTCCGGTGTGTCCGGAACGGGCGAAATGCACGCTGCTGCAAACATATCGGTGCCTTCTGCGATTATGGCCGACTCCGGCGCCAGCATCAGCAACTATTACAAGAGTGCTATAGAGAAGATAACGTCCTCGGGGAGCATAGACAGCCAGATAAGCAGCCTGAAGGAATTAAGGAAGAACATAGACTCTATGATTGAAAACCTCATAAAGAGCAGGGATTCCTTGTCGACCACAGAGGTCAGCGGCGTAGTGGACGAGATAAATGTCACGCCAGGAGCGATAACCGCAGACAACGTACGAGTAAACACGATAGGAAAGCAGGTGACGATTGACGTCAACAACAGCCTCCTTGCCATAGAGCCGTCCGAGGAAAACGTGATCATCAGGGACAAGGACCTTAACGTCAGCACATCAGGCGTGTCGATAGTGAACGGCACACTGACCGTGGGGAACGCCGCCGTGAAGATGGCGGCTAGCGATGTCCTAAACAAGATAAGGATGAAGGCCAAGTCTGTCGCGCTGGAGAACATGAACGACACGGCTGTCTACAAGATAAAGGCGGCGGAGAACAGGAAACTGCTGGGCCTTTTTGCAACAGAGGTGGAAAAGGATGTAACAGCGGATGCGGGCAACGGGACGGTCATGGTCGAGGTTGCACCGTGGTGGAGCTTCCTTACCACTGGTTAAACCTTTTTCCTTAGAACAAACAACAAAATTATTTTACAATGAAAGTGTTTGTCATCATAGACGGCGTGGGGGATTTGTCCATCCCCGAGCTAGGCAACAAGACACCGCTCGAAGCCGCCAATAAGCCTAACATGGACTGGTTCGCCGCAAACGGCAAAAGCGGGCATGTCTTCACGATACGCGAGGGTTTCGCCCCGGAGAGCGACGGCGCGGTGGTCGCCCTTCTAGGGAACGACGCCGAAAAGGTGTACACGGGGAGGGGACCTCTGGAAGCATTTGGCGCAGGAGTCATATTCAAGAACGGCGACCTTGCGCTCAGGACCAACTTTGCCACAGTGGACGGCAGGACAGTCGCGGACAGGCGAGCGGGACGGGGGCTCACCACAGAGGAGGCGAAGGTCTTTGAGAAGGACATAAATTCCAAGGTCAAGCTCAGATTCCCGTTCACATTCAAATCGACGGTGCAGCACAGGGGAGTGCTTGTCATCCACGGGGAATTCTCCGACGAGATAAGCAATGTCGATCCGGCGTACACGAAACTTGGAAAGATCGGCGTGGTAAACGAGAGGCAGGGCAAGGAGCTTTTGCCGTGCAAGCCACTCGATGACAGCGAAATCGCAAGGGAGAGCGCGGATACCGTGAACGACTTTGTGGAGCAATGCTTGAAAGTGTTGGCCGAGCACCCGCTTAACAAAAAGAGGGTGGAGGAGGGGATGCTTCCGGCGAACGCCCTGCTGCTTCGCGACGCCGGGGTGAGGCTGCCAAAGCTAGCAGCGAGAAAGGGTTGGGCCGCAGTGATGAGCATGCCGCTCGAGATAGGGCTTTCGAAACTGTGCGGCATGAAGGTGATAAAATTCGACTACCCCGAGATGAAGGTGAGGGACGTGTACGCCAATCTGCACGCTGGGCTGGAAAAGACGATAAGTGAGAGTAGAAAGGCCATAGAGGAAAAGGCTGCCAATCATTTTTACATTCACTTCAAGGAGACCGATGTGGCGGGTCATGATGGAAACTACAAGGAGAAAATGCGCATGGTTGAAATCATAGACAGGGAGTTCTTCGGTTTTTTGAGAGGCATCAAGAACCTTCAACTTGTAGTGACTGGCGACCACAGTACACCCTGTGTGAAGAAAAATCACAGTTCGGACCCATTGCCTCTTTTGTGGTACGGTGATGGGAAGGACGGCGTCAAGGCCTACAGCGAACGAGCGTGCATGAAAGGCTCCATGGGAAAGCTTTGTGGAAAGGACGTCCTGAAAAGATGCGGCTTTTGACCTATTCCTTTTTGACTTCGGCCGGGGCCGCTTCCTTGGACGCCTCTGGCGCGACAGGCAGGAACTGGAACTCCGCCGGCCTCTGCCTCAGAATCTTGACGTCTATCCCCACTATCCCCGCCTTTAGGTTCGCGGTCGCATGGCCGTGGTCGACAAGCGTCTCCGCATAATCGCCCGAATGGACTATATAGCCCCGCTTGAACTTCGACACAAGCGACCTCTCGCTCCCGATTAGCTTTCCCGCGGCTATTACAAGGACTCCTATCGCGCCGGATTCCATTATCTTGTCGATGTAAAAGTTGACCGCCTTCTTGTAGTTGATGCCGCGCTCTATGGAATCAGTTATCCTGCTCGCGACTATGTTGGCGTCCAGGAACTTGTTCTCGACCTCTCTAACATCCACCATGGGGTTGTCTATGCCGAACTTTACCTTTATGTCCTCGGTTATCTCGCCTATCCTCTTCCCCGACTTCCCTATCACCAGACCTGGCCTGTTGACGTAAACGACTATCTTAGTCCCAACTGCCGTCCTCTGCATCTCGCTGTGGCTGTACCCCGCCTTTGCAAACTTCTTCGCCAGATAGCTCTGTATGTTGGACAGCCTTATCCCTTCCTTCACAAATGCCTTTTCTATCGCCATATCTACCTCTCCTCAAGGACCAGGTCCATGTTCGTGACCTTGGCCTTCCTTCCCCTGAGCCTCCACCTCGTCTTTCCCTTGAACGTCTTCTCACCCTTGCTGGCGGAGACGGTCTTGATGAAAAGCTTCTCTATGTTCATGTTCTTCTGCTTTGCGTTCGCCTCAGCGCTCTCCAGGAAATTCAGTATCACCTGTGCGGTCTTAGTGTACTGCTTTCCATTCAGGGATTCGGTCTCGTCAAGCAGGTGGTTCAAAAAGGTCTTCGCGTAGGCAATGTTCCTGTTCCTCAGCTTGTCCAGTAACACAACAGACTTTAGCGGGGAAACCCTCGCACCTGTCAACCTTGCGCTCGCTGTCTTCATCTCATGTCACCTAGGTCTTTGTAGCGTAGAACTTGGAGCCCCTTGTCGCACCCAGTCCCGGCGCGCTGTGCCTCACGTGCTTTGTGGTCACAGAAAACTCCCCAAGCCTGTGCCCTATCATGTCGGGGGTCACCGTCAGCGTGGTCCACTTCTCGCTCTCCTTCGCAGAACCGCCCTCCTCCGCCTTTGCGCCGCCGACATAAACGCCAATCTTCACCCCGATCATCTGCGGCAAAATGACCATGTGCCTGAGGTGGGTCTTGTGGAACTTGTCCGGCTGCTTCTTTATGTTGTCCAAGAACTTCTTCTCGTCAGAACCCATCCCGCGCTTCAGGTGCCTGCGCTCGCGGCTTCCTATTAGCTTTGCAAAGTCGTCCGTGCTGAGCTGCTTTATCTGCTCCAGGCTCCTTCCCTTCATCTTGAACTCTTTCGGCAAATTCCCACCTTTCCAATTCTTTAATTATCGTGAATACGCTTATAAATGTTTTTGCGCTTTGTTAAATCCCTATCACACACAAATAGGTATTATGAGAGCATACGACCTACACGTGCACAGCGAGTTCAGCGAGGGCGAGTCGACTCTTGAACAGCTCGCCCGGATGGCGAAGGATCTCGGATATTCGGGGTTCTGCTTTACCGCTCACTGGAAGGACCAGAGGCAGCTGGAGATAATCGAGACCGAGATAGAAAGGGTCGAGAAGGTAGTGGGGGTAAGGACATTTTCGGGATTTGAAGCGAGGGACATCAGGGAGCTTAGGAAACTCGCAGAGATGAGAAGGATGTTCGACATACTCCTAGTCAGGGGCGGCGACCTCGAAACTAACCGTGCCGCCGTGGAGACTCCAGAGGTAGACATACTGTCCCGCCCCGAGTACGGACGCAACGATTCGGGAATGAACCACACGCTTGCCAAGCTAGCCGCGAAGAACAACGTCGCGATAGAGATAAACTTGAGGAGCATCATGACGACGAGCGGCTACAACAGGGCAAAGATACTGAAGCAGATGAGGCAGAACGTCATGCTGGCGAAAAAGTACAAGGCCCCTCTTGTAGTCTGTTCTGGCGGGATAAGCCACTTTGAGCTGAGGGACCCGATGTCAATGGCGTCGATGGTCGTGCAACTGGGGCTGGACCTGAAAGGCGCAAAGGGTTGCGTGACAACTGTTCCCGAGGAGATAATCGGGCGGGCGAAGGAAAGAAGAAGTGAAAAATGGGTTATGCCCGGAGTAAAGGTCGTCGGCTAGAACGAGCCTGTGCTAAACTGTGTCCAGCTCTCTTTTTACAAGCTCGAAAAGGGTCCTCTGTATGTACTGGTAGAACATGTGCGGTGTGTACTCGTAGATGGTCTGGAACCTCTTCTTCCCCCTCTCGTCGAACAGCACGTTCTTGTGCACCCTTATCATGCCCCATTTCCTCATGAAATGCAGGGGTTTGTAGAACATGGCCGGCCTCTGGAGCCTGGATATGCCCAGCGCCTCCTCCAGCTGCTTGGCCTCTATCCTCCCGTTGTTGTTCTTGAGGACCTTCACTATCTGCACCGTCCTCTCCTTTATCCTCCCCGTCTTCGGGTGGGTGCCGTAGAGGAGCCGGTTTACGACCTGCATATTTACTAATTATGACTGACCCAGGATTTATTTATTAATCGATAGTGTACAAGGCCTAGTGCAGCTTGTAAAATACTATCTTGTCCCTTTCCTTTGCGGCGAGCTTCCTGCTCTTAACCAGGGTGGAAAGGTGGGTCTTTACAGTATTGAGCTCCACTATCCTGTCCAGCTTGGAGTTTATGGCGAAATTGATGCCCAATGCGGACATCGGCACGCTCGCCTCCTCCAGTATCTTCATTATTTCCACACCAAGGTATTCGAAATTCGTACTTCTTCCTCTCATAGTCTTTATTATTTAGTGGTACAAGGATATATATCTTGTGGAATATAGGTTCAATGTATAGAAACTAGGATTTGTCCGACTTTTTCGTTCCCTGCTTTGGGGACTGTTTTGCAGGATATGGCGCGCTTTCCGGCTGTTTTTCCGGAACCAGCTGCCGGGCGGCGCCTTCCAAAGGCGGTTGCTGGACCGGTTGGGGTGCATTTTCCTGAGTCTTCGGTTGGACAGGCGGCTGAGGAGCGCTTTCGGCTGGCTTAACAGGCGCTTCCGCCGGTTTGACTTCAGCAGGCGCTTCGTTTTTGATTTTACCTGCCGCAGCCTTCTTGTCCAGCTCAAGGGCAACCGCTTCCGTGACCGAGTACATCGCCTTGTGACCGGACATCTTCCTGACCAAAAACCCCTTATCCTCAAGGCGGGAGAGATGGCTGAAAAAGGTGTTCTTCGAGCATACGCGCGCTGCCTCCACCTTCTCCAGAAGGTCGTGGCTGTCCAGCTTTCCAGCACCCTTCACTATTGTCAGTATGCCCGTATCCACCGCATTGAGGACGGACTTGTTGATGTTCTCGTTTATGGACAACTTCAGCTCGTCATACATGATGGGCTGGCTCTTCTTGATGTTGCTCAGCTCCAACAGCGTCTCCTTGGGGACATGCTTCACAAAGTCCGACAGCGTCTCCATGTCGGCTCGCATGCTCTTGAACTGGCCCAGCATGTCCGTGAAAGTGGCCTTTATCTCCTCCAGTATCTTGAGCGAGGACTCGTCTATCTTCGCCTTGACATCGTCCAGCCCGTTTATTGTGTTTATGAGCTTCATCTCAAGGCTCTCAAGGTCCTTAAGACTCGCGGAATCTTCGGACGGATTGGTTTTTCTCGGAAAATTGATCACGCCCATAAGGTAATCTTCGCCCCGGCCCTATTTATTCGTTGGCCTGGCTCAAAGCTTCATCCTGTTGAAGGCAACAGTCCCAAGCGCGACCATGATGAGCGCGAATGCCAAGACCACCGAGAAGTCGAAGAGCATGTTGAAGGTGTTCAGCCCGAGAGTCAGCCCCCTCACGATGTCCACGCCGTATGTGACCGGGTTTATCCTTGTGAACAGGGTAAGCCAGCTCGGCAGGTTGTCGATTGGAAAGAGAGCCCCGGAGAGGAAGAAAAGGGGAAAGTTGATGAAGCCCACTATGAAGCCGAAGCCCTCGGGAGACTCCATGACGCTGCCGATTATCAGGCCTATGCTGACGAGCCCGACCACCAGCACGAAGAGGGAGAGGTAGATTATCGCGAAGGTCATGGCGATGTTTATGCCGAAGAAGGGTGCAAGCAACAGCAGGATACTGGCCTGTATGAGACCGTCCGTGACCCCACCCAAGACCTTTCCCATGAAGATGGTCGACCTCCTGAGAGGGGAGACGAGCACCTCCTTGAGGAAGTCGAGCCTCTTGTCCCACACTACATAGGCGCCGTAGAATATCGAGGAGAAAAGGACCGACATGACTATGATTCCCGGGTAGATGAACACTTGGTAGCCAACGTTCTCGACGGAGAACCTCGAACCCAGCCCGCCCCCGAACACGACAAGCCAGAAAAGAGGGTTGACTATGGAGGAAAAAATCCTTGAATGCTCCCTCAGGTAGACCTTGAACTCCCTCTCCCAGATTGCGTAAAGTCCGCCCAGCTCGCTCATCTTCTCCCCGCCATATAGCTCTCAGCCCTCTCCCAGAAGCCGCCCTCCGCCTGCTCCTCGTGCAAGGCCCTTCCCGTGTAATAAAGGAAAACGTCGTCCAGAGTGGGCGAGCGCACCTCGACAGACTCGACATTCCCGACGACCCCGAGTATCTCCTGAAGGTGCTTGTTGGCGTTCTCCACGGTAAGCGCGATGCCGCTGCTGAGCTTGCCGACCTTCTTGACGTACCTGAGCCTTTTCAGCGCGTTGACATGCGGCCGCCTTATGCTCAGCCTTATTATGTCCCCGCCTATGGTCTTCTTGAGCTTCTCGGGCGAGCCTATGACAACTATCTTTCCCTTGTCGATGATGGCTATCCTGTCGCACAGCCTGTCGGCCTCGTCCATGTAGTGGGTGGTTATTATGATTGTGACCTTTTTCCTCTTCACCATGTCCTTTATGTACGTCCACATCTTCTCCCGTGTCTGCGGGTCAAGGCCCAATGTGGGTTCGTCCAAAAACAGCACCTTCGGCGTGTGCAGCAGTCCCCGCGCCATCTCCAGCCTCCTCCTCATCCCTCCCGAGTACTTCTTGACGAGGTCGTCCTTCCTGTCGGTGAGATCGACTATTTCCAGCGCCTCCTTTATCCTCTGCCTGACCGTGGACATCGGCACGCCGTACATCAGCGCGTGCAGCCTGAGGTTCTCGTAGCCGGTAAGAAGGTCGTCGGAGCTCGGATCCTGGAAGACTATCCCTATGCTGGCCCTGACCGCCGACGGCTCCCTTGATATCTCATGATTGTTCACGTACGCCGAGCCGCAGGTGGGCTTCAGCAGAGTGGCGAGCATGTGGAGCGTGGTTGTCTTGCCGGCACCGTTGGGGCCGAGCAGACCGAAAACCTCACCCTCTTTTATAGAAAAGCTGACGCCGTTTACGGCGGTAAAATGGTTGAACCTCTTTGTAATGCCTCTTACATCTATTATCATTTTCTACCTGAAAGATAGTTGTGCCAGAGTTTATTTGAACGTTTGACGTGATGCAATCAATCGCCCCGCACACCCACTTCTACAACCTTGTTCCTGCCAGTGAAACCCCTCACTATGCGAATCGACGACTTGGTCACACCAAAATAGTCGGCGAGAATCTCTACGAGCCGCTTGTTCGCCTCGCCCTCCACCGGCCTTGCGTCCACCCTTACCCTGAACGTCTTCTCGTCAAGCTTTTCCACGCCGGGTTTTTTCGCGTTCGGCGAGACCTTCACAGCGATTGTCATAACATAAATAAACCAGAAGGCGCTTTTAAGCTTCGGGAGCGGATGGTTGATTATGGGATTGCTTGAAAGGATATTCGGGGGCGGCAGGGCGGAAACCGAAAAGGAACCCGATTCGGAAACGATGACAATCAATCGTGCGCATGACCTTTTGGAAAGAAGGCGGGAAGAGACGGCCAGGGAATTGATGGAAAACGCCAAGCCGAAATACTCGGAGATGCAGAGATGCGTGACCGAACTGGAGGGCGCCATCAAAAATCTGGCAGGCGCACAACATAGCGAGGACGTGGACAAAGACGCCATGAACCAGCGCATACTGTCCGCGGCTATGGCAGGCAGGAGGAACTTCATCGAGAGGATGAACTCCATGACAAGGGACCTCAGAAAGCCGATGGGCGATGACATGGACTCTGTAATCAGTTTTGTCGAATCTTCCGTGGCCATACTGAAGAATGTGAACAGCACCGCATTTGCGGACTACAGATTTTTCGGAGAACTGTTCAGAAAGGAGTCCTCTGTTGCCCTGGACAGCTTCAAAAGATTGGCGAAACTGTCGGGTGAGCTTGGAAGGACGATTGAACCTAGCAAAAAGGGAGTGGATGATATAGGATTATGCAAATCGGAGCTGAAAAATATCCAATCATCAATAGCTTCCTATCGTGGGAAAAAATCGGGGCTGAATGATGCGGAGCGCAAGATAATGGAAATGAAGGGCGACGAGGAGCGCCTAAAGAAGGATATTTTGAACATTTCAACGAGCGACGAGGCCAAGGATTTTGAAAGGATGGCGCTAGAAAAGGAGGAGGTACAAATGAGAATGTCAAGGGTGACAAGCGAGGCGGCGGCAAGCACATCCCCTCTGGAAAAGGCCGTGAAGAAATTCAAAAAGTCCATCGAGGACGGCGAGGTATCGTTTGGCAACAAAAGGTTCGTCAACGTGTTCCTTGAAAATCCCGCGGACGCAGTGCTCGGCGATGCAGAATCGTTCACAAGCCTTCTGAAAGCTCTCCGGGCAAACATGGGCAAGCTTGAGCTGAAGGAAAGGTCTGCCAAGACTCTGGAGATTGTCGAATCATTGCTGTCGTCAGATTTTCCCAAAAAAATATCCGGCGATATCAAGCTGCTTTCGGGAAAGCTCAGTGATGTCGAAGACAAAATCTCAAAATCCAGCATACAGGAGAGGATAAACAGGCTCAAATCGGAACTGGAATCAATGAACAGGAAAATAACGGAGGCCGAGGCCGAACTGCCTAAGGAGAGGGCATCATTGGAAAGGCTCGCAGGCGACATTTCCTCGAAAAAATCAGGCTTGGAGCAAAAGCTGAGCAGGCTGCTGGGGAAGAACGTTAAGCTTTCTGGCGAGGCATAGGTTGGTTTAAAAATACAGAAATAGATTCTTTTACTAAAGTATAGGTGATAAGAATGGTGAAGTTTTCGGAACTGGGTCTCAAGAAGGAGATAGTGAGCGCGCTGAGTGCGGCAGGCATAACCGAGCTCACGCCCATACAGGAGAACGCGATACCGCATGCGATGAAGGGTGAGGATGTCATAGGCCAGGCACACACGGGCACCGGGAAGACATTCGCCTTCGGGCTGCCCATAATAGACAAGATAGACCCCGACTTTTGGGGTCCCGTCGCGCTCATAATCACCCCCACGAGGGAGCTTGCCTTACAGATCAGGGAGGAAATCAAAAAGGCGTCGGTCAACACTGGTGTGAAGTCTGTCACGCTGTACGGCGGGACAAACCTCCAGACGCAGATAGACTCGTTGAAGTGGGGGCAGCAGATAATAGTCGCCACTCCGGGAAGGCTCATAGACCTTTTCAAGAAGGGGGCCACAAGCTTCAAGAACGTGAAGTATGTCGTCCTTGACGAGGCTGACAGGATGTTCGACATGGGTTTCATAGACGACATAAAGTTTGTGATGGACAACGTGCCGAAGGAGAGGCAGACCATGCTGTTTTCCGCCACGATGCCTCCGGAGATAATCAAGCTCTCGGAGAAATACATGAAGAGCCCCGTCAAAGTGCTGCTGGACACCGACGACCTCAGCGCCGACCTCATAGAGCAGACATACCTTGTCGTGGATGAGAGGAGGAAGCTCGACCACCTCACCGAGATACTGAGGACTATGAAGGGAAAGATAGTGATTTTCTGCTCGACCAAGATGATGACCAGGCGGCTGTCGCAGGACCTCTACAGGAGGGGTTTCAGGACCGTGGCGATACACGGCGACCTGGACCAGGAGAGGAGGGAGAAGGCGCTGGGGAAGTTCAAGCAGGGTATCGCGCAGATACTTGTGGCCACGGACGTGGCGGCCAGGGGGCTCGACATACCGATGGTTGAGCATGTTGTCAACTACGACGTTCCGTTCGACCCCATGATGTACTTCCACAGGATAGGCAGGACCGCGAGGGCGGGAAAGTCTGGCAAGGCCCTCACTCTTGTGACGCAGCGCGAGTACGACGACTTCCAGAACATACTGAAGCACACACAGACCGCGGTGAAACAGCTGAACGAGGAGCTGGGAATAAAGGTCGAGCCGCACGAGGACTACCACAAGAGGAGGGAGTTCCCCGGAAGGAGGTTCCCGGAACCGAGAGGACACGGGAGAAGGTTCCCGCAGCGCAGGGAGCACGGGCAAAGGTTCGGCGAGGGGCGGCCGCACACGGACGGGGGACACAGAAGGCCGTTCAGGAGAAGCTCCGGCCGCGGCGTCTCGCGATAATTTAATTAACCGTCCCGACCAATTTTTAAGAAACGGTGGTTGGCATCTGACAAACATCAGCAGATTACACAAACACTTCGTCAGGAACAAAAAGACATTCTGGCAAAACGCCCTGCTTCTGGTCTTGGTGCTTGCTAGCAACATGCCCTACACATACCTGAACAGACCCACATCCAACCTCCTGATAATGAGTACGCCCATAGACAGCATGATACCGCTCATCCCGTCGTTCGTGACGATATACGCGCCCGTGTTCTACTTTGTGTTTTCCCTGACAATTGTAACAGTCTTCTTTAGGGGCAGGCTGTTCAAGCCATTCGCGCTTGCACTAATAACAGCGAACCTAGTTGCCTACTTCTTCTACATATTCATGCAGACGTACGTTGCCAGGCCAATCGTGACCGGAGACGACATATACTCTAACATGCTCAGGTTCGTCTACGAGAGTGACGCCCCGTACAACGCCTTTCCCAGCCTACACATGGCGATATCCGCTATAATGGTCGCGACATACTACAAGATTAGGCGTGGCTACGGCTACATGGCGTTCGCGCTGATGGTGTTGGTGGCAATGTCGACGTTCTTCCTCAAACAGCACTACATACCCGATGCTCTTCTCGGCACCGTGCTCGGCTTTTCCGCGTTCACCACGATGTACAAGATTGTCTACAGGAAGAAATAGCTGCACCAAGCCTTTCTATGGAAAAAACAAAAGCACCTGCAGTGCAACGACCGCAGGCGCGCACACAACCATGCTCATTTTTTCATGTCGATTATCCAGTTCCATATGGCAGCGAACAGCCAGCCGTAGAACGCACCGCCAAGCACGAACAGCGGCAGCGTGTAAACCGACATTATCATGTTCCAGCCGGACATGCCGTACCCGAACATCGTCATGATTGTGTCCGGGTAACCCAACACACCGTGCCAGAGCACACCTAGCAGCCATGTGACGAAGCCGACGCCCGCGAGCGCCTTTGCCCAAAGCCACACGTCCTGCTTTTCTGCTTTGTACCTTACTGGCATTGAGTGAACTACCCCAGGGCAAGCCCTGGGGCATCGTGGCTAAAAATATTCTAGGTTATTTCACACGAACGGTTTGCAACGACTATGCGTCACTAGGAAACGATTTCATCCCCACCGCAAGCGGTGGGGTATTCAGATAAATAAAATTTGGGAAAATGCACGCTTATTGTTTGTGGTCTACCAAGCCATATGGCCTATGAGCTCCTCAAGGATGTCCTCTATCGTGACCAGACCGACGACCCTGCCCCCATCCCTGACAAGTGCTATGTGCATCTTCTTGTCCCGGAACACCTTCAGCAGGTCGTCTATGCCGGTTTCCTTCGACACGACTATGGGCTTTGTCGCGATGTTTTTCAGCCTCGTGTCGCCCCTACCCTCATCCATCGCCTTCAGCACATTCTTTACGAAAAGGACGCCCATCATCTTCTCCCTCCTGCCAGTGTACACGGGTATCCTTGAGAAACCGCTCGCGGCTATCTGGTTGAAGGAGTGGTCTATGGTGGAGTTGCCGTCCAGGCAGAGTATCCTGTCGAACTGCGTCATCACGTCTTGCACCTTGGTGCCGCTGAATCTGAGAGCCCGCTCCATTATCTCCTTCTCCTCGGGCTCGATGACGTTCTTCTCGCCACCGAACTCTATCATAGCCCTTATCTCCGACTTTGTCACGGGCTCCATTCCTTTGACCTTTACCATGCCCATCGCGAAATTCGAGAGCCGCTCGAAGACTGCCACAAGAGGGTAGAGGGCATACCCGAGCGCCTCTATCGAACCCGCCACTGCGAGCGATATCCTTCCGGCGTGGGTTGTGGCGAACGTCTTGGGAAGTATCTCCACGAAAACAAGCGTTATCAGTGTCATCGCCCCGGTCGCTATGCCAAGCCCGGACGAGCCGAATATGTCAGTCACGATCACGGCTGCGAACGAGGCGGCTGCGATGGTCACGACGGTGTTTGCAATAAGTATGATTGTTATCATCCTCCACGGGTTCTTCTTAAGCCTGTGCAGGGCATCGGCTCCCCTCCTCCTCTCGTCAACGAAGCTCTTCACCTTTATGTGGCTTGTCGAGACGAGGGCCAGCTCCGCACACGAGAAGAAAGCCGCTAGGGCTATCAATATCACCAGCACTACGACGTCAAACAGCACGTCCATGAAATACAATTCGCGGCGGAAGCAATTAAAACGGTTACCGGCTTGGAAGCATCTCCCTGAGAAGCCCTTCCTGCGTCGAGAGAACCTTGCCAGCGATCGACGACATGTCCCTGGTGTAATGGATTGTCAGCTCGGTTGTCAGCCTTCCCTGCAGCAGATCGACCTCGTGGCTCCTCAGGTTTCCGTAGAGCGACTCGAACATCCTCCTGAAGTCGTAGGGCTTCACGCCGTACTTTTTGATGTTGTTCCAGTAGCTGCGCTTGTCCATGTAGGCGTCCTTCAGAAGGCCGATTGCGTCCTTGTGCAGGAAAGTGACGAAAGCCTTCTTCGTCCTTCTCAGATAGGAGAGTTCTATTATGTAACCCCTGCCTGTCTCTGTCTTCTTGAGGGTGTCGAAATTTTTCACAAGGTAGAAAACCTCCGATGTCCTCAAACCGGTCAACAAATGTATCATGCATGTGGCCTTCAGTCTTCTCCCGCTTATCGATTTAATTATCTCAAGAGTTTTTTCTTTTGGTATCTCCCTAACGAGTATCTGCGGCACCTTCTCCTCGTTCCAGCTTATGCCGGACTTTGTCCTGAGCTCCTTGAACCTGTCATAGTACCTGCTCGTGTCCTCCTTCAGGTCGAGGTATTTCGACAGCGCGGCGAGCGCCTGAAGCATGTGCCTCTTCATGGACTTTCCCTCCTGAGACAGCTTCTTGAACTCGAGCGCAAAGTCGAGGGGGTTCATGAAAAGCATCCTGCCATATCTTTTAGAATAGTTAACAAGGTTGTTGATGTGCGCTTTGTTTTTGGATTTGAGCGTGCAGAACTCCGCAAATTTTTTCCAGTCCATGTCGTCCAATTCGGCCGCCATAATAGTCAATTGTGTTTTGTCTTACAAATAGGCTGCCGAGTGAAACGACATATCCTTAGGTTGCTCACATAAGAGTATGGACGTTCGCATCTTGGTTCCTTTGGTTGCCGTTATGGCCGTGTCGGCATTTGCATACTTTTACACAGTCTTTCCGACACAGGCAGATTCGAATCTTGTGACGCTACACGGACGCTTCAACGTGATGTGGCTTGGCGGAAACGAGTCCGCTGAAAACAAGTATTTCCTGACAGATTCGGAAGGCGGCAAAATCGAAATCAAGGTGACGCCGTCTACGAAACTCAGCGGTGCGTGGAGGCTGTCAGGCTTTGACGGAAAGATGCTCAACGTGCTCGGAAGGCTCGACAATTCGACTGGCGTGCTGGAAGCGATCTCGATAGGATAAAAGATTTATCCACGAACAGGCAATCATCTAATCATGGGAATACAGAAGGACGCGGGCACCCTGATGATATACCTGCACGAGAGGTTCTCAGTCTCGAGGGCAAGGGAACTGGACATTGATGAAAAGGAACTGTCCGAGAGGAACAAGCTTGAAACGGTCCGTGTGGAAAAAGCACTGGAGTATCTTGCCAGACAGGACCTGATAACCATGGTCAAGACCGGAACAGGCATGGTCGTGAGCGAAATCAAACCGAAGGGTTTCATCATAGCCGAGGACAGGAACAAATTCAGGGTTTCGTTCGGGTTCGAGCCAAGACTCTGACCGGATAAATCAGCCTATCCCAGCCATCTTCCTAGCGTCCAGAATCTTGTCCAACTCCTTTTCCTTGAACAGATTCATCTCTATGCAGACCTGCCTGATTGTCTTGCCCTCCAGGTAGGCCTTCCGCGCCACATCAGCCGACTTGCTGTAGCCGATGTGAGGCACGAGTGCAGTTGCCAACGAAAGGTTTCTCTCGATATTCTCCTCCAGCCTCTCCTTGTTCGCCCTTATGCCCTTCACGCACTTTTCGTCCAGGATTTTTGTTGCGTTGGCCAGAATTTCAATCGAGTATAGCAGGTTGTGCGCGATTATCGGCATGAAGACGTTAAGTTCGAGCTGACCCGACTGTGCGGCTGTCGACACCGTAACATCATTTCCCATAATCTCAAAACAGACCATGCCGAACATCTCCGGAACGCTGGGATTTATCTTTCCCGGCATTATGGAAGAACCTGGCTGCACCTCTGGCAGGGTTATCTCCCCCAATCCGCCGCGCGGCCCAGAACTCAACAATCTCAAATCGTTCGCAACCTTGTTCAGCGCAACAGCCACATTTTTGACAGCTCCCATTATTCCCGACTCGACGTTCTGGTTTTGCATGGCGGTGAAAAGATTCTTGGATGATTCGAACTTCACTCCAGTGTACCTGGTTATCTCCCCCAGGACATTTTTGGCGTAATCAGGCCCTGCGTTTATACCGGTGCCGACTGCGGTGCCGCCTATTGCCAGCTCCAGCAGAGCATCCTTCGCCAAGTCCAGCCTTTTGGCAGAATTCCCGACAGCAGAGGCGTAAGCCGAGAATTCCTGACCCAGAGTCATCGGCACGGCATCCTGAAGATGAGTCCTGCCAATCTTCAGCATGGCTGCGAACTCCTCGGATTTTTTAGAAAATGATTTTTCAAGATTGTGGAGTGCCGGCAAAAGGCCGTCACGTATCGCAAGGTACGCCGCTATGTGCGTGGCGGTGTGGAAGGTGTCGTTCGTGGACTGTGACATGTTGGCGTGGTCGTTCGGATGAACTATGTTGTAATCTCCTTTTCTCCCTCCCAGAATTTCGATTGCCCTGTTGGCTATCACCTCGTTCACGTTCATGTTCGTGCTGGTGCCGGCACCGGCCTGGAATACGTCCACTACGAACTGGTCTAAGAGCTTGCCCGACAGCATCTCGTCGCACGCCTTCACTATAGAGCTGCCGATTTTTCCATCCAGCTTGCCGATTCTCATGTTTGCCAGTGCCGCCGAACGCTTCACTATGACGTACGCCCTGATGAACTTTCCGGAAATCCTCAATCCCGACACGGGAAAATTCTCAATCGCGCGCTGTGTCCATGAGCCGTAATAGGCATCGGAAGGTACCTTCACCTCGCCCAGAACATCCCTCTCCAACCTGTGCCTTTCCACAATTCTAATTATCGCCTTTTTGTCTAAAATAAGGCACTAGTTATTTTACCGGAGAACATGCTAAAACCGCTGCCCCATCCTCTGTACTTTCTTATAATACCGTTCGGCCTGAGGCTCGCGTGCACTTCATCGAGATTAAGTGCTTTGCGGACAAATGATTGAAGGTGAAGACCATGCAGGGGTTTTGGAGGACCGTGAGCTTCGTGATCAACAGGGCGGACATACTGCTCGAGGTGCTGGACGCGAGGATGCCGGACCAGACGAGGAACAGGGACGTGGAGAACAGCATACAGAGGAGAAGGAAGACCCTCATACTGGTTTTGAATAAGGCAGATTTGATAACCGAAAGGATGAGGGAGGATTTCCTAAAGGTCTGCCAGCAGAAGGCGGTGTTCGTTTCGTCCAAGAGGAAGACGGGCATGGCCGAGCTGGAGAAGATGATTGTGGATGTCGCGAGCAGGAGGAAGTGGTCCCGCAAGGTGAGGGTGGGTGTGATAGGCTATCCGAACACGGGAAAGTCGTCAGTCATAAACTCGCTCACAGGAAGGCATGCCGCAAAGACGTCTCCCATGCCGGGCATGACAAGGGGAGTGCAGTGGATAAGCGGCGGCGATGAGATAATGTTCCTAGACACTCCTGGCGTGATGCCCATGGACGAAAAGGACGAGACGGATAAGGCGCTCATGTCGGCGATGGACCCCGACAACCTCGAGAACCCGGGGCTTGCAGCGACGACAATCATAAGGATGTTCCTCGAAACGGACAAGAAGAAACTGGAAAAGTTATACGAAATAGAAATTGGGGCTGAAGATGCGGAGGGTGTGCTCCTGAAGATAGGCGGCAAAAAAAACTTCCTCGCAAGGGGCGGCAAGGTGGATGAGACAAGGACGGCCAGGCTTGTGATAAGGGACTGGCAGAGGGGAAAGCTCCTGCTGAATTTCGCCGCGCAGTGAATTCAGGTTGTTATCTTACCTAACACAATTGTTATCCATGAAGAAGTGCGGCTGGTGCGGCAGGGACATACCGTTCGCGAAGCTGAAGAAGATGGGCGCGTTCTACTGCTCGGAGGAGTGCATGGAGAAGGCGGTATGAAAAATTTTCGAAATATAAGCCCGCGGCAAAAATTAGTATATCATGGAGTTCAATCTCAGGGGCAACGTGCTGGAATTTGACAAGGTTCTGTCAGACTTGGACAGGTTTGTCTTCGATTTCGTGGAATTGCTCAACGACCTCGGCATAAGGTACGTGGTGATAAGCGGCTACATATCGATAATCCTCGGCAGGACCAGGACCACAGAGGACGTGGACATGTTCGTCGAGAGGATGGACCTTGGGACGTATAAGAAATTTTACAACGAGCTTGAGAAGAAAGGGTACTGGATAATCAACGCGAGCGACATGGAGGAGCCGTTCGGAATGCTCGAGGACAACCTCTCGATAAGGGTCGCAAGGAAAGGCAAGGCAATCCCAAACTTCGAGATAAAGTTCCCGAAGAAGGACACGGACTTTGACTCGCTGGAACACCCGCTTAAGATGAAGATTGGCGATAGGATGCTCCTTACTTCCAAACTGGAAACGCAGATAGCGTTCAAGTTATGGCTGGGGAGCGATAAGGACATAGAGGACGCTGTGCATGTGAGCGAGCTGTTCAAGGATAAATTGGACAAAAGGCTATTGAAGGACATTGGAAAGAAGCTCAAGGTCGGGGAGGAGATGAAGAAATATGGCATCGTCTAAAAGGGACATGAATGAGCGGCTGGCATTTGTGAGGTTCTGGGTCGGGTACATGAAAGGTCATACGAACAGGGAGTGGTCGGAACAACAAGCTGATTTAATCAATTCCGTGATGCGCGGCGCGGACAGCGACCCCGAGATGTACGCGAAGGTAAAAATCATTGTCGGTAAGGGCTAGTCTTTCTGCATTGATTTTTATTGCCTCTTGAAAGACCTGTGCTCCTCCGCCAGATACTTGAGGAAATCCCTGTCTTCCTTGATCAGCTTCCTTGCGACTTTCATCACTTCAGGCCTTGCCATTTGAAACAACCTTCCCGCTAACCCATTTTACTGTTTCTTCAAACTTAAGCGTTCCCGAAGATATCTCGTGCAGTTTATTCCAAAGGTCTTCCTCATCGTCCTCGAAGCTCCTGCCGTTCAGTCTAAGAAACACTTTCATGCTCTCAAAGGCGGTCCTCTTGTTTCCGTCGGCAAAAGGATGGCTAGTCAGTATGCCGTACAGCAACGTGGCAGCCTTCCTTTCCATTGATCTTGGAATCTCTATCTGCGAGACTATGAAATCCAAATTACCAAGGGAAATAACTCCCGTGTGACCGCCTGTCTCCTTTATTATCTCGTTGTGTATGTCCACGATTTCCTCCGTGGTAAGGTACTTCAATTCCATAGAATTATAATTCCATTCGCATACAGATTTAGGTTGCGGTGACGTCTAAATGCGAACATTTAAGCGGTTCTTCATCCTAGCCTTCCTCTCCTTCCTCAGCCTCGCGACAAGCTCCCTCAACCCCTTCAAATCCACATCGGAGACATTGAAACTTTCCCTTCTCGGACAGTCCCCGTCCAGCACAGCCTCCCCCTTCTCCTCGTCGTATATCACCGGGTAGAACCTGCACCCCTCGGGCCTGTCCGCATAGATCTTGCACCTCGAGCCGCCGTTGAAGACGCACCTTCCCCCGCTGTTCCTGAGCTGGAGCCAGCCGTCCCTCTCGATGGTAAAATCTGTAAAGCCGAGCTTCCTTATCCTGGCTATGTCCCCCTCCGACAGGGGCATCTCCGTGTCCATGCAGCACTTTACACAGTTGTCACAAATATCCATGATCATCACTTGAAGATTCCACTGCACGGATAAATAGTATGCATATAACGATTTTGACAATTTCGTCATGGAAAGCCTTAAGAGGGCGTCGTCACCAATGTATCTATTAGGACCGGTGAATGGACGCATGCCTGTTCCAAAAAGGATTTATCTGGACACGAACCTGATTTACGGATGGTTCAAAAACCAGCTGAACCCTAAAAAGCACCCGAAACCGGAATTCATAGAATTTTTGTGCGGCAGGTGCAAAGGCGTTGAAAAGTTCATCTCAATCTACTCAATCGCGGAACTTCTGGTAAACCTGAAGAAAGACTTCCAGGACAGGGGCCTGTCCGAGGACAAGATTTCGCCCTTCTTCGAAATCCTGAAAGACCACATCGGCCTGAAGATAATCATAGAGGCGAAGCTGACAAACAGCATCGTGACATTTGCGGACCTGTGCAACGACCACAACGACGCCGTCCACATAGAGATAGCCAAGAACGAGAACCTGACATTTGTCACCAGGGACGAGGACATTGGCAAGGTGGGAAAGGTGTACAAGCCAGTCATGTGCATGTCAAAATTCATGAAACAGTTCGATTAGGAGCCTTTCAGCAGTTCTTTGACACGCTGTTCGGCTTCCTCGCAGGTCAGCTTTCTGGTCGGCTCCAGCACCTTCACTATGTGATGGTTGAACCTCCTGCTTACCACCCTGCCAGACAGGCTGAATCTTCCCAGCTTCACTGCCATACAATCTAATGTAGGAATCTGCGATATATATTACCGTGCGTACTGCCTATCCACCGTGCCAGCTACCGTACTAGGCAGGCACCCTGCGCACCCCCCGCACCCTGTCCATTGTCCTTCACTTTCCCAAAGAAGATTTTCAGCATAGGGATAAATAGCCAGTTGAAAAGGAGTTTAATAAGCATCTGTCCTTCAATTATTCTAATTATGGTGGGGCAGTACGAGGAGTTGGCGTGTCCGTTCTGCGACAAGGGCAGGATTAGCGCTTTGTACATAGCCGACCAGTGGAGCTTCAAGGCCAAGCACACCAAGACTCTTCCTAGAGGTTGATCGAGTTTAAATACTAGCAAAGCGATCGATCAGATCATATAATAAAGTTGAAAATTTCAATGGCGTGATTTGATGACTGAGAAAAGATTGATGTTACAATTGCGTGTTGACATGAAGCCTTACTTTAGGTATTGGATAATAAACGTGGAAAAGGAAAGGGAAAGAGTGAAAAAGGAAAATAATCTCAAGTTAGCAAAGGTCACAGACTTCGAATTGGATGAGTTTCTAATAGGAGAAGTAGATGACCAAGATTCGGCCACAATAATAATACCATTTGACGCAAAGACTGTGAATAAAATTATCAAATTGGCCAAAGAACTGAGGAAGTTATGATTTCAAATAAGATCATTTAAGACAATTATTTAATTAATGGAAGTCAGAAGCTCGTACTTTTTGATTTCAGTGTCAACTAGAGAAAATTTGGAACTTTGTATTAAGTATGCTTTAGCAGGATTTCCAAGCAGCAGAAATGGTTTCTGGACGTTCTCTGAAATAAACGAAGGGGATTTCATTTCTTTTCTTTTTGGTGCAAAAGCTTACAATCTGTACAGGGTAAAGGGAAAAATCGCTGTCAAAAACGCCGATAAACTTCCGCCTTGGAAGCCAATAGTCCGAAGAACATACAAAAAAACATACAACTTTCCTTTTAGACTGGTTCTTGAACCCATAAGAGAATTTCAAGAATCTCTAGTAAGAACCGAGTTTTCCTATGTAGCGGAAAATCTTCTGCTGAGAGGTGGTTACATGAAAACGCATTTCCAAGCAGACCAGACAACATTACAGAACGTTTCTGAGATGGGAAAATTATACAATTCTAGAGTAAGCAATCTGGCAATAAAATATGATGATTTCGAACCGCACATTTCATTTGATAAAAGCGGCGATTTTAGACTAAACGAATTGCTTCTACAATCGGCCATAAGGCAAAATATATCTGACGAGGGCAATTTGAAAGAGTTTCTTAGAAAGCTCGATATTGTAGGATTGAATTGCCAGACACTGGAAGTGCTTGGAGAAAAAGCCTTACCACAAGGTCATGTCGATATTCTTATAAAAGAAGCCGTACCTATTGGGATGTCCAAGAAAATAGTTTTAGAAGTCAAATTAAACAAAGCTTCGAATGAAGACTTGGAACAGGTTAAGTCGTACATGGACGAACTGGGTAAGGAATGTGTAACAGGCGTTTTGATATCCAAAGACTTCCAGAAAAAAATAGTTAGCGTAGCCAAAGACTATGGAGTAAAACTAGTAAAATACAGTTTGACCAGATTGGTAGGGAAGGGGAAATTTGCCTTCGTGGATTTGAAGAAAAGTCTAGAATTTGAAATAATTTAACCAATGCCAAATGAACACTAATATATTGTTAAGCTTCTCTACTTGAGATTGATACCGAAAGGATTTGAAATTGTAAAAAATAAAATCAGAATAAAACTGATCTTGGAAATCAGATACAACGCATGCTGTAAGCATTGGAAATCATTTGATTTAAGC
>CAYRSM010000003.1:0-40324 GCA_964427125.1 uncultured archaeon | reverse complement strand
AGCCTCTCCTCCATTATCCTCGCCCTGCCGCCCACGTTCTTGATCAGCGTCGCTATCCTCGTCAGGCCGTTCAGGTCGTCCGACTTCCACGCCGACCTCTGCACCATCTCCGCCCCCATCGCGTTCAGCATCTTGTTTATCCGCTTCTTGAAGTAGGCCTCGCCGGTCGGGATGTCGTATATGAGCAGGAGGCCCTCGGTCGTGTCCATGAAGGTACATATGTACCCCACCTTTTAAATTGATTTATATGATGTGAAATATATTTCGATATGCCATGCCAAAAAACCTTGGAAAATAGACCGCCCCCGCCCCAAAATCATCCTGCGATTTGCGGCACTTGGTTTCACCTGTTACTTCCGCGCGGGCTAAAGGACGAAAAACTGTTATTTAATCGGAACCGGAAGCGCAATACAATTCATGAGAAAGCTCGGCAAGGTCTGCCTGATTATCGCATTTGTCATGGTTTTTGTCATTATTAGCAATGTGCTGATGGCGGCGCAGGCAAGACCCACCATAGTCATCGAGAAAAAGATAGAGGAGAGCGTGGTCAGGGTTAACGAGACGTTCACCGTGGAGGTGCTCTTCCACAACTCTGGCCGGGCCACCGCAATAAACTTGTACGTGAGGGACAGGGCGCCCAAAGGCGTGACTGTCATCGACGGCAACACATCGTGGTTCGGCGACCTGGTTTCCTTTGACGGGGACGGTTTCGTCTACACGGCTATGGCAAGCAGCAAGGGCTACCTGAACCTGGGCCCGGCATTCGGCATCTACAACGATTCCAACAATCTCACCCAGCAGTATCTGACCGCGTCAAACAATGTCGAGGTCTACGTGGAGCCTTCGACCGCCACCCTGCTTGACTACATAGACAAGTACCAGCAGCCAATCCAGATAGCTGGAAGCATCGGCGGAGTCATCCTTGGAGCGTACGGAGTGTACGAGAAGTTTTTCAGGGGAAAGGCGAGGAAGAAGAAAGGCAAGGACGATTACCCGGCTGTAGCAGGCTGAGAAATTTGGGCTGTGTCCCGGACTGGATCAGTCGGCATAGAGGCGGTAAAATTGGGCCAGCTGGGATTTGAACCCAGGACCGTCTCGTCTCTTCCTGTCATCTTGGAATCCAAGCTTTTTCGCAAACGCTAAAAGCGAGCTGCTCTAACCATGCTGAGCTACAGGCCCTCTTCCAAAACCAAATTGTTTAACAAAAGCCTAGCCTTTTCCTTTATGTCATCGTCCACCTTCACGCAGGTCATGCCAATGTCTGGTATGCCGTAGACCACCATGCTTCCTATCGGCGCGTAAAGCACGGCAAGCACGCTTAGCATGTCCTCCTCGCCCTTCACAAAAACCTTGACCCTCATGTCGAACTTGTAGTTCTTGAAAAATTCCATCGCCTCCTCTGATATGGTGCCAGGGTCGTTCCTTATGATGACTGTGGAATCCATCTTATACTCATCCAGGGCCTTCTTCCTAACAGAATCCTTTTCCGACCTCTTTGTTTTGCCGTCATATACCAGCATGTCGGGGTTCACACCGCTGGTTATCGCCTTGTAGGAGACAAAGTCGCCTATGGTTATGAGTTTCTTGTAGTCATAGTCGATTTCAGAATAGGACCTGACAATCTTCCCGTGGGTCTCCTTGAACTTGCCCCTAAGACTTTCCGGCACAACGTAGCTCTTTAATAGAATCACCGGACTCTGTTCCTCTGTATGTCGTGCGTCTGCCAGCTGTAAATCCTCAGCTTTGCGTACCTTCCATAGCCGCAGGCCGCGCACCACTTCTTGTCTATCCTGTAGCTTGTCCTTCCGCATCTCCTGCAGCGGATGTGAGACACCTTGTTCTTCTTTCCCATCGAGGGCGTTCCTTTCGACATACCTATCAGCTAAATCTATTCTGTTTTTATTAGTTTAAAACGTTTAACTATATAAGCTCTGTCATCTGGCTCAGATTGCCTATGACGTGCCCATTCTGTGAAACGAACTCCTTGCTCCATCCCGGAGTGTAAGGGTTTTCCTTCAGCACGACTTTCATGCCCAAGGCGCAGGGGAGCGCCAAGTCGAGGCTGAGCACGTCGCCCACGACGGTCATGTCGGAGAAACTGCCATCCCCCCTCAGGCTCTGCAGTATTTCGTAGTAGTCCGGCCTCCGGAGCTCTATCTTCTTCGCATAGTCCACCCACAGGTATCTCTTCACCCTGTCAAAGCCCGTGTCCACCTTCATCTTGTCCGTGCGCCCGCACACGTTGAGCTCTATCCCCGCCGCTTCAAGCGCCGAGCATATCCTTTCCCGCCTGCCGCCCGAGACGACACTTATGTCGGCCCTCCCTGACAGCTCTTCAATTGCTTCCTTTACCCCGCCGTCTACACCCGGGCATGCGCTGGCGGCGGATTCGTGGGCCAGACCCTCCAGGAACCGCTGGTATGCCTCGTTGTCGCAGAACCTGTAATCGGGGTTCTTGTTGTACAGCGCCTCTGCAGCTGAGACGCACATCATGTACGGGTCCTCGTCGCCGAACGCGGTGCACTGCCCGTTGACCAGGCAGCCGTACTTCCAGGGCTTTCTCATGATTTTTTCCATGGTGCGGTTGAACTCCCTGACGACAGAGTCTATCATCAGCCCCGCTTTCATGCTGAGCCTGTGCACAAGCGTCTCCCTGTACGCTTCCCCGGACTGGACGATTTGAGACATCACGCCGTCATAGTCCAATATCAATTTTGGCTTTTCCATTCAGTAACTATAGAAGTGAGCGATTTAAATGCATATCGTCACTTTTCAGATGAAATCCAGCAACTGGCTCAGACTGCCAATCACATGGCCCCTCCTAGATACGAATCTCTTGCTCCACGCTGGGGTGTAAGGGTTTTCCTTGAGCACGATGTTCATCCCAAGATGATACGGGAGGGCAAGGTCCAGGCTCAGCACGTCGCCGACGACCGTCATGTCCGAAAAGCTCCCTTCGCCTTTCAGCTTTTGCAGGGCTTCGTAGTAGTGCGGTCTTCTGAGCTCTATCTTTCTCAGAGAATCTACTTGCAGATGACGATCCACCCTGTCGAACTCCGGCCTGACTATCATCTTGTTAGTGCGCTCGTGCACGTCCAGACTCAAGCCCGCTTCGTCCAAAGCGCTGCATATCCTCTCCCTGCTGCCGTTTGAGACGATGGTCACACTGGTCTTTTCGGATATTTTTTTGACAGCATCCGCAGTCCCGCTGTCTATCCTCGAGCCCACCTTTGTGGCGGAGTCGTGGAACACGTCGTCCAGGAACCGGTTGTACTCATCGAAGCCGCAGAACCTGTAATCGGGGTTGCTCCTGTACAGCTCCTCCGCAGCAGAGCTGTTCAGCACGTACGGGTCCTCGTCCCCCAGAGTGACCCTGTAGCCGCCCTCCAGCCAGCCGTACTCCCAAGGCTTTTGGAGGACCTTGCTCCTGGCGCGTTTGAACTCCTTCACGATCCAGTCGACCGACATGCCTGTCTTCAGGCTCAGGTTGTAGATCAACGCCTCCTTGTAGACATGGCCCGAATACATTATTGACGACATCACGCCGTCGAAATCCAAAATCAGCGTCATGATTAAAAGTAAGGTGGCAAGTTATTTAAACGCAGGCTGGATTAGATTACTATGGACGCCTCGCTGGGGATAGTCTTCGGGCTGCTGGCGATGCTGGGGTACGGCCTGAGCAATGCGTTCTCGCAGATACCGGCCAAAAAGATAGGTCCCAAGCGCACCATATTTTTCAGGGGCGTGTTCATCAGTGCAATACTTCTCCCAGTGCTCCTGTTTTACCTTCCGACGACAAACTTTTCATTCGCGTACATACCCGTAGCTTTTGCCGTTTCCTTCATCGGATATCTGCCGCTGATAACTTTCTACAAGGCGCTGGAAAAGGGGAAGGTGGGGATAGTGGCGCCTATAGCGAACTCGTCGGTGATTTTCACCATACTGCTGTCCGTCATTTTCTTCGGCGAGGCGCTGACCGCCGGGCGCCTGATTGCCATAGCGATGATACTCGCAGGGATAGTCCTGATATCCGTGAATCCAAGGGACATCAGAAAATCCCAGCTGTTCAAAATGTCAAGCGGCATCCCGTTCGCTCTGGTCACGTGCGTGCTGTGGGGTATGGTCTTCTTCCTTTTCAAGATACCGGTGAGCGTGCTGGGCCCCATACTCACATCGTTCATAATAGAGTTCGGGATAACCGTCTACAACGGCATCGAGCTCAGGCTCACCAAAAAGACCTTCGCTCTTCCCGACCACGGCATCGTAAAGTACATCTTCCTGGTGGCCCTTTTCGGCGCGGCGGGGACGCTGTTCTACAACATGGGGATAGCGACGTCGGACGTCAGCCTGGTGGCCGCGCTCACCTTCTCGAACCCGTTTGTGGCGAGCCTCTACGGCAGGTTCGCCTACAAGGAAAAGCTCACGATGTTGCAGTGGGCGGCGATACTGCTCATCATAGCGGGGATAGTAGCGGTGTCATACCTCTAGGGAAAATCACAATGAGATGACTTTCCCCTCTTCAAGCAGCTTTATGCCCAATTTCTTGCCCGCATATTCGTCGGGGTAGTGTATCAGAAACATTTTGCTCCTGATTTTTTCGGGCAGTTTCGCCAGATCTCCATAACCGGCGTGTATGCCGTAGCCGCTCTCATGGAAGATGACATCGCATCCTTTCAGGAAATCAATCACGCCTGGGTCGAACGGCGTGTCCGAGCTGTAGCCGATTGACTTTCCACCGTAACTTATCCTCAGGGCAAACGACGGGATGATGTGCTTCGTGCGCTTTGTCTCGACCGACATGCCGCCGGCATTGCTAACTCTGCCCTCCTCCAGGACAGTCTTTGTAAAATAGTCATCGAACCTCATCTTGCTCAAGCCGACCTTGCCCGGCAGCTTCAAGACCCCCATCGCGCACTTCAGCTTCCGCTCCCACAACTCCGAGAAGACCTCCCTTGAGGAGCATATGTTCGGCTTTTTCTTCCCCTCGAAATACTTCCAGAACCCGAAAGTCTCCAGGCCGTCCGAGTGGTCGCCGTGCAGATGAGTCACGATTATGTCGTCTATATCGCTTATGGATATTTTCTTGCCAGACCTTATGCCAGCTTCCATCAGGACTTTCATCGGTACTGCGGGGCATTCCACGAGTACGTGCTTGCTGCCGGCCGAGACGACAAAGCTCGTCGTGTAGTGCAGCTCTGAGTAGGAGTTGCCCACGCCCAAGACTAAAACCTCTAGTCCGGACATCTTGCACCAACACTATGATTGTGAAGATTCGCCCTTATTTGTTCTCACAGCACAGGACTAGCGTATACTATCGTGTCGCCCCTGACCAGCAGAGTTCCCAGCTTCACCCTCATATCGTTCTTCTGCACCTCGGCTTCCTCCACCCATACGTTCAGGTGCAGGTCCAGTGCCTTTAGGGTTCCGGTTATCTCCTCCCCGTTCTTCAGCTTGATTAGTATCTTCTTGCCTTTTGCCTTGTCCAATACATCGATTGGTCTTTCTGTCAGTTTATTTCACCGATTATTCTTAATTGGGGGAGTGGATATTTAAAGGTTTCCAGTTCTCGGAGCGCTTTCGATGATTTTTTTGTGCGATAATATGGACTGGCAGCGTCTTTTCACCATACGGCCTCTCACTATTCCGTGGAAGCATCTCAAAATATTTAAGGTATTTATAACTTAGATTATCAAATAGGTAAAGTGATAACATGGCGTTTTGGCACGGGGAGAGAGGATTGAAGGCGACGGGCGGGAAGATACACATAAGCAGGAAGAAGAAGAGGCGCGAACTGGGAAGCCTGCCAACTCACACAAAGCTGAGCAAGGCCAAGGTGGTGAAGGTTCAGACGAAGGGCGGAGGCGAGAAGCTCAGGGCTCTGACCGTGGAGTTCGCCAACGTGCTGGACAGGCATGCCAAGACCGTTAAGAAGGTGAAGATTTTGGACGTTCTTCAGAATCCTGCAAACCCGCAGATGGTGAGGAGCAAGATAATAACAAAGGGCGCGGTCATAAAGACGGAGGCTGGGAACGCCAGGGTCACCTCGAGGCCCGCACAGGACGGAGTGGTCAACGCGGTGATGGTAGAGTCCAAGAAGTAAATCCTATCAGCATGCTTTGCGTCCGACTATGTTTTCGTACAGCGGCACAAACGCCTTTATATTTTCCATCAGTATGACGCCGCTCAGGTCATCCTTCGACTCCTCGAAGGGCCATGTCTCCGCCGGAATGTAAATCGCGTTCAGCCCCAGCTCCAGCGCGGGCTTTATGTCCGAACTGTAGGAGTTGCCGATGACGTAGGTAGATTTCTTGTCCAGCCCCTCGACGATTGCCCCAAGATTTTCGGCGCTCTTGTCGGCGACAACGAACGTCCTCTCTGGCGTAAACCACCTGTCCAGCCGGTTAACCTCTATCTTTCTCTTCTGCAGCTCCGTGTCGCCCTTTGTGAACAGGTACAACGAATCATTTGAGCGTACCAGATGGTTTAGGACGCCTTCCGCACCACTGACCATATTGGGCTCTATCGCAAACGCCATCTTGCCGATGTTGTACACTTCCGACCTATCAGCATCGGTGGGCGAGTACCCCATTATTCCGCAAAAGTGCTCGTAGGTCTGCACCATGGAGACGGGAAACCTCTCAACGGAATACGCATTGCCGCACCTTTCCCTAAAAACCTCCGTGTTATCGACGCTCAGCCTGGACAGCTTGTACAGGACAGCCTTGACGTCGGACCTGCCCAAGTCCTCCGTGTAACGGGATGAGTGATAGACATGTCCCAGATTGCGGTGGTCATACGTCATGCGCTTGCTCACAATCTCCACGCCTTCGGAGAACGAAGGTTCGCCCGAGAACAGGCCGTTCTTCAGAAAGTGGAGAAAGTCCAGCTCGGCAAACCTGTACAGGTAGGCGTTCCTTATCAGGGTGTCGTCCATGTCGAAGACAAAGTCGGCCATATTGAGATGTTCGGGTTGAAGCATTTAAGGCTAATCGAAACGCTGGCTATTTATTTTTTTCCTGTTTATTGTAGAATTGACAGGTTGTGCCACACATGACCGACATCGAGCCAAACAAGCTGAAGTCCGCGCTTGAAAATTCCTGGTCGAAAGAGACCAGCTATTATCCCGATCTATGGGAAAGCAGCAACCCGGCATACGGGCAGTGCACCGTGACCGCTTTGGTCGTGCAGGACTACGTGGGCGGCGACCTGATGCGGGCCAAGTTGTCGAACCTCGGGAAAAAGGGTTATCACTACTGGAACAGGCTTCCCGACGGGACAGAATGCGACTTTACATACACACAATTTGAACAGGAGATTAGAAAGGAATTGCCCAGATTGGTCTACAAATTCGGGGAAAAAAGAAGCAGGAAATCGCTGCTGTCGATAAAGCAGGTCGCGCGCAGGTACGGAATTTTGAGGGAAAGCGCGGAAAGGCAACTCGGCTAGTTACGCTACTTTATGTACGTAGGCAGCGCGATGATTATCTCAATCAGTATGAGCAGGACTACTATGATTTCCAGCCACAGCGACCTGCTGTTCTCTATCTGGTCGGAGGTCATGGTGTAGATGTCCTCAAGAGTGTCCATCTTCTCGGCTAGAATGTTGTCCCAGTCTTTCAGGTGCAGCCTCTCGCTTATGCTGGCGTATATCTTGCCCACATACCAGTCTCCGAAGAACTTCACGGAGTTCTTTGTGGTCTCGATGACGTCGGATATCTCAAGCCTCTTCGTGGCCACGTCCATGGACACCTTGAACGGCCTGCCGAACAGGAGCGTCCTCCATCCGAGCCTGAACCTCTTTAGCTCGTCGTATGCGGAATCGATGACCGCGCCCACTATGCTGTCGTAGGACCTGAGCTCCAGCAGCTGGAGGTTCGCGAGCTCTATGGTGAAGAGCGGGTCCGAGAACTCGCCGTCGGGGTCGACTATCACGCTGGCCGACCAGTCCAGGAGCACCACGTCGTCCTCATAATAGGATATCCTGTACTTTAGAGCGCTCTCAATCTCGTCGTCCGAGATTACCTTTATCTTCTCCTCCTCCCTCAGTATGCCTGTCAGCACCTTCTTGTTCTCCGAGACGAACTTGTCCACGGTCTGCTTCGTCTCAAGAGTCCTTATGCAGAATGAGACGTACTCCTCCGGGACTGCCGACACCTTGGCAGCCGCCTTTACGCTCTCCCTTATGCTGTCCAGCACCCTACCCACTAGCTCGTCGCAGAACTTCTTCAGGTCGGTGTCCGTGTCCCTGTACTTCACCTTCGGCGTGTTGTACTTTATCAGCTGTTCTAATTCCTCCTCGAAGGGCACCACCAGCGTCACGGATATGGCGCCCACCTCGTACAGCTTTACTATGACGTCCACCTCCCTCTCCTTGCCGAAAAAGTCCAGCTTCCTAACGCCCAGGTTCACCAGCAGGGGGGCGGGCTTTATGGCTATGTACTTCGGCATGAGCCTGGTGAATGTGAGCCCCACCATCCGGGTGAGCTTGTTCATGACCTTCTCCACCTTGGACAGCTCTATCTCGTTGCCCACGTCGTAGATGTATAGATAATGGATTTCTCCCGCAGCCTTCGCAGAAACCATAAAAATTATTTGGCGCGATTAAGCTTTAACGACGGTCTGTTGGGCGGGTGCCTGTGCGACAGATTTTATGGAATTTGAAAGGATTTCCAGACCGACATCGATGTCTTCCTTTTCGATAATCAACGGGGGCATTACCCTTATGGTGGACTGACCCGTAGCCAAAAGCGACAAGCCGTTCTCAAAGGCAGTCTTGACAGCCATGTTCCTCTTCTTTGTAACACGTTCCTTTGATTTTTTGTCCTTTACCAACTCGACCCCAAGCATCAGTCCCTTTCCGCGGACATCGCCTATTATGCCGCAGTTATTCTGAAGATCAGACAGGTACTTTTTTATATACTCGCCCTTGCTTTCGACCTCCTTGCCCAACTTTTCGTCCTTGCAGAGTTTGAGAACGGCCAATCCCGCAGCGCACGACAGGACGTTGCCGCCAAAAGTTGATGCGTGGCTTCCGTGGGCCCAGTCGTTCAACTCGTCAAAAAATGCTACGGCGCCAAGAGGCAGTCCTCCCCCAATAGCCTTGGACAAACAGACTATGTCCGGCTTGATTCCGAAGTGCTCGGATGCCAAAAACTTGCCGGTCCTGAATATGCCGCTCTGGATTTCGTCTGCTATGAAAAGTATGTTGTGCTTGTCGCAGATGTCCTCCAGCTGCTTGAAAAAATTGGGGGGAGGCACAACTATCCCACCTTCTCCTTGTATCGGCTCGAAAAATATGCCCGCGACCTCGTCAGGCGATATCTCATGCCTGAATACCACGTCTTCTATGTATCTGATACAATCATTTCCAATCTCCTCTGGGGTTTCCCCTTTGAAGTATGGCCTGTAGGGATTTGGATACGGCACGTGTATGACATCCATGAATGGGCCGAACCCCCTTTTATGGACGGCCTGCGACGCAGACAACGACAAGGCGCCATATGTCCTGCCGTGAAAAGAATTAAGAAAAGATATGAAATATTTCCTTTTTGTGTGGTAGCGGGCAAGCTTCATCGCAGCCTCAACGCTCTCCGCTCCAGAATTTGTCAGAAACACGCTGCCTCTGCTCAGATGCGGTATGAATTTCAGCAACTCCTCTACAAATTTTACCTGCGTCTCGGAATAAAACTCCAAAAAAGCGGTGTGCGTGGCAAGCTTCACCTGTTCTGTCACGGCCTCTACAATCTTCGGATTCGAATAACCGAAATTCATGACTCCTATCCCGGAATTGAAGTCCAGATAGACATTGCCATCGACATCCTCGAAATTTACTCCGAACGTCTTGGATATGACCAACGGGTACTGCCTGCTGTAGGAGGCTGAAATCACGTCGAAATCCCTCTTTATTATCTCCTTGGCCTTGGGCCCGGGAGGTTTGGTTGTCATCTTTGGTTTCATAAAGACCCGCCAAAATTTACTTTGGCAGTAAAGCATATTAAGCCGACTTTTAGGCGTTTTCCGGCAAATGGCCGGGGGGGGGGGGCATATCGCTACCAGTGACATGGATACGCTGGCAACTGGGCTTGTCACATTAGGCCATAAAAACATTTAGTTCAAAAAGGGCAATCTTGAATCATATGTGCCCCCTGTTCATGAAATTCACGGGCCTTGAGATGGCTCCCGAGCTCGAAGGGATAACGCACTGGTTCAACACAAAGCCCATTTCGCTGAAGGGGCTGAGGGGAAAGGTGGTTCTAGTAGACTTCTGGACCTACACATGCGTCAACTGCATAAGGACCCTGCCGCACATCAGGGAGTGGGATGAAAAGTACAAGGGCAAGGGTCTGGTAATCATAGGAGTGCACACTCCGGAGTTCGATTTTGAAAAAAAGTTTGAAAATGTGGGGAAGGCCGTGAAAGATTTTGATATAAAATACCCCGTGGCTCTGGACAGCAGCTACAGGACGTGGAACGCTTACGGCAACCGCTACTGGCCCGCAAAATATTTGATTGACGCAAAGGGGAACATAAGGACGACACACTTCGGCGAGGGCGGGTACGATGAGATGGAGGAGGCGATAAGGGTTTTGCTGAAGGAGGCCGGACAGAAGATAGAGGAGCCCGCGAGTGTACTGGAAGACACGACGCCGAAGATGTCAATCACGCCCGAGACTTATCTCGGCATGGCGCGCATGGACAGGTTTGCCTCAAAGGAGAAGCCGAAGGTTGGGGTGCAGACTTTCACGCTTCCCGGGGAACTTCCCCAGCACCACTTCGCATACGGCGGAAAGTGGGGCCTGCAGATGGAGCACGCGAGCTCATTCAAGGGTTCTGTGATGGAGATGGATTTCTACGCGGGGAAGGTATTTCTTGTAATGCACCCGAAGGGGAAATGTGATGAGGTGAAAGTTTCTATCGACGACAAGCCTTTGGACGAATCGTCGCGGGGGAAAGATGTAAAGGACAGTGTAATCGAGATTGACGAGCCGAGGATGTACCATGTGATCGACCTGAAGGGGAAGGCTGGCGAACACATGCTGAGACTGGAGTTACAGAACGGGGGCACTTCTGTATATGCGTTTACTTTCGGATAAAATTCAACAACACGTGATTATGCCCTCATGGTATTATTGTACGCCAATTCTAATGAAGCCTCGATGTCATTCACATCAAATGATGCGGTGTCAACATCTACATACCAATGTTCCCAAGTTTTGTTCCATTGCCATTGAACGTTAGAACTTGATGGCGGACGTATTTTCTGATCCCTAAGATTGACGCACACAGCCACTTTTCCTTTATGATAAAATTCTATCCAAAACGGATTATTGCCACCATACTTGAAAGCCAAATAAAATTTATTGAATTTAGGTGAGATATTCCATCCTTTCCCCTGACACAACTTTAAAATTTCCTCTTGAAGGTACTTGCCAATCTTGACCTGGTCTTCGCTACGAACGACCTCTTTATTATACCAATCCCAATCATATTCGAGTCTTGTGGAAATCACTGCTTCTCTTGTTATTGACGGCTCTAGTTCATCAACAACAACAAACATCGAGTCGCCATGCACATATCTCGTAATTTCTACAAAACGAATATCAAGATTGTTCTGAGTCGAGGTTTGAATTAACTCGCTATCAAAAGATGGTGCAACAATGACAATTTTTGGGTTGTAATTGCTCCAATCAGGTTCTATATCCTCAGGTCTGCCCTTTGCCTGTTCCCAAATACTTCGTGCTGAATCTGGATGAGTCTTCCAATATGCTTTGTACTTCAAAACTTGTGTGATTATATCAGTTGATGCTTGGTCCTTCTTAAGCTCGATTATTAGAATTTCACCATCCCTATTTACCGCAAGAAGATCAACTCTTTTGTCACGCTCAGACGATGCTGTTTGTTCACCAAAAATGAAAATGTCGCCTAAAACGCGAGCATTCTTCTTTATGAAAGTCTCCATCTCAGTTACTTCGTCAGAAAAGGGTTTCTCTTCTGCTTTGATTAATTCTTGGTTTTGTAAGTCGAAAAAGCCGTGCCATAATTTCACCAGTTTAATTTTGTATTGCAAATAAATAAGCTTGCTCGTGTTTGTGTAAGTAACTATATAAAATTTATGTTAGTTAGTAACATAAAAATTAGTGACTCGTTTGGATGCCCCATGAGGGATTTGAACCCACGACCGTCACCTTAGAAGGGTGCTGCTCTATCCAAACTGAGCTTTCCCAAACTTTTAATGGGGCGTCAGCTTAATGGGGCCTTCTTCAATCCGCTTAAATACATTTTGAGTTTTTCTCTTTTTATAGAACTCTCGAAGTTGACCTTCTTGTAGAAGTTATCCATAGAATACGTGTTCTTTGCCGTGCCATGTATTTCAAATGCGAGACCTATGCTCCTGCTACCATCCTTGCGCAGATGAAGACCGTCACGGGTCAAGTTTGTCGTCTTGATGCCAAATGAAAGAAGCATGGATTTTATCTCCAAAAGGAACTCCTCCAAGTTATTTCGAAGCCTTTCATTTTTGTAAAATGCTATTTTGATGACTATCCTGTTGCCCCTTTGCAGTCTCACAGACCCTTCGCATTCGAACAGCCGTTGCAGGTATCTTCTCCTAATGTCGTCTTCACCGTTCTTTACCCATTCTGGCACAGTGAACTTCGTATTGGTTTTATTTCCGTACGGCGTACCCAACAGCTTGAATATCCTGTGCAACGTATTTGAACCCACCAAACATTCCCAAGTATTTTGAAATGTACTCGATTTTCTGATGCTACATTTGTGACGAAAAATCTTGCAGAATTCCCGCCTGAATCTGAGCACTTCCTTCTTGTCCTTTGCTGTAAACTGTATGAGTCCATGACCAAGGTGACCGTCTCCCGTTATGTCCGCTATAATCCCAGCCAATGTTGTTGATGGGCGGATTGGGAAAAGATAGGCGTGTTTCTTAGAATAGTGAACACCGAGTTTCTTATTTTCGTATGTAGAAATGAAAAATTTCCTTGTAAGCAAAACGACCATACTACTAGTATACAGGGGCCATTCTTAAGCCTATCGGGGGTTCATTTCCGGTGAGTTTGGAATGTGTGAAATTTTGGTTCGGCGCCCGCCTAACATAACCGACATCTTTAACCCGACTAATCTTCAACTTGAATACGGGGGCGTGAGACTTTGAAACATACGACAATAGTCGGGCTGGCGGTCGCGACAACCGTTCTGGCTGCAATCGTCTTCGGTGCCGCACAAAAAACAATGCCCGGAAACTTTCAGATAACCGTAAAGCAGTCTGGCGGGACTGGCTTGCTGGCAAAGGAGTGTGCAAACAGGAGCTACATAAACAGCACCGCGGATTACATAATCGATGGGATTGTAGAGAATGTCGAAAGCAAACGGGGAAATAACAACGCCATTTTTACTTACACCAATTTGTCAATCAAAAATTATACGAAGGGAGTGCCGTTCAAAATCGTGCCGGCAAATCTCCAGATAATGACTCCCGGCGGATGTGTCGGAGAAATATGCCAAGAAGCGGAAGACCAGCCCATTTTCCACAAAGGCAAAGCAGCGAGGATATATTTCAAGAGCTACAGCGGGGAATTTTCGATGGTTTGCGGTATTGGCGGCGTGGAAGAAATAATTCCTTCCCCCTAATTTCAGCCAAATAAAAAAACGATTGTTATGGAAGAGCCCGTTACCATAGTTGACAGGGACGTCCTGAAGGCGCTTTCGGCCGACACTAGGATGGACATACTCAAGGTCCTGGCCGACGGCGGAAGGATGCCATCGTTCATAGGAAAGAAGCTGAACAAGACGGACGCCACGATTGTCGAACACCTGAGGGCTCTGGAGAATGCGGGGCTTGTCAAGAAGGTGGAGCAGCCCGGCAAGAAGTTCGTCTTCTACACGCTGACCGAGAGGGGCATAGGGATAGTATCCAGCAAGACCAAGAGGCTTGTGGTAATCCTGTCAACATCGGCACTCACCCTGGCGGCGGGCGCTTTCACCGGTCTGATGTCAATCATGACGCCGCGCCCTGGCTTTCAGTCTATGCAACAGACGGCGGCAAGCTTACCCTCGGAAGCGGCGAAGACAATTTCCGGCCAGATTCCCCCGGCAGCACCCTTACCGGTGGCCTTTGACTTCCTTTCCCTTGCATCCATAGCTTTGCTGTCCTTATCGCTAATCACATTTGTAATATATCTTGTGGAGAAAAGGAAGGCGGGCGCATCCAAATGAACAGGCTCTCGACGATTTCAGTCATACTGCTTGTCGCCATCGCAGTGACATACGTGGCGGTCAGGCAGCCCTTTCCGCACGCTTCAACGGACGAGATAAAGAAGTTTTCATCCTACACGGAGCTCCAGGGATTCCTGAAAGCAAGCTCGCAGTCGATATACTCGGGCTACACCTCAGGGGCGATGAGGACCATGAGCGCAGCTATGACGGAGAACGCGCCTTCCGCCTCGCCGCAGGCCGCAGGAACGGCGACAGGCTCGCAGGACTATTCCACCACGAACATACAGGTGGCCGGAGTGGACGAATCGGATTTTGTGAAGAACGACGGCAAGTACATCTACGACATAGTGGGCAGCAAGGTGGTGATTTCGGACGTGTTCCCCGCGGACGGCGCGAAGATAGTCTCCACGCTTGACTTCAACGGAACCCCCGCAGGGCTGTTCGTGAACGGCGACAGGCTCGTCGTGATGGGCAATCAGAATTCATTTTATTACGGAGGCCCGGTCCCGCTGCAATCAGGCGTTGCGGAAAGACCCATGATAAGGTGCTCGCAGGAGACCGGATGCCCGGCGCCCGTCTACCAGCCCCCGAAGGCGTTCGTCTATGTTTATGACATCTCGGACAGGGCCAGCCCGGTATTAAAAAGGAACGTTACAATTGACGGGAGCTACACGAACTCCAGGATGGTGGGCGACTATGTGTATGTCATCTTCAACTCCTATGTGAACGGGGGCGACAACGTGACGCTTCCCACTGTGACCTCCAACGGCAATGAAAAGGCTGTGCAGGCCTCAGACGTCTACTATTTTGACGCGCCCGACAGCTCCTACACACTCACAACAATCATGTCCGTGAACACGAAAGATGACCTGCAGGACTACACGAGCAAGGAAATCCTGATGGGATACAGCCAGAACATCTACGTCTCTCAGGGGAACATCTACGTGACTTACCAGAAGACTTTAAGCTATTACGACTACATGGACACGCTGCTCGACAGGGCGCTGATGCCGAGCCTTCCCGCAGACATCGTTTCCGAGATAGACGGCGTGAGGAACGCGCAGATGCCGCAGTATGCGAAGTTCGGCAACATCACACAGATACTCCAGGACTACTTTAGCAATCTGACGGAGGAGCAGCAGAACAGCCTCCAGACTTCGCTTCAGGGAAAGATGGAGCAGGTGCAGGCGGAGATAGAGAAGGAGATGCAGAAGACGGTGATACACAGGATATCGATATCCAACGGGGCGATAGACTACAAGGCACATGGAGAAGTGCCGGGAAGCGTGCTGAACCAGTTTTCCATGGACGAGAGCAACGGATATTTCAGGATAGCCACGACCACAAGGAGCTCATTCATTGAAGTGGCGATACCGGGCAATGTGGGGATGGCAGAAACAACAGTAGCGCGGACAGCAAGCGCTGGGGCTGTAAGTCAGAACGCATCGCCTATGTCCGGACAGGCTGTGGAGCCGACTGTGGCAAAGCCTGTTGAGCCTCCGGCAGCTAATCAGCCCACTATGTCCAACAACGTCTACGTCCTTGACATGAGCCTGAACACAGTAGGGAAGCTGGAGAACATTGCCCCGGACGAGAGCATATACGCCGCGAGGTTCATGGGCAACAGGGCTTACCTTGTGACATTCAAGAGCATAGACCCGCTTTTTGTGATAGACCTTTCCGACCCGGCAAGCCCGAAGATACTGGGACAGCTTAAGATACCCGGCTTTTCCGACTACCTGCACCCGTACGACGAAACACACATAATAGGCGTGGGGAAGGAGGTCAACGAGAGTGTGGACGCGGACAAAGTCCATTCGCCTAATGCAGTGTACTACACGGCTGTGGGCGGGGTGAAGCTGTCTCTGTTCGATGTCAGTGATGTGTCAAACCCGAAGGAGATTGCAAAGGTCGCCATAGGGGACAGGGGCACCGACTCGGAGGCTCTGAGGGACCACAAGGCGTTCCTCTTCAACAGGGACAAGGGACTGCTCGTGATACCGATAATGCTCTACCAAAAGTCGCTGGAGCCGTTTTTCTACGGCGGCTACGAGTGGCAGGGCGCATACGTGTTCAACGTCTCGCTGGACAACGGGTTCGCGTTCAGGGGGAGGATAACGCACGCGCCTGGCGGCGCGAACAGCACCAGCTACTATTACTACGGGCCTTACTCCGTGACCAGGTCTCTATACATCGACGGCGTGCTTTACACGGTCTCGCAGAAGGAGATAAAGATGAACAGCCTGGGCGACCTTTCGGAGCTGAACAAGATAGACCTGCCGTCCGAAGCCGAACCGTACCCCATTCCGCTCGTAAGTCCTGCTGTGCAATAAACGTTTAATTTTTTACTAACCCTATCTGTATTTTAGCTGTTCAGTATGGCGGATTTTGCAAAGATTGAGAAGAAGTGGCAGGACAAGTGGTACGGGGAGAAGCTTTTCGAGGCGAACCCGGAGCCCGACAGGAAGAAGTTCTTCTTCACAATACCTTACCCCTACACGTCCGGCACCCTGCACGTGGGTCACGGCAGGACTTACACCTTGGGCGATGTCACAGCCAGATACCTGAGGATGAAGGGTCTCAATGTCCTGTGGCCGATAGCCTGGCACATAACTGGGACTCCCATTCTAGCAATCTCGAAGAGGATAGAGAACGGGGAGAAGGGGATAATCAGCGACCACCTCGAGTACATCAAATTGCACAACCCGAAGGACGCGGAGAAGATACTCAAAGGGTTCGTTCATCCGGAGAACGTGGCAAACTATTATTCCAGCGTCATCGTCAACGACATGAAGGAGATAGGATGCTCCATAGACTGGAGGAGGCAGTTCACCACCGGCGACCCGATATACAACCAGTTCGTGAGGTGGCAGTACCACAAGCTGAACCAGCTGGGCTACATTGTGAAGGGAAAGCACCCTGTTTTTTACTGTCCAAATGATAAGAACCCTGTCACGACGGACGATGTGAAGGGCGGCGACGAGCTACAGATGTCAATCGGGGAGTTCAACCTCATCAAGGAAAAGTTCGAGGACGGCTATCTGATTGCAGCGACATTAAGGACGGAGACCATCTTCGGGATAACAAACCTGTGGGTGAACCCCGACAAGGACTACGTGAAGGCGAAGGTCGACGGGGAGACGTGGTACGTCTCGGAGAAGTGCGCCGCAAAGCTGGAGAACCAGGACAGGAAAGTCGAGGTTGTGAAGAAGTTTAAGGGAAAGGAACTGATAGGAAAGACCGTCTTCGTACCCTTCGCCGAAAGGGAGGTCATCATTTTGCCGGCACCATTCGTGGACGACGAGCTTGCGACTGGTGTTGTCAACTCAGTCCCTGCACACGCGCCTTACGACTACATAGCCCTCGAGGATCTGAAGAAAGACGATGCGACAATAAAGAAGTTCAAGCTTGATGCGGCAAAGGTGAAAAACATAATTCCGATTGAGCTTATTACTGTGGAAGGTCACGAGGAACTGCCAACTGTGGAAATAATAAAAAAGATGGAGATAACATCCCAGGCGGACACGGAAAAACTGGAAAGGGCAAGCAAGGATGTGTACGGCATAGAGTTCTACAGCGGTGCGCTCAACAAAAAATGTAACCAGTTCGCGGGGATGAGGGTGTCGGAGGCGAAGCTGAAAGTGTTCGAAGCTCTAAAGAAGGATAAGCTCGCCGACAGGATGTACGAGAACATGACCACGGATCCAGACGGGATGCCGGTCAAGGAGGTTAAATGCAGGGACGGCACCACGGTGATTGTGAAGCTTCTGTCCGACCAGTGGTTCCTCGACTACAAGAACGAGGACTGGAAGGCGAAGACCAGACACCTGCTGTCCGAGACGAAGATTCTGCCTGACAAGTACAGGAAGCAGTTCGAGGACACCATAAACTGGCTGCACGAGTGGGCGTGCGTCAGGAACAGGGGGCTGGGCACGAGGTTCCCCTTCGATGACAAGCGGGTAATCGAGAGCCTCTCCGACAGCACCATCTACATGGCTTTCTACACGATAGTGCACCTCATCAAGGAGAACAAGATTTTACCGGAACAGCTCACAAGCGAATTTTTCGACTATGTGTTCCTGGGCGAGGGCGATGCAGCCGAGATAAGCAAGAAAACCAAGATCAACATCGGCGTGCTGAACAAAATAAGGGGCGAGTTCGCCTACTGGTACCCGATGGACGAGAGGAGGACCGCGCCTATGCACATACCCAACCACCTGACATTTTTCCTCTTTCATCACGCGGCGATATTCCCCGAAGACCTTTGGCCAAAGAGCATGTCAATAAATGAACCTCTGATAGCCGAGGGCAGGAAGATGTCCAAGAGTCTTGGCAACGTGATACCGCTTGTCTCTGCGATAAGGAAGTTCGGCGCCGACACTGTCAGGCTTTACCTTGCCTACGCAGCGGAGGCGACATCCACATTGGACTGGAAAGAAAAAGATGTCGAGATTGTGAAGAGGAGGCTCGATTTCTTCTACCAGTTGTGCCAGGGAGCGATAAAGTCCAAGCCTAAGAAGGAGATGACCCCGTTCGACAAATGGTTCGTGGCGAAGTTCTACAGCAACCTCAAAGCTGCCACCGAAGCGATGGAGAAGTACGAGTTCAAGAAGTACGCCCAGAGGATATTCTTTGAGATACTGAACGACTTTGAGTACCACAGGACGAGGAGCGATTCGGCTGAGGAAGTGTTGAACATTGTTTTGGGCGACTGGCTTGCCGCGCTGTCCCCGCTGATACCGCACATGTGCGATGAGCTGTGGAGCATGATGGGAAACAAATCTTCGATTGCGCTTTCAAAGTGGCCTGAGACGAAGGGCAAGACAGACGACAGGATATTGCAGATAGAGAGCATGTTCACCAAGACTGTGGAGGACATGAACAAGGTGCTGCAGCTGGCCGGGAAGAAGGAGAAGGCGTTCCTCTATGTTGTTACGGACGATGAATTAAACTACCTGAACGAGGGCAAGGAGTTCATAAGGAACAGGTACGGATTTAAAGAATTGTCTATTTTCAAAAATTCGGACAAGGGGAAGTACGACCCTCAGAACAAGGCTGCGAAGGCGAAATTCGGGAAGCCGGGGATTTACCTGGAATAGAAGGCTCAATTTCCAAACAGACTCGTCAAAAATATCATTATCGAATCCAGCCAAGAAGCCTGAACCACGTCTATCGACTTCGCAGCGTCCCTGAAACTTATTATCTGCATGTCAGTCTCAATCGCATTTTTGCTTGCCCTGATTTCGTACGTGCCAGCGTTGCCAATGGTGAATGACGTCCTTCCGCTGGCGTCCGTAGTCTTGGACTGACCGTTTATCTCGACATTTGACTGGACCGGCTTGTCCTCAGACAGCACGGTTATCTTGATTTTCTCCCCCGTCTTGTAGATTTCCTTGTCTGTCGAAATCACGAGTTCCTTTTCGATTTTCTTCTTGTGGACTTCCACTGCCAGGCTGCCGCTCACATAGTCGGCGGTGGATGTGTTCCCCTTCGAGACAGTTATCGTGTAAGTGCCGGGCTTGTCAAAGGTGTAGGTGAACTCGTTGGTCGATCCTGTGTTCAGACTTTTGGAATCTACGTTCACGCCAACATTATTCACAAACTGCCCGTTCCCATAGACGACAAACCTGACCGTGTCCCCAGCCTCTATGTAGTCCTTTGTGGAGACAACCGACAGTTTTATCAACTCCTTTACGATTCCCGTTATTGTCATTGATGCCACGGGGTTTACTGGATCGTCCGAAGTCACAGTGAAGCTTCCCGTGAATGAGCCGGCCTGGGAAGTGCCCACGGATATTGTCGATGTCGTTGACTCGCTTGGTTGCAGGACATTCCGAGGCAATGCCGATGCCGTCGAGCCAGATGGCATGTTTTGCAGGCTGGCGGAAAGAACATTCATATAGTCGTCCCCGGAATTGCCTATCGTAGCATCGAATCCCACAACATCGCCTTTGTGAATCACGCCCAAATCCTTTGCCAGCGGCGACAACGAAAGGACAGGCGCCGTTATCCTGAACGGGTCGTAGTAGATTGCCTGCCCGTTGTAATCTGCCCTGACCTTCCACAATCCAGGCGACTTTACGTTTTGGGTGTTTGCCATAGGGAGCGACACCTTCACCTGAGTGTCATTGCAACCGCCAGCGGTGATTTGAACAGGGGAAGATGATATGGCATTCCCGTTCGGGGATAAAAAGTTTATAGTAACAATGCCTCCTTGACCCAAGTCGCTCCATACGGAATACGAGACCACTTTCGGGTTTCTGAATGATATTATCCTGTTCTCCAAGCCGCTTGCCACATTGTCGCTGCTGAATATCCCCGACATCTTTACCGGAGCGTGGTTTACGAATTGTATGCTGGCATTGTCATAGGCATCCGGCACCCCGTTCATGTCAAAATCGGACCAACCCACCATTCCCCTTGCCCAGAAATCAATCGGCGTGCTTATGTTGAACCAGTCCTGAATTGTCGAAAGTGTATCTCCAGCCTGCATTATGCTCTTCTGCGAGCACAGGTACGCCTGGCAGTTGTAGTTCGGATAATATGATTGCATCGGCTGCCTTGCCCAGTAGGATGTCTCCCCGCCGGTGCAACCAGAGCCGCCGTATATCGCCTTGGGATACTCGTCTCTTGTGCCGAAAAGATGAAGGATTTCATGGGTATAGATTTCAGAACCCATAGCTGCAATGCCTTGTATTTCGTAGGCGAAGACAACGGCAAACTCCCTGTCATCGCCCGATGGGTAAGCGTATCCGAGTAGGCCGCCTCTTTGCGGCCCGACCGCCGGCACAAAGACCACCACTAGATTATCGACATTGTGCGTCGCGCGCAGGCTGTCCTCGAACTCGTCCAATGCTGTATTGTCATTATTTGTGTCGGAATACCCAAGCGACTTCAACGAATCTTCCACCCACTGCGAGCCAGAACTATAGTCAGGCACGTAGTTCAAGCTTGTATCGAAAAACTGGTGGGTGAAGCTCAATCGGGCGTCTGGCGGCGAATTGACCAGAAAATAATTTTCTGTTCCTGCTATCTTGTTCTGGACAGACTGCTTCAAATCGTTAATAAGGAGGTACGTGCCGTACTTGTTTATCGTGTCGGACACTCTGACTACTGCTGTTAACATGGAACCTCGCAGATATTTGGCAGACTCTTCTGCATAAGTAAATGGAAGCAGTAGAAGAAAGAAAAACATACAGGCCATGATTTTTCTAACTACCATTTGAATCATTGTTAATTCATGACCATCTAATTATTGTGTCTCCAGATTAACAATCCTCTTACAAATTCCGCTACCGGCAGCTGACATAACAGGATTGAACGCTGTTTGTCCATTGGGAGATTGTATCGGAGTGGCGCATACTGCCTGATAGCCCTGCGAGTTTCCGCAACAATCGTTTGTAAAATATTGTGGTGCTGGGGTAAATGAACGTATAGTGCACGGTTCGTTGTATTTTTTACAAGTGAAAGAAGGTATCGTAACAGTGGCGCAATTTGAACCACTATCAACTTCATCCGTAGTTATTCCCCAACATAGTTTAAATACATGGGTCAATGAAGAATCCAAAGGTAAAGCACCATCATCCCACCAAACGGATGTTGGGCAATCCATTAAATTGTAGCGATTGGATGCATTCAACAAATCTTGACCGTCGATAAACGTTTTTATCGATAACTTTTCTGTTACGGTGCAAATTGCTTTCACGTAGATAGTCCTTATATCATTGACACCAGGAGGGTAGTTCATGGATGTAGGAAAACCTGGAGAATATCCACTACCCCAGTCAATTGGACCGAGACTTATATCGTTTGCGCCAGCTTTTTTAACAGGAGCCTGACTATAGTGAGTGGCGTAAATCGGTATGAAAAGTATAGCGAAAAGCACCAAACCCAATATAGCCAATACAACCAATCTAGGTCTTTCCATAATCTAATTTGGGGTGCGACAGCTTAAATTGTTAAATAATTGTAAATACTTTGTTAGACGGTTACAAAACGTGTGTCCTCAAACTGTTAAACATGGATTACAAGCTCCTCTCGTTCGTCCTGCGTTCCAAAAAGAGGAAGGCCATAGTAGCTTCTCTAAGTGTTTCCAAAACGCCGACTGAAATCGCATCGGAAGTCGGGGTGAGCGTATCTCATGTCTCCCGCACACTGAAGGAATTCGTGGGTAAGGGCATAGTGGAACTGAAAACGCCGAACGAAAGGGTGGGCAGGATCTATGAACTGACAAAAGAAGGAAAGGATATTTTGAAGCACATAAAAAGTTAAATTCTAGGCCAAGTTTGAAACTAGCCATCAGGATATTTCAATTTCTTTATTCCATGCACTTCTTTTACAAATGTACTTACCTTTTTGGAAAAATCGTCGTCCTCCAAGTATCCTATCATAACGACTTTTTTCTTAAACCCTATGCTATTTCCTTTTGCAACTATATCACCGTTGTCATTTCTGTAATATAATTCACCATGATACTTTTCATAAAAGAACTTGGATCCTATGCCTTTTCTGCCGCCGCCTATTTTACCAGTATGGAAAAGTGCTATTCTGCCTGTGTCCTTATCTTTAGCCAACACGCCACCTATTCTAAAGTCCTTCCTATTTGTAGGCATATTGATTTCTGACACTATACTCACTGTAGATTTTTCATCAGGTTTTCCTGTACCAAAGGCATTCCAATATCTTTCTCGTTGACATTTTCCCTTTTTCTCACATTCTCCAACAAGCTTATTCCAACATTTGTATTCGCATGTTGTTCCGCCAAAACAAACCCAAATGTCGTGATTTTTCAGATACAATATATCGTATGTCCCACTTCCGCCTCGGTTACCAATTGTTACATCTTTTATTGTTTCGTTGGGACTTTTCTTTATTGATCTTTCAAATGACAATTGTGCATTTTCCAAGTCCTTTTCTACATTTAATGTCTCGAAAGTAATCGTTTGTCACCTAGTTAATCTTAAGGCTTGAACTTAGCCACTTCCTTCAGCAGGTCCACGTGCCCTATGAACAGCTGCCTGCAGCAGTACCTCTTCATGCCCAGGTCGTTCAGGACCTTCTCCGCGCTCTCGCCGGCCTCGGTCCTTTGGCGGTACTCCGCGTACATGTGCCCCACTACTTTTCCGCACGACTGGCATCTAGGAGGTATAATCATTTTTCAGCCACCCTCTTGATACATTCTCTATAGTTGCTATAACTTTATAAATTTGATAAAGCTGTCTGGGGCGGACCGTTTGCCGCAAGCCGTTCCAGGATGATTGGCGCGTCCAGACCCAGCGCTTCCACGGCTTTCCTGAAATTCTTTGCGAGAAAATGCCTCTTCATCATCTCCACGTCCCGGATGTTCTCCCGCCGCATGCCGACTTTTCCGCCGAACTGGTTCTGTGACAGGCCAAGTTTCAGCCGAGTTTCCCTGAGAATAGGCCCGACCTCATTTACATTTGAAAGTATCTTGACCCAGTCTTCCTCCGTTGGCCACTTGTTCCTGAAGAACTTCTCCTCGCGGTAAATCCCCTTGCTGCCGGTGCTGCAGTCCGCTATTTCCTTCGGGCATTCTAATCCTATCGCCTTGAAGAATCTGTACGGCGTGCCGTCCTCGGTCTTCGAATAAAGGCAGTAACCACATTCCTTGCCGGTGAATCCGCTTTTGTATTTTATCGGGTAAAAGTTCAGATTAATTTCCTTCAGCTTTTGTATCAGAAAGTCGATGTCTTCCTTCGAAAAGCAGTTTGTTGCCAAGACTATGGTCGGAATCCTGTTATCGTCGTTCTTTCTTCTAACCAGACAGCCATCACCCAAATACCAGAATAGCAATGTTGCAGGGGTTAGTTTCAAATCATTTGGGAACGTTTTAACTGTTTTATCGTCGATTTTTGTATACCATGTATTTCTCAGTCCAAGCAAATAATCGCTTTTGCGGGCATTTATATAAAATCCCAGTGCAAAGACTTTGGACTGTTTATTGCTTACCGTTATGTACGTAGGTATGTCAAATCTTTCCATTATCCCCTTAAACCAAAATAGAAAATTCTTGTCTTTGGCATTCAGGCTATAGTAATAATACTTTTTTCTATCAACTCTGATACAAGCATCGCCCAGCAAAGTACCGTGAATCACGTCCTCCAAACAATGCTTATCAAAATACATTATACGAATTTATCTTAACTATATTAAAGTATTTCTATACTAAATTATATACATTAATTTATCGCTTTGAGCGCTGCTTATGGCGTCGGCTTCCGCGTTTTGAGGCTCCGCGCCCGCTCCCGTGGTGCGTCTCGTTCCTCCTCGGGTCGTACACAAGCAGGTTCCTGTCGTACTTCTTGTAGAGCTCCCTGAGGTTCTTGTCGTTGAAATAGTCCACCAGCCCCTTCGCTATGGCCATCCTGACCGCCTCGGCCTGCCCGACTATCCCGCCGCTCTCGACCGAGACATCGATGTCGACCTTGCCCAGCAGCTCGCCCGCCAGCGCAATGGGCTCCGTTATCCACATCCTCAGGTACTCGTTCCCCCAGATGTCGAGAGGCATAGCGTTTATCGTCACCGAGCCCTTTCCATCCTTGACCCTGGCCCTTGCCACGGCAAGCCTTCTCTTCCCGGTGGTCATTCCCTTCATCTTGGGCTTGCTTGCTTTCTTCTTTGCTACCATCTCTTCTCAGCCCCTATCGAAACCGACAGATTACCCAGGCTCGTGAACTTCGTGTCGAGCTTCTCCGCGTCGAACTTTTTCACCTTTTCCATCTTCTTTCCCTTCAGCTCCTCCGGGATGCCTATGTGCACCCTGAGGCTCCTGAATGCGTCCCTTCCGGTGGTCCTGTCCCAGGGAAGCATGCCCCTGACGGTCCTCCTGAATATCGCATCGGGGTACTTTGGGAAGAACGGTCCGTGATAGACGTCCCCCCTGGTTATCTTGTTCATGTAGTGCTCCTTCACGAGCTTAGGATTGCCGGATATCACAGCCTTTTCCGTGTTCACGACAATGACCTTTTCCCCTTTTAGCAGATCCTTTGCGATGACCGAGCACAGCCTTCCCAGCACCTGGTTGTCCGCATCGTAGACTTTCATAACTTACACCATTATCCTGACCTTGCTGCCCTTCGGGTTCGACTTTACCAGCTCCTCTATGGTAGAAGACTTGCTCCCCGCGCCATTTATCTTCTCTATGGCGCCCTCCGAAAACCTCCATGCGGCTATCGTGACCGGCTTTGTCAGCTCGCCGTTCGACAGGACCACTCCGGGCACCACTATGGTCTCCTTTGCGCCCGCGTTCCTGTCGATGTCCGAAAGGTTGACCTCGACCCTCTGCCTCGTGGGGTTCTCCAGCTTCTCAGCCACGTCCCTCCATATCGGCGCCTTCTCCTCCCTGGACTTTGTCCTGAGCGCCTCTATAAGGGTGTTCAACTGCTCGTTTGTGGGTCCCGTCCTTGCCATGGATTCTCACGTCTTATAGATAGTGATTTTAGGCTTTTAAATATATATTCTATACGTAGCCTTTTGAAAGATGCAGAAAATTTCCAGGAGTATAGTCCACTACCCATTTTCCTATCTTTCTATGGCATCTAATTTGTTCAGTAAGGTAGTTCTTCTCCGTTCGGTATTATTAATGGATCCGAAGTCTGGTACAGATTTTATCATTTCTTTTTCACTTTCTTTTGAGATTCGAACAACCACATCAATACCGATACCAAGATGTACCAAAGGAAAATATCCGAAGGTATCGATAACAAATTTATTGTCATTTCCTCAACACCGTTGCTTTTGACTATTATCGTACCATAGGGCAGGCCGAAATATTCGTAACAGCTTCCGCCCTTGCCGCATATGCGAAAGGCTGGTATAACATTGAAATAGGTAAGCGATATTGTAACCAAATAAATGGCAGTTGCTATAGACAACTTCTTAACCAAGGATGTGATAAGATTTTTGTTCATGACAGGGGTTTCCATATTTTTATCTCGCCAGCCTAGAAAGTATGTTTTCTATCAACGAAAGCATCTTTGGTTTGGTAAACTCCAGTGGAGTTCCTACAGTATAATTAGTAAGCCATTTCTCCATCTTGTCTTTTAAATCAAATTGTAGCTTTTGGGCAGCACCAAACGTATCGTTCACCTTAAGCATATTTTCAATAGCATCCGCTTTGTTTAGCAAAGCGTTTCTCCTTTGATCAGGATTGTTGATAAATCCAAAATCTGGTATAGAGTTAATCGCATCTTTCATATTTTAACCAGCGATGTTCTTGAAGGCTTCCAATAAATCTCCCTGTCGAGGGATTATACTTGCAGGCAGAGGAGAGAACTTGCCAGAACCCGGGGTTGTTATTCCAATCAATCTGTATGTTTCCCCCACGGTAGTGTTGCCTAAAGAATTGTAATAATCAATTATTGTTATAACTGATTTTGGTGGCAATTGGTCGCCGAAATATCTAGCTTTGCTCAGACCGGATTCTTTTCCTGCGCACTTCACTATTTCAATCTTATACGACGTGGAATTTTTGTCAATAAATGTGACATCGCATATGGCACTATACGCAATGTTTCTGTCTACAACCAAGGAACTTGAAAACAACAATATAATCAAGGGTATAAGCGCTACGGATACGACTGCCAGAATAGTTATTAATAGCTTGTGTTTCATACGCTCAGCCTTGAAATTGTTCTATCGAGTAAGTTCAATATGAAACCTTTAGAGAGTTGCAATGAATTTTGTGGTAGGTAGTCAACAACCCATTTTTCTATCTTGTCTCTTATGTCGAATTTCAGCTTTTGCGCCGCCCCGAATGTATTATTTACTTGCAGCATATGCTCCATAGCATCCAGTTTATTTGATAAGGCGCCTCTTCTCTGTTCCGGGTCGTTTACAAACCCAAAGCTCGGAATAGATCTGGCAATGTATTCAATCATCTTTTATCACCCTTCCTTGTCTTCACCTTATCCCAAATTCCTACAAATAAACAGGCTAAAGGATACGATAGGACAATCGATATAATAAATGGCGGGTATACAATCATTTTATTTAAATCTTCCGAAGATGGTCCTGCACCAAATATAATAGTAAGTATAGAATTTGTAATTATCAGCGGCAAAGTTAAAAATATATTGGGTATTGGCATATAGCGTATGTTGGAATATTCGTAGTTAACAGGTATAGGCGTGGGAAAAACAAGGAAGATTATAAAAGATATAATTGCCTTTTTTCTGGTGGGACGAAATAATTTTATTAAATCCGTCTTCATAAAAGACTTAGCCTTTTTATTGTATTTTCCACTGAATCCAAAATATAAGATTTAGAAAGTTGTGAAGGGGTTTTTGGCACATACTCTACAATCCACTTCTCTATCTTATCTTTGATGTCGAATTTCAATTTTTGCACAGCACCAAATGTGTTATTGACCTGTAACATATTGTCTACAGCGTCAATCTTGTTTATTAACGCGTTTCTTCTCTGATTAGGATTGTTAATAAATCCAAAATCAGGGATTGAGTTAATCGCATCTCTTAATGTTTTAGAATTAGGTTCGACGACGATTAAAGTAGTGTTATAGAGTGTTATCTTTACAGACGTGGTATTTTGCGGGAAAGGTATTGAAAAGGCGAAAGCCGTGCCATTCATTGCTACTGCTCCAGTCGGATCAAAGTTCAAGACAAATGGAACGTCTAGCGAAGTTTGGGTGATGACATTCCCTAAATTATTAAGGGTTTGAATAGAATAGTTTCCTACAGGCAATGTATCTATAGTGCCATTTGGAAAGCTATACCAATTACCTAAAATTATAGTCCCATTTTTAAATATAAACCCTGTCATAAAAAGTACTTCTGGGTCATTCTTATTAGAAACAAAGTTTCTGAACAATTGCATATAATCTTCGTTATCAATCCAATGAAAATCTAATGTCTCATTTTTACTAGCCCCCATGAAACAAACCCTGTTGTTGATTAAAATATTCCTGTCTACCCAAAAACCTGTTGCAGGATTACCAGGATAAGACACCACAGAATCGGTTAAATTATATTCTTCCATTCCATTAGGACTATTAATGGCTGGGTTTACAGGAAGGCCGTACAAATGCCCAATTTCATGGGCAACTGCTGTCCAATAGGTTTGTCTGGCCAAAACACCACAAGTAATCGGACTTGAAAGTCCTGATGTGTTTTCATTATCATAGAAACTAAAATAATTATCTGACACTATGCCAATTGTAACATTGGCTCGATTCGATGTCTGTAGTCTCCCTTGTGTACAAAGATCTGCCATATCAATTGTTGGATTGAAAAATTTACCAAGTAGAAACGGATTTAGTAACGGAATCGGGAAACCTGCAGAGAATGTAGAATCTGAATTATCAGTGTTGAATTTTTGTGGGTTGAGTGGAAAAGTAGCGTTCAAAAATAAACTGCTGTTCCCGACAGTTTCGTCATACTTGTCAACGGGGCCCAAATGCACAAAATCGATCGTGTAATCCACTTTCTTATACACTGCTAGGAAATTGCCAGTGTCCTTTACACTGATATTAACTTCCTTCACGTTGTTGTTCTTGTTGGACTCGGCTATGCTGTTAAAGGCATCGGCGACAACTTTAATTGTAAAGTCCCCCGTTTCATTCGGCTCGAAAAAGAACTGGATTGGCGCCACTACGGGTCCTTTGAAATTGCCGGCAGGAAATGTCTCGGTAAATACTGCATTCCCGATGCTCAGATTAAAGGCTATGGGCTGGTTGCTTGGAACCAGATTGCTTGGGTCGTCCAATATAGCAGTCAAAAATATCGTAGTGTTTTTCCCCTTGACCAGGTCAATTCTAGTATCGTTGTTTATGTCAGGATTAAAAACCACTTGAACAGGTCCCAAGACGTTTGTTATGGACAGGTCTGGCAGCGCCGGGGCGGACACGACGACCTTGATAGCCCTGCCGCTCGAGAAGCTACCGCCGGGGAGCCAGTCCGCGAAGTTGGATATGTCCCATATGTCGTCACCGCCGCCCGGAACTCCCCTCCTGGGGTCTCCCAGACCGTAGCAGCCGTACACGTTGTCCTGCGGCGCGTAGCACGCCCTGTGGAAAGTAGCTATGTAATATGTGCCGGGAGAGATCGGGGCTGTGAAGGAAAACGAGAATGTGAACGGATGAAGATTGTTGTCGCCTGCCAGATAGCCGACTGCCGAATAGAACGCCCTGTCCCAGCTGTTGACCGAAGTCACGGGCAGTATGCAGAACGAGCAGGAATCGCTTTCCTGCACGGTCATGCTTCCGGTGAGCCGCGCTCCGGGCGAGACGATTATCACCGGATTGCCCGTGTCCAGAGCCATGCCGTTCGCCGCAGCCGAAACCAGCACAGAACTCGAAGAGTTGTGCGCGGTGTAGTTGTAGGTCACGTTGTAGGTGAAGTTCACTGTGGATTGCGCCTGAACGGGCCGAGAGGCAACACTTGCCAGCAGAACGGCCGCGAAAAGGACGGCGACAAAACAAACCCTTCCCATGATTGTAACTTGCTGTTTGGCCATATAAAACCTGAAAGTTTTAGGAACATTCCCAAAACGATTTGCAACCAAGAAACTCTGCAACAATAATTGATAATCACCATACATAATTATAGTTAAAGGTCGGTGTGTGGAATTCCGGGGAAGATAGTCATAAACAGGGAGATATGCAAGGGGTGCGGCCTGTGCGCCCAGGCGTGCAAGCTCGGGCTCATCAGGATATCCGACGACATAAACAGCGAGGGTTTCCATCCTGCAACTTTTGACGACAAGGAGGGCAAATGCATAGCATGCGCCTTCTGCTACAGGTCGTGTCCAGACGTCGCGATAGAGGTGTGGCGAGATGAACAAAAAGATATACATAAAGGGCAATGAGGCGGTGGCGCGAGCCGCTCTGAACGCGGGGTGCGAGGCATTCTTCGGCTACCCGATAACCCCCTCAACGGAGATACCGGAGGCTTTCGCCAAGATAGCGCCGAAGGGGTTTGTGTTTTTGCAGGCGGAGAGCGAGCTGGGAGCGATAAACATGTGCCTCGGATTTGCAGCCACCGGCAAACGGGTCATGACTGCCTCCTCGGGCCCGGGCATAAGCCTCAAGCAGGAGGGGATATCTTTCGCGGCTGGAAGCGAGGTGCCGATGGTGATTGTTGACATAAACAGGGGCGGGCCGGGGCTTGGCAACATCGCACCGGAGCAGTCTGACTATTTCCAGGCGACCAGGAGCGGCGGTCACGGGGGATACAGGCTGATAGTGTTAGCGCCGAATTCTGTGCAGGAGATGGCCGAGTTCACCATGGAGGCGTTCGACCTGGCGGACGAGTACAGGAACCCCGTAATGATCCTTGGGGACGCCTTCCTCGGCCAGATGTACGAGGACACCGTCTTCCCGGAGCACAAACCGAAAAAGTACGACAAGTCGTGGGCGGTCGGCATCGGAAAGAACAACACGGTCTCTTCAGTCTTCATAGAGCCCGACTTGCTGGAGGCTCACAACAGGAAGCTGAAGGATAAGTACGACGCCATCGCCAAAAACGAGACAAGGTTCGAGGAGTACATGACGGAGGACGCGGACATTGTAGTAGTAGGATATGGCATCGTATCAAGGATACTCAAGGGTGTGGTCGATGACGCAAGGAAAGGCGGGTTGAAGGTGGGTCTGTTCAGGCCGATAACGCTGTGGCCATTCCCGTCCGGAAAGATGCGCGAGCTCGCCGGGAATGCGAAGAAATTTTTCGTGGTGGAGCTGAACATGGGGCAGATGGTGGAGGATGTCAGGCTATCGGTCGGCGACAAGGCGAAGGTCGATTTTTATGGAAGGTGCGGCGGGAACGTGCCCACCGAGGAAGAGGTGCTGGAAAAGCTGAAAGGGATGGTGTGAAAAAATGGGAAAGATACTGGGGAGGCCAAGGATTCTGCTTGACAAGAAGACGCATTACTGTCCTGGCTGCGGTCACGGCATGCTGCACAGGATTGTCGCGCAGTCCCTTGAGGACTTGGGGATTGCGGACAAGACGATAGCGATAAACTCTGTCGGCTGCTCTGTTTTCCTGCACAGATACTTCAGGTGCGACCACGTGCAGGCGCCGCACGGCAGGGCTCCCGCGATTGCGACCGCTGTGAAGAGGGCAAAGCCCGACTGGACAGTGTTCACCTACCAGGGTGACGGCGACCTAGCGGCCATTGGCACCGGGGAGATAGTGCACGCGGCGAACAGGGGGGAGAACATAACAGTGTTTTTCATCAACAACGCGATATACGGCATGACTGGCGGGCAGCTGGCACCGACCACACTGCCGGGGCAGAAGACCACGACAACGCCCGAGGGCAGGGACCCGAAGCTGACCGGGATGCCGATAAAGATGTCAGAGATGCTTTCGATTCTCGACGGCACTTCGTACATAGAGAGGGTGGCGCTGGACAGCGTTCCCAACATCATCAAGACCGAGCAAGCTGTCAAGAAGGCCCTGACGTTCCAGAGGGACGGCCTGGGATTCTCGCTAGTGGAGGTTCTGTCGCCGTGCCCGCTGAACTGGCACATGCAGCCGATTGAGGCGCAGAAATGGGTGGCCAGCGAGATGATGAAGTTTTACCCGCTGAGGGTATACAAGGACGTGACGGCAAAATGAAGATCGGTATAAAGGTCGCGGGGTTCGGCGGGCAGGGAGTGCAGCTGCTCGGAACGATGATAGCTTACACGGCGATGCTCGAGGGAAAGCACGTCACCTTCGTACCTTCCTACGGCCCGGAGAGCAGGGGCGGCACATCGAACTGCTACATAACCATATCCGAAAGGCAGGGGGAATCGCCTCTTGTCGACAGGCCGGACGTTATGATAACGATGAACCTCCCCTCGATGAGCATGTTCGAACCCGCGGTGAAGCGCGGCGGCCTTCTGATATACAACAGCTCGCTCACCCCGAAGAAGCCCGCCAGGCCTGACATAAAGATTTTGGCAATTCCTGCTACAGAGCTTGCCGACAAGATGGGAAAGTCACTGCTGGCAAACATGATCGTGCTGGGCGCTTTCGCCGAGAGGACAAGAATCATATCCGCAAAGACCTTGGTAGAGTCGACGCTTCCAGATATGCTGCACGGCAAGAAGGAGATGATACCAATCGACGAGAAGGCTATATCTGAAGGCGCCGCATACGCAAAGGAAAATTCATGAACGCGGCTTCGGACCGAACCTGCTTTTCAGATGGCACAGGACCCTGTCCCTTATTAGCTCCGTTACCTCGTCCGGTTCGCCGTGCATCTCCATCGCGTGCGTGTCGGTGTGGTACACAAGCCTCCTAAGCGCAATCTCCCCAGCACTGTCATCCTCGATGCGGCTTTCGTCAAATTCCCTTTTTATAGCCCTGTAGACGTCAAGCTGTTTCGCGTTTGACACGACCCTGCCGGGCGGCCGCCTTCTCCTTGCGGCAAGGCGCCTCTTCACAGCGCCCTCGCCGCAGACTACCTGCATGATATAAATTCCTTTCACCATGTTCCTGCGCGCGATGCGGTACACCCTTTCCCTCAGTTCCTTCCTGGAAAATGTTGCGTCAAAAATGGCATCCCGTCCCGCTGACAGGCAGCCATTGAGACGGTCGAAAGCTGTGTTGTACACCATCTCTTTCTGCACATCCACCATGTGCGAGTACTCATCGACAACCTGCCGGTAGGCGGCTCCCCCCAACATCTTCAGCGGGTTCAGAACCTGTTGGAGGTCTGTCCTTGCCATGTCGTTGGACTCCAGCCATCTCATTATGTCTGAAGGCGACGGCACTCTTCCACTGTAATCGAACTCGAGCGGGAAAAATTCCTTCCTTATCTCGTCGGTCCTGATTATGCTTGCCCCTGTCACCTCCGCCAGCCTGTTTGCTACTGTCGTCTTTCCTGAGGCGACGTACCCGGCCACAATGTACATCCTTGCCATGCTCAGCTCCCCTCCATCCCGACAGACTTCAATATGTACTTTTTAGACAGCTCGAAATACTTTCCTGCTTCCGAAAACAACTTTTCCTTCTCCGCATCAGGCATGCCAAGGGCCTTCATGGTTGTCACCTCTCCCCTCACGAAGGCGCGATAGGCAACGTAAAAGTCAAGGAGTCTCTCCACACCCTCAGAGTCTCCGGTCTTCCCAACGTAAGCCTTCTTCATGACCTCCGCAAAACTCTCGTACCCATGAACCACCGCATCCATGTACGCGAATGCAAAGTCTGCCACGACGTCCATGAAGCTGAACTCGTCCTTGAAGCCTATGCCGTCGAATATCTTCACCCTGCCGTCCTCCACGAACATGTTCCCGGAATGCGCGTCGCCGTGGCACCTCCTGATGAAGCCATTATCCATCCTTCCACGCAGGTATTCTGCGTTTTGACTGACGAACTTTTGATAGCACGAATGTATTATATCATAGTCGGCCATGAAAATGGATTTTCCAACGTATCCCTGCGTTATGCGGAAACACTCATCGAAGTTTGACGTGATTGCGACGTAGCCTATGCGAGAGATTCCGCCGCTTGTCTCCGCCTTCCTGTGAGCATCGGCTAAGAGATGCCCTATCTGTTTGGCATGAAGGTCTGTCACATGTCCGCTTTCGTAAAGCACTGACAGTCCACTTTGCGAATCGAAACGCCGCATCACAACGGCGTAGTCCTTTATAATTTCCGAACGGCCGAGTCCGGACTCTTCCACGACGCCCTCTCTGACTGTGTCCAGACCATCCAACGAAATTACGGTCGCTACTCTTGTGTTAAGGTCCGGTGAGTAGACAGTGTCTATAAGCGCCGTATTGATGCAGGACTCTCTTCTCTTCTCGAGGGGCGTCATGTCTACGAAACCCAGGTCTATGGATTTGAATGTCTTGATTACCTCATGCCTCCCAAGGTATACGCGGGACATGTGAGTCTCTATCACTTCAAAGTCGCCGATTTTTTTTCTCACGGCATCGTAGAGCTTCTCATCGTACGAAACATTGTCATCCATACTCCCAGCCTCTTAGTTATCCCCAATGTCCCACTTCGGCCTTATCAGGCAGGGATTTCATGGCCTCGCGCATCTTGCAGCAAGCCCCGCATCTCCCATAGGCGCCTATAATAAGCTTTGTCTCCTCACCGCTATATTTCAAAGATTTTCCCAGTCCCGCAACGTCGCCCTCGGCAAGCGCGCCAAGCACCCCGCTTTTCTTCCCGTATAGTATCTCGTCAAGGTCGTCCACAAGCATGTTGCCTAGGGAAAGCTCCTTTGCGGCGCCGACATTACATGTGTATACATCGCCAGTCGGGTGTATGAATATCGATGTCTCTTCCTTTTTCCTGCTATATGACTGGTGAATCCTGCAGCTCGGCGTGTTGTCCCATCCCTGTCTAAGATCCTCGCTGAAAGCCCTGCCGCCCGGCCTGAGCGCGAACGTCTTCCTGTCCTCGGTCTCGATGTTGCTGTCGATGCGGTTATTCGGGCTCACCACTTCCATTATCTTAACCTGCATATCATTTTCCTTTGCCACTTCCATCACCAGGTCCTCGAACTCCTTCGGCAGGAACTCCCTGTGGTACTCGTCGGCCGAGAGGCGTATCCTGTCCAAGCCGGCACGCTTCATGCTTGATATCCAGTAGTCTGCTGTCTTTCTGTCCCTGCCTATGCTGGAATTTGTCGTTACCTCTATCCTTTTCGGGTAGCCCGTCTCGGCCCTCTTATAGGAGGCGTAGCTTATGCTGTCGATGAGGTCCTTTCCAGCAAGTGTCGGCTGACCGCCGGTGAAAATTATCGAGTCTACTCCGAAGTCCGCCAGCCTGTCTATGACTGTCTTCAGTTGGTCGTAGCTGAACTGCTCGTTCTTGAAATCATTCGCGCTGACATAGCAATGCCTGCACTTTATGTTGCACCCCGTGAGCACGCGTACCAAGGCCCTATACTTCATACAGCTCGCCTCCCGCTTTTTTCAACGGACTGACGACACTGTCCCTTTCTCCGGATTCTATGTAAGCCTTCAGCTTCTCGACGGCAATCCGCCTCATGCCTATCCTGTTCTTCTCGACCGGGTCCAGCTCGGCAAAACTTTTCGAATGTCCGTCAGGCTGGAAAATTGGGTCCCAACCGAACCCCGCGCCGCCTGCGGGAGCTACAACCTTTCCCCTCGCCGAACCCTCGAAGTAATGTATCTTGTCCGGGCTTTCGGCATAGCCTATCACCGTCCTCGCCTCGGCGCCATAGTTGCCGTACATCCTGACGAGCTCGTACAGTCCCTTGTTGCACAGAGCCTTCAGATACCACTTTATCAGAGGTCCCGGGAAACCTTTCTGGCAGTCTAGATACAGCGATGTGTCCTCGACCATGAAGCGCCCGCTCCCGTACTTGAACGCCTCTCTGAGCTTCGCCTCTATCACCTTTCTGGGATCCGTCTCCTGTATCTCAGGCAGATCGACATCAAGCTGCACGATGCTTGGAATGACAGACTTCGCCTCGACCAGCTTGCCTTTGTTTCCGGTCACGAACATTATCGCCCCGTTCATGTCACGACACCAACAATCCTTTAGCACTGTGAGGTAATAAAACGGATTGGTGACAAGGGTGACCACACCGTGACTGCTTTAAGCGGGCGCGTCAAATTGTTATTATGGAAATCGACGAGGCTCTGAAAAAACTGGGATTTACTGAGAATGAGGCGCGCGTGTACAGAAAACTTATAGTGGTCGGAGAGTCAACAGCGAGCAGCCTGGGCAAGGCAGCGAACATGCACAGGAGGATAGTGTACGACGTGGTCCGCAGGCTTGCTGAGAAGGGCATCGTATCACTGATAGAAAAATCAGGGATGACTTTCTACAAAGCAGTCCCTCCTTCGAAATTCCTTGACATCCTCGGCGAGAAGGAGGACGAACTCAGGGAGACAAGACGTGAACTCACCAAGATAATCCCGGAACTGGAATCGATGTCGCAGAGACCAGCCGGCACGACCGCGGAAATTCTGGAGGGAAAGGAGGGTATAAAGACTTTGTTCTTGGACGAGCTGAGAGTAGGCAAGACCATCTACGTGATTGCCACGGACATAGACAGGACTGAGGAATTGCTGAAAGGTTTCCTGCCGAGGTTCACATCGGAGCGTGTAAAGAAAGGGATGAGTATGAAAATTGTCACGACAAGAAGGGACGCCAGCTTTCTGAGCAAGTACAGGCTTGTTGAGGTTAGGGTGCTGCCAAATGAGTACGTCTCGCCCACAAGCATTTCGATATACGGCGACAACGTGGGCATCATCCTGTGGTCCGACAGCCCCGTGGCCATACTGATAAGGAGCGCTGAGATAGCGAGGAACTTTGCAGACCACTTCAACATGGTGTGGAGGATAGGCAGGAAATGAGTTTACTTTCTAAATGTGCAGCGTCTTCGACAGTTTGCTCAGGATATCATCGTCCTTGTAAACTACCTTCCTTTCTTCAGGCATGTACACCGCCGCGCCGTCCGGAGACGACAGGCTCCCGTTCCTCTTCTCAAGCATCACCCCGCCGTGCCTCCTGACAGAGTAGAAGAAAACTGCCGAGCCGTCCTCGAACTTCTCGTCAGACAAGATTCTGTCCAACATTTCGCACGACTCGCCCTCCTTTATCCAGCCGAACAGGGCATTCGAAAGATACACGAAATATCTGCCCCTTTCATTCACATTGTTTTTCAAATAATCCTCTGCCAACCCCATCCAGGTGTCAATCGTTATATCCCTGCGTATCTTTGGCTTTCTCTCGTTCACGCTTGCGTATATCATGTTCAATGGTCCGCCGGCATGCCGGATAAGTGCGGCGCTGTATTTTTCATCGCCATCGGATTTGTTGTATATGTCCCCGATTTTGCCCAGATTGTCCAACTGGCGCCTTTCCTTGTCCACCAGTCTTATTCGTTCTATGTTGTTTTTCTCGAGCAGCTTTCCCAACAGACAAAGATTTTGGGTGCCTCCACCGCAGACTCCGATATAATATATGATTCCGACCAAAGAACCCACCGCGGATAATGATGCATCGCAGTAATCCTCATTAGACACCAGATAAAAACGGTCCACGCCGAAGGGTTTCGACGAAAGTCGCTTCGCTTCCTCAGGTCGGTCATAAGACCCCGACTCTGCTTTTCCGATGCTGATTTTGCCGTACAGTTCTGTCTCAAGCGCCTCTCTCATCAAATCATCCATGCTATTATTTTGCACTGCTAAAGTATTAAATATTGATTATCCAAAGGTAGTGACAAAATTAAGCTTTATAAGGTTTTCGTTCCTATTGTCTATTAGGTGCGCCGTATGTCGATGGAATCGGATGTTGAAAAGTATGCAAGCACGCTCAAGCAAACGGGCAAGACAAAGGTCGATGTGACAATCGGTGCATACGACAACTGGATTAGCGGTCTGAACATGGCAATGTACGAGCTTCTCGTGAAGATTGAGTCGGATGCCGGAAAATCACTGGCTTACAAATCTTCGTGGATGAGGGCAAGCAACAGCGTTGAAAAGATGAAACAGATATACCATCTTGACAAAAATGCCATAGACACGGCACTTGCTTATGCTGGCTTGCTGAAAGCCCAGGACTTGGAAGTTAGCGTCAACGGCAAGGAGCTTGATTCGGCGATTGTTGAGATAAGGGAATCATTGAAGAAATATGAGATTGTGCTGGAGAAGCGTGCTGGAGAATTGAGCGCTGGGGCCGCCGTAGAGCTCCGCAAGGCCACTGGCAAGGAGAAGATTATCAACTACGATGGCAAAATAAAATACTTTGAGGACAGCATTCTCGGGGCAGATGAAATGGAAATAGAAGAACTCATAGAAAAGAAACTCAGGGAATCCGAAAGAACACTAACATCCAACATAAAGTACTAGGACCTACTTTAGCAGCTTCTTTATATCTTCCTCGGAGAGCTTCCTGAACCTGGCGCCCTTCTTGATTATCGATATGTCCACCATGTTCTCCTTCTTGTCCTTCTCGGTCTTGCCTATGATGTCGTAGGTCATCTTGACGGCGTCGGACTCTGTCATGTCATCGCTCCACTTTTGCTCGAGTATCTTGTTGGCAAGGACCGCCCCCCTACCTATGGCGTAGGCCTTCCACTCGAACAGCATACCGGACGGGTCAGACTCTATCAGATGGGTGCCCGACTTGTCCACCCCGCCCACCAAAAGGGAGACTCCGAACGGCCTCAGCCCGGCTATAAGAGTGGAGTACTGCATCCTGTCCCCGAAGACCCTCGCTATGTTCCACGTGTCTATCGGCTCCTCGTAGGTTATCCTGTGCACCTGGGCCCTCACCCTCGCCTGGCCCACAAGAGTCCTCGCGTCCGAGAGGAACCCGGCGGCAACCGCGCCTATGTGGTCGTCTATCTGGAAGAGCTTCTCCAGCGCGTCTGAGACCATCAGCTTCGTGACCGTTTTAACTGTCGCAAGCAGGACGCCGTCCTTGAAGACTATGCCCAGAGCTGTCGCGCCGCGCTTTACCGTCTCTTTGGCATATTCCACCTGGAAAAGTCTGCCATCTGGGCTGAAAACGGCGATTGTGCGATCATATCCCATTTGAACCAAGAAGAGCGACGAACTCTTCAAGCATATTCAGGGATTATTTCAGGCATCGCAAATCACCAGTGCTTGTTTCACATTTTTCACTCCAAAACCCACCTCTGCTAATAATAATTGTGCCTACTTAAATAATAAACGTTGTTGTTTGAATTTACCAAGATTGAATCTTTTGGAATTGGTCAGGCAGTCAAGCAATTTTTCACGTTTGCATTCGCTTACAAAACCTACTTTGGTTGAAAACATCGCCAGATTGTTGAAATTCGAAATGACGATACCCAAATTGGTACCGTTTTTTGTCCTGCCCATCTTCACGACTTTGGACGACTCTATGCCCGCACTTGCCAACATACATCTAATGTCTTCGAAAAACAGCTTGTGTTGTTTCAGGAATCTCGGATTTTTACTCATGTTTATACCAATCATTCTTCGCACAGTTTTTGTTTTATGATTTATTTTAATCTTCACCCAGCCTTCGTCATCAAACAGCGCTCTCAAGAAAGCAGCTTTGATATTATCTGAACCGCACATAATCCATTTTGGAACTCTGAAGGGATTGTAAACTTTTTTGCTTAACGGGGCGCCAAGCAGGAAAAGAAGCTTCCCGATGCTAGTCGGGTATTCTATCTCCCAGCCGCCACATTTTACGAAAACTGCTGGGTCGATGTTAGTCGAAAGAGATTTTTTAACATCATGCACAACCGCTTCCACAAGCTCCCGCCTTTGGTTAAAATAGCTGAACTGTCGCTTGGTTAAGCTGCCGTCTCCCATGCAATGGGCCACGACAGACGCCAGTTCCGGCGAAGCTACTATGGGAAATCTTATCCTAACTTTGTCTTTCTTTTTGCTTCTTATGCCTGTAACGCTTTTTTCCGCTACATCAATACACACGCCGGACAGTTCGATTAAATCTTTCAAATATTTCAATCTCATCAAAGTCTTGCCTTTGTGCAAGTTCATGACTGTGTCCGGATGGACATTCAATTTTTCTGATAATCTGATAGCGCTTATTTTAGAAAGAACATTGGCAAATAATTCTTTCCTAAACCTTTCCGACAAACTGACACCCGTGTCATTGGGCAAATCTGCAAGTCCTATCAATTTCATTATTATGAATTGTCGAGAGTACCCTATACCCTTTTGGGGTGCCCATTTCCGGTGAGTTCATGCGTAACGGGAAAGTTGGTTTTGGGCGCATGGGGGGGGGGGGGGGCTGGTGCCGACTTTCTTTGATAGCACAACATGAAAATATGTTAGCTTCTGGAAAATGAAATCCGAAGGGCGTTTGTTCTTTTAACTCCATCCTGTCCCATTTTGATGATGGAGCAGAGGCTGGACAGAGTGCAGTTTAGAAGTAAGTTGTAACTATAACAAGCCCGTTTCCGCCATTGCCGCCCCCGCCCCCCCCCCCCCCCACCCCCCCCCCCCCCCCCCCTGCCCGAGGGCTGGCGCCGCCCCCCCCCCCCCCCCCCCCCCCCACAACGGGGCCCTTAAATTCCGCAACACCCACAACACCCCCCCACACCCACCCCCCCACCGCCCCACAACCACACTCTCTGTTCCCACCACCCCACCCCACGACACACCCGACCCCCCCCCTATGACG
>CAYRSM010000002.1:0-50300 GCA_964427125.1 uncultured archaeon | reverse complement strand
AATAAACATTCTCGAATCAGTTCCCTTTTTGACTGAGCTTTTGCAGCTATAGAAATTTCGTCTAGTTTTTTGTTCCATCGCACAAAAATATTTGCCTCGGATGCTATTACGCCTCTCAAAAACGCAGCAGAAAATGCCTTGTCGGAAACCATTTCCTCCTGCAAGATCAGGAACAAATTTTCAACTAACATACCCAACAAAGTTCATCAGAAACATTTGCTTCGATTTCTTTCATTTTATTTTCCAATTTCGGAGGCATTGTCATCGCTACCCGGAATCCTTTCGAGTCCAACCCAAAGCTCTCGCCTGAGAATCTCAAAAAATGCTTGTGCAAATCCAGACTGGTATTAGAAAACCCGAAAACCTTCATTTTTCCGCCTTGTAACTTGATCCCGTCGCCAAACCGCAGTCCAAGTCCTTCAAACAACAATTCATCAATCGTGACGGCCCGCTTAACAACTATGCTCTTCGGCGTGCCTCCCCTCGCAGAACGTTTGTCGCAGTAAATCTCTACCATACCGTTTTCCGCATCCTTCCACAATATCCTTTTCCCGCTCGGCAACGCGTCCGGCAAAAGTTTCGTTATGTCAATTGTATCTTGGCAACTCAGATTTTCTATTACAGCCATTTTCAATACACTAAATTATATTATATATATTATATATATTAATATTTAAGCCTACAGACTGGTTGTTATGAACGGTCGCGTAGTCTTTGTCGGTATTATGCTTATATTGGCCACCGTTATAGCCATTTTCTCATTTCCAGAATTGCAAACGGCTGCCAAGTGTCAACTTCTTTATTTGGCTTCGACCCCATCGTGTCAGGATGCCATTAAATCTTCTCAACAAACCGCCATGATTTTAAACATCACGGGCATTGTTGGGTTTGTTATAATTATAGCTGGTGTATTTGTTTTTTAGACAAATTTCTAAGAATATAACAATTAGAAAACCCATTAGCATAATTAATTTATGAAAAAGGTACACTTGGGCGACAAGGGAACCACAAGGATTTTCGGCAAGGAGGTCAGCAAGTCAGACTGCTATGTCGAGGCTCTTGGCGGGTTTGACGAGCTGAACAGTTTCATCGGACTGTGCAAATCCTTCAACAGCGACGAGCTAATCAACCGCATACTCGAAAGTGTCCAGAGGGGCATCTTTTCCATCGGCTCCGAGATGAGTTCTCAGATAGCCGGGCAGAAACCGCAGACGACTACAACAAAGGAAATGGTCCAGTTTCTCGACCAGGCCATAGTCGATTTGGAGGGACAACTGCCGGAACTGACGAGGTTCATCATTCCTGACGGGACACAGCTCGCATCGCTGCTCCATGTAACTAGGGCCGTGTGCAGGAGGGTCGAGACCAGCGTGTCGGCGGTCAACGAAAAGGTCAAGCTTAACGAAAACATAATCCCTTATGTGAACCGCCTGTCGGACGTGCTGTACGACATGGCGAGGTATGCAAACGACAAGGAGGGTGTGGAAGATGTCGAGTGGAAAGCAGAATAATTTTTGGGACACACTGAAGAGGCTTTTTGCTTGGAAAAAGTCCGGGCCCGTCAGGGTGGGAGGTTTTGACCTGATAGGTTCGAAGGAAAAGGCTGTTGCAATAGTGGATATCCCGGACGACCAGAAGGACCGCGCTGGAGACATATCTCTTGAGATAATGAGAATGAACAAGAACGTAAAGTCAGTCCTCAAAAAGGTGACAGAGAGGCAGGGCAAGTTCAGGCTGAGGGAGTACGAGCTCATCATAGGGAACCACAACACGGAGGTCCTGCACAAGGAGTACGGCTGTGTGTTCAAACTCGACCCCAGGAAGACGTATTTCTCACCGCGCGAGGCCACAGAGAGGCAGAGGGTAGTGAGCCAGGTAAAGCCGGGCGAGACCGTGATGGTAATGTTTTCCGGCGTGGCGCCGTACGCGATACAGATTGCAAAGCACCAGCCGAGGGTGAAGAAGGTCATAGCCGTGGAGATGAACCCAGACGCGGTAGAGTACGCGATAGAGAACATGAAGTTGAACAAGATAGAGGAGAGCAGGTTCATGCCGGTGCTTGGCGATGTAAAAGACGTGTGCCCGAGGTTCTACGGGACGTGCGACAGGGTAATGATGCCTCTTCCGCTAGGAGCCGAGGATTTTCTGGACATCGCGATAAGGTGCCTGAAGAAGGAAGGGGGAATCGTGCACTTTTACAGTTGGGGGAAGGAGGGAGACCCGTTCACCGATGCCATCAAGAAGGTGGAAAAGGCCGCAAAAAAGCTTGACAGGAGCTATGAGATAATGAACGAGAAGAAGGTGCTGCCCTATGCCCCGAGGACTTTCAAGGTCTGCATAGATTTTAAAGTCTCCTAGGACAATGATAATTACACGCAGGGGTCGCCTAGTCTGGTCTATGGCGCAGATGTAGAAAATACAGCGTCTGCTTCAGGAGCCTGTGGGTTAGTCCCTTCGAGAGTTCAAATCTCTCCCCCTGCACTCAAACGCCCCAGGGGAAGTTTACCCAGTCGTCTGTCTCCTCCACGAAATAGTCGGGCTTCACCTTTGAGTTTTTGGGCTTGTACATCAGCGTGGCCACGCGCACCTCCCTGTTTTCCAGCTTTGAAAGGACATACCCTATAGTTTCTCCTGTGTCGGCGACATCATCGACCACCAGCACTTTCACATACTTTGCCAAGTCGTCCAGATGAAGCGGCACCAGCTGTTCCACTTGACCTGAACGCTTGTCCTCGTTGTAAAATCTGAGCGCAATCGTCTGTATGTTCCTGACATTCAGGTCGTAGGAGACTATCGCCAACGGCACAAGTCCTCCTCTGGTTATCCCGATTATGATGTCTGGTGAATAGCAATCCGCTTTGATTGCATCGGAGAGCTTGTGACACATTTCCGTGGCTTCGTTCCAGCTTATGTTCCGCATAAAGAAATTTATCGGAGCCGCAGGCTAAAAGCTATCCATGGGGTTCGCAAAGGACATAATTGGACTGGCGCTTATTTCCGCAGCCTGGGCAAACCCGCTGGGCTTGGACCTGATAGCGCGGGCTCTGCTCTTCGTGCTGGGGTTCGAGATCATGAGCATGTTTGTGAAGGTGGGTGTGCTCGCGCTGAGCGTGTTTTTCTACCAGACGTTCGGCCTCCTGTTTTCCCTCATACTCGCGGGTATGTTCGGGCTGGAACTTTTGCTGAGCTTCGTGATAAGCGGTCTCATATTCGGCATTATACTCAGGCCAGTCGTGCTGTTCGCGGCCAGCTTCCTGATTTCGCACGCGCCTCTGCCGTCGGCGCTGATCGGGCTTGCCGACTTCGCCCTGATATTTTTGGGTACAAGACTAAAGCTGTAAGTGGGAAATATCTTTAAAGAACTCCGACAATATCTTTAATTGCTGCCGGCGTAGCATAACCAGGTAGTGCACCAGAAGTAAATGGTGAATCTCGAAAACTGGCGTCCTTTGGACTTGCAGGTTCAAAAGACCGAAAAGGTCGGAAAATCCTGCCGCCGGCGCATCCTTTTTTTAACCGACGTTCACGCTAAAGCCGCTGCCTGTCGTTGCCCCGGTGTTGTGTGCCTGGCACGCTATCGTGTTGGCGGCGGGACCCCCGCTGGGGACAGACAGGATGGAATTTCCCACGTTGGAGCTGTCGCCTATCTTGCACTTGTAGGGCGGGTTCGACATCGTCCTGTTGGCGCTGTAAAACGTGCCGTCGTCGGAGCTGAGGTCGCCCCATCCGCCGCCAGACGAGTAGGCCGAGCAGGAGCATCCGAAATTGCCGGGCAGGCAGCTGCCGCCTACTACATAGGTGCACTGGCTGCAGGGTATCGTATCCTTTCCGCTGACACAAGTCTTTGGCAGGCAACCTGTCACAGGTACTGGAGCGGCGCTATTCTTGTTCGACACCCAGCACCTCGCAGCATCCTCGCTGCTTACGTTGAGCCACACGTCCTTCGTCCCGTCCCAGATGACGTTGTCGAGCCTGTACAGCCTGTCGCAGTTTGTGCACCCCCAGCTGGTGTCGGGCAGTGTCACCTTGTTCCACTGGAAATCGTCAAAACTGTATACGTTCCATGCGTTGCCGCTGCTGTCAGGGGAGTTGCAAGCCCCTGTGTTGTAATTAGTAGGTTTCCCTGTCGAATCTATGCACGGCAGCATGTTCCAGTCCTTCAGCGATACCGTGCACCTGTACCTCGGATCCGGATAAACAGTGTCGCCCACAACATTGTCCGTGTACGTGTACTTGGCTGTAGCCAGGATTGTGTAGTATGCGGACTGCGTCAGCTTCTGCTTCAGGTCGCTGGGCAAGCTAAAGCTGCAGTGGAAGTTCACCGCGTTCTCAGAGCCGGGCTGGACGGACGGCGTCAGTTCCAGCTCGTAAGACCCGCCACTGGTAGGCTTTGCCGTGGCCTCTATGCAGTCGGTCAGCACAAGGTTGCTGTACCCTGATGGAGCCACCTGGTTGACAGTGATGCTGTTCACCTTGATCCTGCTTGTGGCGCTTCCCTGGTTTATGAGGCTGAAGGTCACCCTGGCCTCGGTCGCATCGGTCGGATAGACGTCACTGTACGGCTCCGCGTTGAAGCTCAGCGGGCCGGGGCTGCTAGTAGGCTGCGGCGTGGCTATCGTGCCTTTGTAGTTCTTGGCCGCGAACTTTAGGAAGCTCAACCCTGTCACGTTGTAAGTGTATGTAAACGTCACGCTGTACTGAGCGGACGGCTTGCACGGCGCCTTGAAGTCTGCGCTGAGCTTCACTGGGACGTCGTAAGGCCCGATGGGCGAGCTTATCTTACATATGTTCGGCTTGCTGTTGTCGAAATTGGCGCACATATATTGCTCGTTTATAGACGCCACAAAATCGTTGCTTGTCACGCTGACGGTCGGGTCCTGGGCCGGAGGTATTGGCACAATCACGCTGGTTCCCCCCACACCCCACGAGTACCGTTTGCCCTCGGGCGTGCCTATCGACATCTTTATCGTATCGCTGACCAACGGTATGGGTGTAGGCTCCTCCAAGCCGGGCGTCAGGGCGTAACAGTTCGTGCACCCGAGCTGTTCGGCCTGGGCGGTCGTCTTGCAGGTCAGCTGACAGTACTTGTCCAGCCCCCCGGCCGCCGTCCAGCTTGCGACGCTAGTTATGCCGGTGGCATAGCATCCGAGAATGCACATCTGGTTGCTCAGGCCCGTCTTGAACTCATTTATGGGTATGTACTGCTCCAGCGAGTTCCTGACAAGGGTGCCGAACGGCGTCTGTACGAAGCCGAACAGGACGTCCACAAGTATCCAGACAAGAAGCGCGACGCTGATTATAAGGACTATCCAAGCTATGCTCCTCCTGTTCTCCCTGAAGCCCTTTGCCAGCGCCTCTCCCAGCACCTTGGCCTGCAACGCGGCCGGACTTGCCCCGCCACCCGCTGCCGGCTTTGAAAGTGCACCGGACTTTTTCATTTCTCCTATCTCTCCGAAAAGCCCTGCGAATGTGCTGGTGGACGCATAGTGCTCTATTATGCGGCGCATCTCCGATTCGGCGTCGTACCAAGCGAGTTGGTCGAGCTTCACGCCGCTGTCAGCGCCCACGGCACGCCTTTTCATCTGCTCTATTTTCTCCCTGATGCCGGTGTCTTTGTACCTATCAGACAGGAATTCTGACTTTCTCAGGTTTTCCTCGAGCCTTTTGGTGGCGTCGGTGAAAGCGCCCATATAAACTAGATTTTGTCGAATCAAGGATAAAAATATACCTGAAGCGGAAAGCCGACGGACCTTAATTTTTAACTTCTTTTACAGCCAAAATAGACTTTATGTCGCAGTTCGAACAGCTGGGAAAGAACGAAGAGACCGTGCAGCAGTTTTGGGACAGGGAATGTGTGTGAAATTACCCGAAACCGAAATTGGACTCAAACCCTCTTATAGAAATCTTATCGTGCCATTTCCTTGATTCGGTGTCTCCCGCAGAAGCAAAGCTAATCTTGCTTGCCCCCACCTTTTCCTTAATTTCATACAGCCTGCCTTCCAATGCCGCCTTGGAATCCGGAGACGCGTAGACATACAGTTCCACCCTGTCGTGCTTTTGCATACCAGCCTTTTTCCTAAGAGCCTGAACCGACCTAGTGAATTCCCTTGCGAACCCAGCCTGCAACATTGTCTTGTTTTCTTCGGTGTTCAGATACACGGAATGGCCGTCGAAAGATCCGCCGACAAGCCCTTCGGGAACGACCTCCTCGATTATCAAATCGTCATTATTCAAGTCAACTTCCTTGCCAGCAACAAACACAGATATCTTTTTGCCCTTTTGCAGACCCTCAACCACGGACTCGGACGAGAGCTTTTTGACAGCCGACACAATCTCGTATGTGTCTTTCCCGAACCTGGGGCCTGCCTTGTTAAGGTTTACTTTAATGCCGTATCTCATGCCCGGTATTTTCTCCTCGAATTTTATCTCCAGCACATTCGCAATCCTTTTGACAAGCTCTTCGTGCTTTTTGATAGCAGCGGCAAGCCCCTTGCTTTTTGACAAGATTGTCACGGACTTTACCGGCCACTTCAGCGACCTAGGTATCTTTTCCCTTGCTGCCAGTATGCCCGACACAACGCCCTGCACGTTAGCCATCTCAGCTTCAAGTCGCGTGTCAATCATGCTTTCGTCAATGATCGACCAATCCAGCAGATGAACCGATTCCTTCTTCTCAAACAGCTCGAATACAGTTTTATAAACCTTTTCTGCTATGAACGGCACGAAAGGCGCCGCCAAACGCAAGGTATCCAACAGGACCGCGTAAAGAACCTGCGTGACTTGCGTCTTCCCTTCGTCCTCCGAGGTCACGGATTCGCGCACAAAATGAACGTAACTTCTTGACAGGTCTTCCAAGAAGAAGCTCTGGAGCGCTTCGGCCGCAAGGTCTGGCCGCAGATTTTCCAGATGGAAGGTCACCGCTCTTTTTGTCGACTCTAGGCGTGAAAATATCCATCTGTCCGTTTCGGTTTTAGGCACGGGGCGTTTGACTTCGAACCCCTCTGGCAGCAATGCCTTCACATAATCCCCCATGTTAAGCAGCACGTTGAGCGTCTTCTTGGTTTCATTGGCAGACCTGTACCCCAACCACAACTCCACAGTCGGATCCTGCAGGCAATATCTCCAGCGCAACGGGTCCGCTCCCATCACCTTTAGCGCGTCTCCGGCCCATATGGCGTTTCCCAGCGATTTGTGCATCTCCCTGCCAGTCTCGTCCTTGACGGTCTCATAGCCCAGTATCGACTTGAATGCCGCCACGCCCGTCATGGTGACAGAAGACCACAATATAGCATTGAACCAACCCCTGTACTGGCCCGGCATGTTTTCGCATATGAAATCCGCCGGATACCACTTTTCCCACTCGTTTCTATTCTGCATGTACGGACCGATGGTGGAGAACGGCACAATGCCCGCGTCCAGCCAGGCATCACCCACATCTGGAACCCTTCTTGTCTCGCCACCGCATTTCGGACACTTTAAAATCACATTGTCTATCCAAGGCCTGTGCAATTCCTGTAATTGTTCTATCCCTCGGATTGCCTTCGCCCTGAGCTCTGCGACGCTTCCTATCACCTCCAGACTGCCGCATTTGCTGCATTCCCAGAACGGCAGCGGCAAACCCCAGAACCTCTTCCTCGATATAAGCCAATCGTGCATCGCATCGAACCAGTCGTCCTGCCTCACCTTTCCGTATTCCGGATACCATTTGATTTTTTCGTTCGCCTCCTTTAGCGCGGCCTTCAGCTCGCCGCACTTTACGTACCACTCGTCTTCCAGCCTGAACACAAGTTCCGTGCCGCAACGCCAGCAATGGGGGTAACGATGCCTGTACGGTTCGGTCTTGTAGACAAAGCTGCGGTTTTTCATGTCTTCTATTATTTTTTTGTTGGCTAGCGTCGCGTATTCCCCGACCAGCCATTTCCAACCCTGTCTATAATTGCCAGTCTCGTCAAGAGGCGACGGCGACGGCATCTGCAGCCTTTTGCCCAGCTGGAAGTCTTCCGGACCGCAGCCTGGCGCTATGTGTACTATGCCCGTGCCTTCCTCCCCAGTCGCAAGCTCCCATCCCACTACCTTGTGCGGAGCTTTTTCCTGTTCTGGCATGTCAGGATACGGCATCTCATAAACCATACCAATCAAGTCTTTTCCACTGACCTTCTTCAGAACCTCGTAATCCCCGACCAAAACATGCTTCGCACGAACTTCGGCCAGCCAGTAGAGTTCGCCGTTCTGCCTGACCTTCACATAATCGAGGGTTTCGTTCACAGCCGCAGCCACATTCGCAGGCACAGTCCAAGGAGTGGTTGTAAATATAAGTATGTATTCCTTGTTTTTACCAACGATAGGAAATTTCATGAACAAAGCCGTATGCGTTACTTCCTTGTACCCCTCTGTCACTATGTCATGCTTTGAGCTGGCCGTGCCGCACCTTGGGCACCACGGTACTGCGTCCTTTCCCTTGTAGAGCCACCCCTTCTTGTGGTACTCCTTAAGCAACATCCAATTATGCTCGTTGTTCGTGTCGGTCATGGTGTAGTAATTGTTGTCCCAATCCATCCACTGACCGAGCCGCACGGAGTCCGCTATCTGCAGCTTGGAGAATTTTTCCACTCTTGCCTTGCACTCTTTTGCGAAATTCAGCAGACCGAAGTTTTCGATGTCCCTTTTTCCTTTAAACCCCCTTTCTTTTTCCACCTCCCTTTCTATCCAGAGACCCTGGCAGTCGAAGCCGTTCTGCCACCTCTGGTTGAAACCTCGCATTGCCCAGAACCGCTGAAAAACGTCCTTGTAAGTCCTGCCCCACGCATGATGTACGCCCATAGGATTGTTGGCGGTGATTGGGCCGTCCAAGAAGGAAAACCGTTTCTTAGAGTTTGCCAGCTTTCCCCTAAGCTTGTCGAATATCCTGCTCTTTTGCCAGAACTCCAGTATCTCCGGCTCGATTTTCAGAGGTTCGTACATCGCCATAAATATCACATGACAGGGGATTTTAAATCTTTTCCAGTTCGGAGCAGATACGCCCCTCCCAGCCGTCTTTGAAGTCAGTGAAAATGAACTTGAAATTGAACCTGTCTTGGTAGAACTTGATGTAACTGCCAGTGGTAAGGTCCCGAGACCCGGCAAAATTGAACGGTTGAATAACGATCACAGGCATGATTTCATTGTCGCTGTATAGCGAAGGTATCATCTTGGCTATGTCCATCAGGGCTTTCTGAACTCTGTGCTGTTTGCTGCGGCTCTCAGTTTTTGCATTGTGAGAAGAGATGGCTATAGCAAATTTCCTGCGCCGTGGCGAAATCAGCTGCAGGTCGTACTCCCTACCCTTTGGCACATACCCCACCGAGAAATTCCTCTCCAAGGCATGTGAAATCAGGGACTTTGCAAGCACCTCCGTATGATAAAGGAAGTCTTCTGGCTTCAACCCTATGTCGCCCCATTCGTCCAAATCAATGTTCACTTTTACCTGCATTGTATTGGATCCAAATTCGCTTCCAAGACTGAGCTCGTCCAATACGCCAGACGGGACGAGGCGATTGAGAACAGCCTGCAACCATATGTGTTTCAGGTTACCGATGTGCGCGGACAATGTTACGCCTCCTTTTTTAGTTCGTTTCATAGTAAGAATCCATCCGTCAGCCTTGTCGAATGAAATGTCTACTTGGCGGTCATTAACACCCAACTTCGACGCTTTCTTACCGAACCGCCCTGTGGCAATGCGCAAAACAACACGCTTCTCGACCGTTTTGTATTTTGAAATGTTCAGTCCATCGCGCCATCTATACTCCATTTGCTTTGGATAGCACGAGTATGTCACGGAAGCCTGTATTTGAATCTTCGTGATATGGACGCACCAAAAATATATTAGTCCATATTATATTAATACCTTTTACAATTAACGAATCGTACCGTGATAAAGGAGCTTGCGAGGGAGGTTCAGGAGCTAAGGAAGAAAAACAAGTTCAACGTCAACGAGAGCATCATGCTGACTTTAAAGTCGGACGACGTAACAAGTGATATTCTTGAGAAAAACGCCAGCCATCTAATGTCGGAGGTGGAGCAAAGGAAGTGATAGTAGGCAAGCTGGAGGGTGATGTCAACGGGGGTCTGGATTTCCAAGGCAAATCCATTGAAATGGCCTTTGGCAAAATTTAACGCATCACGAGATTTGCGCAGCCGAGCTTTAAGTGCCGCGTGTCCATAATTTATCTAAGGTAATCCGATGGGTCTGGCCGCAAAATCCATGGGCGAAAGCCTGAGCTTTATCAGGAAATATCCTGTCGCACTGGCCTTCATGTTTGTAGTTTATGTAGCATACACAATCGTATCGGTGATGTGGCTTTACGCTGGCCCTGGCATGACCGCTTTACTTTACGGCTTCGGTTTCTTTCTCGTGGCCGCAGCCGTAGTGGTCGCCGACATCCTGATTTCCCTAATCAATGCGGGCGCGTTCCCAGTGATAGTGTTGAGCAGCCTGAAAAAAAGAAAGTCCGTTGCAAAGGACGCGGTCGGCAGGTCGCTTAAGAAAATAGCAGGTCTGTTCGGCGTGACGGCGATAACACTGATTGCAGTGGGTCTTCCAATCTTGCCGGCATTTTCAATAATGATATATTCGAGTGTAATCAACGGGTTGTCGGGGCCAATCGCTCCGTCTATGACTCCAGATTTCGCGTTTTCAGTGCCGTCAATAGTCCTTGCCGTAACAGGTTTGTTCGTGTCATTCTACCTCACTGCTAGGCTATGGCTTTCCTTTCCCGTCATGATGCTTGAAGACAAAGGAATCGTTGATAGCATAAGGGCAAGCTGGAAGATGAGCGGCGGGAGGGTGCTTTCCATATGGGGCACGCTGATAATGCTGGGCGTAATCCTCGGCACTCTTTCAATAGCGGCAGACTACGCGTCCTCTGCCGTGGGCATCGATGCTTTAGGCCTTATCTTGAGCCTGGCTGTCGGCACGTTTTCTGGCGCGCTGTCGGGAGTCCTGAACACAGTCTATTATCTGAACCTGAAGAAAAAGTGAACGCATCTTATGAAGACGTCCGACGACGACTCGGTGCTTTTCTGGGCTATTGCATTATCTCTCGCCGGAGTATTGGTGATATACATGTTGTCCCTTCATCCCAACCCCGTGCGCATCACCGCGGCGAACATCGACTCAGGCATGGTTGGGCGTGTTGTGAGCGTGAACGGAAATGTGACTGGCGTGTCGCTTAATCCCAAAGGGCACGTGTTTCTGAAACTGAACCAGGACGGTGTGGCTGTCACAGTCGCTCTCTTCTCCGATTTTGTAAGGGGGCTTAACAAGACTGGCATAGGTATGAAGGACTTTGCAAAGGGCAAGAACGTGGGCGTGACCGGGACTCTGGACATCTACGACGGGCAACTCCGGATAGTGCCGAGGAAGGTCTCGGATTTCAACGTCTCCTGAGGTATTTCTGATTTGATGTGCAAAATTACCATTGCGCAGGAGTCGCCTAGTCTGGTCTATGGCGCGGGGCTTAGGACCCCGTGGGTCAGTCCCTTCGCCGGTTCAAATCCGGCCTCCTGCATCTGCAGGGCTTCGGGAAAACCTATTTTAATAACCTTCCACAAACTTAGGTTATGGATGAAAAGAAGCTCATGGACACCCTAGGCTGGGGATTCATACTCTGGGTGTTCAGATACGCCTTTTCCGCTATGTCATTCAACTATGCGTTTTCCGTGCTATCGCTTGCCTACACGCAGGCGGCGGATTCGATTGCATCGGCCGTCTTTTTGTTGATGGCGTCAATCACGTTTGTCGTTGCCTACAAAAGACTGGGAAAGGGTGGGATGCCGATGTCGTACTACCTGCTGGTTGCGCTGGTGTGGGCAGCAATGTCTGTCATTTTTGACTACGCCTTCACGGCAAGTTTTGCAAACCCCGCCGCCCTGCTGGATGTCGGGAACTTTCTAAAAATCGCCGGCACATACATACCGCTGCTTGTCATCCCGCTGGCAGTCGGGCTTGTATGGGGCAGGCCCGAAAATACGAAACGGTCGTCATGAAGATATCGAAGACGGAGTATGCAGGTTTTTGGATAAGCCGCTAGCAGCGATAATCGACGCCGTGTTCAGTTCTATACTTTTTGGTGTCGGTTGGGTGGTGAACATATGTCTTGTCGGCAAGATGGGCTACTCCATCGGCAAGAGAATCACGGGTCTCGTTGTCGTGAAGGAGGACGGCAGGTACCCAATCGGCATAGTCGATGCGCTGATAAGGAAGGGGGCCGTCGGAAAATTTGCGAGAGCAATAATACTCGGGATGGGTTTTCTGATGATAGCATTCGACCCGAAGAAACAGGGGCTGCACGACAGGATTGCAGGGACTTGCGTGGTTCATAAGAAAGTCGGAGCGGCTATTCAAGCATTGGACGCGACTATCTTGTCGATGGTGCTGCCTTCCACTGGCATGTCATAACCGTACCACTCCTCAAGCCCTCCCTCGTACGCCTTTGCGTCAAATCCCTTTTCCCTCAGAAATTCCGCTGCCATCTTGGATGCGCAACAGTTGCTTCCCGAACAGTAAGTTATGATTTCCTTGCAATTTGTCAACTCCTTCCATCTGCCATCCTCCAGCTCCACCTTAGGAATACACACCGAGCCTCTTATGTGTATCCTGCCATGCGCCTCTCTGGACAGCACGTTCACAATCATGATGTCATGACTACCCAGTTTTTTAAACAAGTCTTCCCTAGTAACAATCTCTTGTAACATCCTAGACACACTTGTTAGTTCAGAACAGCACCGACAACAGGAAACCGACCACCAACCCGACAGTAAGGAACGGCATCGCAGGCAGAGCACTCGGCTTGTCCATCGTGGCCTTCACCCTCCAGTTAAGCAGCCACAGCAACACGACCGTCACGCCAGCCAGGCTGAACAGGGCGTACTTTGGACCGAAGTTTGTAAGCAGCGACACCACAAAGACCAGGGGCAGCGCTATGTCGCCGGAGCCGAGGTTGAACACGCGCACCTTCCTCACGGAACGCCTGCCGCGCGGCGGCTGCCTGAGACTGGCGCCGCTCGGAACGGAAAGGGTGAATATAGTCGGCTTTGCAACGAGCGACTTTGCCATGTACACCATGTGCTTCGTCAGGAAGACAGATACAAAGTCGTAGATGCTGACGAGGAGTATGAAAATCATCGCCGGTGAGACACCCAGCGATGCGCCGAGAAGAGCGCCCACGCCGGAGAGGGAAAATATCAGCGCGAGCATGTAGTTGAGTGTGTCCGGGCGAAGTATCCTCCACGCCGTAAGAATTATGGCGAGTATCAGCCCCGCGTCAACATACCCTATGCTCACGGGGGCAAGGAAGTCCAGGGTTATCCATGACGCCGTGAAAAGGATGAACACCTCAAGCAGGCCGAGCAGGCTTCTCCTGAACCTCAGGATGAGTATGACCGCCCCCGTACCAACCAGTATGTACAGGAACAGCATCAGAGAGTTGGCGGGGTTGTCCGGGTTTGCCATGGCCGGCTCGAGCACGCCGGCCTGCACAGCCTGGAAATACATCAAGCCCACATACATCCCGAGGAGCTGTATGATGAGGAAAACTGCGACAAAAGTCAACGATATTAACGTTGGTTTCATCATAAATCTAGTATGGATTTGAAGAATAAAATAATCGAGATTTTGAAGGAGAAGTACCTGTGCGACCACTGCCTCGGGAGAATAGTGGGCAACCTCCTCTCCGGGTACACTAACGAGGAGAGGGGCAGGATGCTCAGGACGTACATAGCGATGTCCATCGACATGGGCGAGCAGCTCCAGGTGGAGCAATCGAACCTGTACGGCATAAGGTTCAGGAACGCGAAGATATCCGCGCCGCAGCCGGAGGCGTGCTTCGTCTGCAGGAACTTTTTCGAGTCGGAGCTTGACGGCACCGTCGCAAAGATCGCGAAGAGGCTTGAGGGTCTGGAATACGGCACCTTCCTTGTGGGGTCGTCGCCGTCGGACGAGATGCTGAACGCGGAAAATCATGTCTGGGAGAAGGTGGGCATAGAGGGCGTGGAGTCGCTAAAGTCGGAGATGAACCGCGAGATAGGCAAGAGGCTGGAGAAGGCGACCGGCAGGAAGTTCTCCCTCAAGACCCCCGATGTCACTGTCCATGTGGACCTAAAGAACAGCAAGATATCCCTGAACGTGAGGAGCCTGTTCATAGAGGGAGGCTACAGGAAGCTCGTCAGGGGGATACCGCAGACGAGGTGGGTCTGCCCGGACTGCGGGGGGAAGGGGTGCGTGAGGTGCAAGGGAAGGGGCACGCTGTACCCGACGTCCATACAGCAGATAATCGAGGCTCCGCTGCTGAAGGCGGCAGACGGCAAGACGTCTTTCTTCCACGGGCACGGCCGCGAGGACATAGACGTCAGGTGCTTTGACTGGAGGCCGTTCGTCATGGAGATTTCAAAGCCCGCCAGAAGGAGCATTGACGTCAAGAAGGCAGAAAAACAGATAAACAAAAACAGGAAGGTCAACGTCAAGGGGCTGAAGCTGCTGCTTGAGAACGGCAAGGAGGTCGTGAGGAAGCTGAAGAGCGATAGGTATGACAAGACATATCTTGCCGAGGTGGCTTTCGCCTCAAAAATAGACAAGAGGGTTCTGCACGAGCTGAAAAAGATACTGGATGCTCCAATACTACAGAAGACCCCGCGCAGGGTGTTGCACAGGAGGTCGGACAAGTTCAGGAAGAGGTCCGTCAAGGAGATGTCCTGGAAGGTCGTGGGTGATAAAAAGATGAAAATCAAGGTCAGGACGGAATCCGGGCTCTACATAAAGGAGCTTATCAACGGCGACGAGGGGAGGACAAGACCTAGCGTGGCGGAGCTCATAAACAACAAGGTTAAAAAGATAAATCTAGATGTTATTAAAGTACATGTAACGAAGTGAATGGTATGGTTAAGAAGACAAGGGGGTTCAGGGCGAGGACCAGAAGCAGCCTAAGCCAAAAACCCGGGTATAGGCCGACCATAACGAAGTTTCTGAAGGAGTTTACGGTAGGTCAGGATGTTGTCATAATACCCGAGACGTCTAGCCACAAGGGCATGCCGTTCCCGAGGTTCAGGGGCAAGGCCGGCAAGATAACCGGAAGGAGGGGCAACGCCTACCTTATCGAGGTCAGGGACGGGAACGCCACGAAGACCGTCATATCCAGGCCCGAACATCTAAAGGCGCTCTAAAGGGGTTTTTAAAGAGGGAAATACAACAATAAAGTTAGAGGTAGAACAATCATGGAAGTGCTGTCCGAACAGATAATAACAGACGCTGAGGCCAAGAAGCTGCTTGAGGAGAGGGTGAAGGACACCGAGCCGAAGTACGAGCAGAAGAACGCTCTTGCTATACTGAAGAAGTTCGCAAAGGGCAAGCTGGAAAATGTAAAGAAGATGGCCGAGGAGCTGAAGACGGTAGGCAAGCTGAGGGACAGGCAGATTGTCGAGATTATTAACGTGATGCCCCAAGACAAGGACGATTTGAGAGCCGTCCTGCAGAAGGAATACTCTCTGTTCTCCGCAGACGAGCTGGACAAGATAGTAGAGATAGTCAAGAACGGCACCTGATTGCCGGGTGATTCTGATGAAGGACGAATATATCATAGTGCTAGATTTTTTCCCCACTGGAAAGCCTACCGACAGGCGGTCCGAACCGGTGGCGCAGTGCGTTGGCGAGAACTACTTCAACCTGCTGGAGGTAGTCATCAGGGAAGGCATCACCGTAAAGGCGAAGGACAGGCTCTACATAGGCAGCGAGAAGAGGGCAGAGGTGAAGTTCATCAGGGGCAAGGTGGGGCTCAACGAGTTGACGAACTACGCGAAGGGTATGCTTGAGGAGGTTGTGGACGAGCTTGTGACAAAGAACGAGGCGAAGTTTGTCGACTTTTTCAACAAGGCGGGGCCGATAACCACGCGCATGCACAGCCTCGAGCTGATGTACGGCATAGGCAAGAAGCACCTCTGGGCGATAATAGACGAAAGGAAGAAGAAGCCGTTCGAGAGCTTCGAGGACATAGAGGGGAGAGTCCCTATGCTGCCGGACATAAAGAAGCTCGTGGTGAAGCGCGTGCTGGACGAGATAGAAGGCAAGGACAGGCACAAGCTTTTCGTTGGCTTCTAAAGTCAAACGCTTTTATGAATTCTTTCACAATCTTTAGTCATGCCCAGGTTCGACCCGCTGGAGCCGTTCGCCAGCAAGAGTATGTTCGGCGAGCTTATTGGGGAACTGCGTGCGTTTGAGTTCAAGCTCTACCGCAGGATACCGCTGAAGTTCTACAGGGGAAAGAAGAGCAAGCTCGAGTTCGACCTGAACCTAGGAGTCATCCACTTCACAGAGGAGGACTTCATGGGGCTGAGCGAGATATTCAAAAGGATTAACAAGAAGTGGGGCACGGACATAACATATTGCATCTACCCAGCCAAGGACACGAGGAGCATAATCATGAATGTGCGCTCGCCAAAGGCCCCTTCCGAGATCGACTAGAGCCTATGCCATGTCGGAAAGGCCCGTGTCGAGCTCCTTGCCGCAGCTCGGGCATACGGCCAGCTGCCACGCGATGCTTTCCCTGCAGTCCGGGCAATTAGTCGCTCCTGTCATTTTCCGTCCACCAAGGCACGTTTGCTATCAGCTTCTATACGAGAGGAGAGTATATAAAGAACCACCAGTCAGAGACCAGCGGAATTGCGCCTTTAAATACTACTGTGAAGTAAGTATTTTTATGTCACAAAAATTAGCTCTGGGCCAACCTGTGTCCGATGCAGAAGCAACAATATTAGGCTTAATAGAAAGCACTAACCCAAGATTTAGGTACATAAGTATTGACCCCGACCCTTCGTTGCACAAGCAGTATAACGTCCCCCACAATACGATGCTTTCGGTTGACTGCGCTACTGACTCGCCCTCCTCACTCGAGGATGCAGTTTTAATAATAGGCCAAAATATTCTCGAGGGGATTTATCATGTTTATAGAATGTGCCCACAGATAGTCAGAAATGCTATCTCGTTTGCGGTGGAGCACGAAGCCGCCCATGTCGAAGGCATTTATTCAGCCGCCCATCTTATCAGAAGGAAATATGCTTACCCTAAAAGCCTTGCATGCTATATCGAATGCGATTGCAAAGCCAACCTGCAGGCAATGACAACCATGCTAAAGTTGCCAGGGATGACATTCGAAAAATTGGAAGATGATGTCGCGGCTTCTGTATGGCTTATCGGTGCAAGGGCGTATGAATACCCCGACATTAACGCTGGTGAACTTTCTTCCTACATCGAAGAGTGTTTTCCAAGGCTCGGAGAGGAATTCAAGGAACAGATAATCGAAAAAATATCTGAGATAGATGCTGTGTACCGAAATGCTATAAAACAGCCATGACTGACAGAAAAGGACATCACACCGAGTCGTCTATTCAAAGTACCATCTAATAAGCCTGAAAGAATACAAATCTATTTTATCGCAGGGGTCGCCTAGTCTGGCAATGGCGGCAGAGGGCACTGGCGCAAACCCGTGCCCGGCGGAGCTTAAGATGCTCACTAACCCTTAAGCGTTGACCCTAAGGGGAATGATAATGAGAAACCTGCTGGGTTAGATGATCCAAAATCAGACCATTCCCTTCGTGCGTTCGAATCGCACCCCCTGCATCCAAAGCATATAAAGTTTAGTTTCGCTTTTTTATTGAGTGAACCAAATGGACAAGGGAATAAAAGAGTTAAAGAAAACGTGCGGCGACTGCTTCTATTGGGACAGAGAGCGTGTCAATGTAGAAATGGGCGACTGTGCAGGCGGTGCGGCAGTTGTGGTGACTGGCAGGTATGCTTCATGCGAACATCCCAAATACAGTCCAAAAACAATGGGTGTGAACAGACAAAAGGAAGAGTACTGGGATGCATGTAAAAAATACAAGCCCAAATAAACCTGTATAGTTTGAATTTCATGCGCTCGTCAGAAGAACGGGGCGTATTTTTATATTATTCTGCTGTGGTGGGAGGGCCTCCATTTATTTCTTCCTTTCGATAATCAGATTATGGAATTTCTGGTTGTCGGGAACATCACCAAGGACATAATAAGATCCAGATCCGGGGATAATCACTCCTTCGGAGGGACGAGCTACTCGGGCATAGCCGCGGCGAGGCTGGGGTGCAAGTCCAAGATACTGAGCAGCGGAAACTCGGAGCTGTCTGGCTGGATAGATAAACTTGCAAGCGATGGTGTGAAGGTAGAACTACAGGAAGACAAGAACTCAACCCTGTTTGTCAACGATTACACTCACGGCGACAGGATGCAGACACTGATGAGCAACACCGCGAAGATAGAACTTCATACTAATGTCAAGAGTGACGTCATCCACATAAACCCGATGTTAGGCGAGGTGGATTCCGAACTGGTCAAAAAGGCGAGGAAGTTGTGCGATGTGTTGTCGTTGGACGTGCAGGGGTTTGTACGCAGCCAAAAAAGCGGACGCGTGGTCGGAAAGTTCTTTGATGAGCGGGAAGAAATACTGCCTCACGTGGATTTTCTAAAGGTGGGGAGCAACGAGATTGGTTCGGTGTCAAGGCTAAAAGATTTTGAGTCTGTGTGCGAGGAACTGCATTCACTCGGGGCAAAGACAGTCGCATTGACATTCGGAGCAGACGGCTCGCTGGTGTACGACGGGGAGCTTCACAGGGTGGCTGCCTTCAGGACAAATGTTGTGGACGAAACCGGCGCTGGGGATGTCTACGGGACGGCATTTGCGACAAGATATTTTGATACCAATGATGTTGTAGACTCCGCTGTATTTGCGTCCGCTGCGGCATCTTTTGTCGTGGAGGACATCGGCCCGAGGAGCATAGCGGAACGCGAGGACGTACTAAAAAGGTATGCCACCCTTAAGAAACGGCTCGCCTAGATACCCTCTATCTGCGACCTCAGCTCGTCTATCTTTCCCCGCATGCTGGATATCATGTCTTCCAGATTTCCCGGCTCCATCGCCTGCTGGGACTCCGGCGCCTCGAAACCAGGCGGCCTCAGGAACTCCGAGTCAAGGTAAGTGAGCTTTTTGTCCATCTTTGCCACCATGTCGTGCAGCATCTTGAAGCTCTCCGATTTCATCTTCTCGAGCTCGCTTATGTACGCGAAGACGTTCTTTATCGCGTCTAGTCCCTTCCTTACCTCGGTCAGCGAGGAGAGTATCGTGTGATACCTGTCAAGCTTGATAAATATCGGCGCCACTGGTTGCTTCGGCCTTTCCTCTGCGGCCGGCGCCTCTTCAGGCATGGGTGCAGCGGATGCGACAGGAACCGCTCTTGGAACTGGCATCGGGGCTTCCCTGCGCATCTCGCCCGGCCTTATATTCGCGAGGTCCTCCTTTGTGGGCAGCGGTATGTCCACAGCCTCCTTTATCTCCTGCAGGTCCCTGCTTACCTCTACCTTCTTCCTGCCGAACAAATCCATCGAATTCAACTAAGTAAAATTGTGGTTTCCTATCACTTAAGCCTTATCCCCGCAAAATAACTATTGATGATGATTGACACGAAGGATCTTGGAAAGGTGCTTTTGCCGAGGCTCCTGGCCCTCATAACATGCGACGACGGTCTGGATGGCACCGACGCGATGCCCCTGGACACGATGATACCGGTATCCTCATCGCCGAGCCTGCTGGCTTTCGTGCTGGACCCCGGCTCCAAGATCTTCCAGAACATCCTGAGGAAGGGGGAGTTTGTCGTCAACGTGCTTCCCAGGGAATTTCAGGACAAGGTCGTGGCGTGCTCAAAGACATACCCCCGCGGCATCGACAAGCTGGCCGAATCAGGGTTGAACGGCACCAGCTCTTCGATGATAGGTTCGAAGCGGGCGAAGGAGGCAAAGCTCTGGATGGAGTGCAGGCTTGTGAACAAGATGAAGACCGGCGAGAACATGCTGCTCTTCGGGGAGGTCGTGAGGATAGAGGCGGACGACAGCATAGTGTCGGGAGGCAAGGTCGACCCGGTGAAGCTCGGCCCGGCAATCAGGATGTCGTTTTCCGAGCTTGTGGCAGAGGGGAAAGGATGAAATGGGAGTGAAGTGCCCGACCTGCAGGAACGTGACCAGCGAGCTGATGTCCTGCGAGGGATGCGGAAGGATAGGGTGCAGCAGGTGCGTGGTCAAGCACAGCAGGCAGTGGCTCTGCGATGGGTGCAGGAAGAACGGCCCCGGATACAGTCCGCAGAGCAGCCCGAGCGCGCCAAGCCAGACGGGCGGGTTCCCGGGATGGTTCAGCTGATTTTTAAATTATTTCTTAGCGTGTGCGGTAAGTTTATTTAGCGACGGGTATGGATTTGGAAAACAGGATCGAGCTCATAAAGCGCGCGCCCACAGAGGAGATAATAACAGAGCAGGACCTGAGGGAACTGCTGGAGACAAAAGACAGACCAGTCGCATATGACGGTTTTGAACCGTCAGGTCTGCTTCATTTGGGTTCCAGCGTCCTCCGCACAATCAAACTAAACGACCTGCTCGAGGCGAAGGTGGACTTTGTGCTCTTCATAGCCGACTGGTTTGGCTACATCAACAACAAGATGGGGGGAAACCTCGAACTGTTGAAGAAAGTTGGCGAGTATTTCATCGAAGGGTGGAAGGCATGCGGCGTAGACACTGACAAAATAAAGATAGTCTGGGCAAGCGATGCTGTGAAAGACCCTGCATATTGGAAGGGTGTCATTGATGTCGCGAAAAACGTGACAGTCAACAGGACGATAAGGGCGAGCCCCATAATGGGCAGGGCGGAAAGCGAGATGCAATACACATCACAATTGTTGTACCCGATGATGCAGGTGCGTGACCCGTTTTACCTTGGAGCTGACATACTGCAGCTAGGAATGGACCAGAGGCACGCGACCATTTTGTCCAGGGAAGTGGCGGGAAAACTGAGACAACCGACAAAAGTCTGCGTTCACCACCACCTACTAATGGGTCTTCAGGGGCCGGGAAAGGGAAGGATGGGGCAGGAGACAGCCACGTTGCAGCTGGAGGCCAAGATGAGCAAGTCCAAACCCCAGACGGCAATCTTTATACACGACGCTCTAGCAGACATCGAGAAGAAGCTAAACGGTGCTTTCTGCCCAGAAAAGGTCGTTGAGGACAACCCTGTCATGGAAATCTGGAAGTACATAATCTTCAGGAAATTCCAGTCTAGAATTATAAAGCGCCCGGTAAAATTCGGGGGGGACATGGAGGTACGCAATTACGCCGAGCTCGAAAGCATGTTCAGGGACGGCAAGCTTCACCCAATGGACCTGAAAAAAGAGACTGCTCTCGCCCTGGACGAGATATTGACGCCTGTGAGAAAGCACTTTGAAAAGGGGAAAGCAACGGAGCTTTACGAAACTGTACGGGCGGCGCAACTGACACGATGATAATCTTGTTTTATCTTATCATACCTGACAAATTTTAATTCGGTGACTTGCCATGCAGGAATCAGAAGTGAACAAGCTTCCGACATACAAACCTCCCGAAGAAAGGACAATGGGGGAACTGATTAAAAGTTCCGTAATAATAATCGACAAAAACTCCGGGCCAACGTCGCACCAGATAAGCGCTTGGGTCAAGAGCATATTCGGCGTGAACAAGACGGGACATGCTGGGACACTTGATCCGGCGGTGACGGGCGTGCTTCCGATTGCACTCGGCAACTCCGTGAAGGTGATGCCCCTTCTGATGGGACTGAGGAAGGAGTATGTCGGAGTTATGCACGTCCACCACGAGGTGTCAGAGGAAACACTCAGGAGCGTGATATCCGAAAAGTTCCTGGGAAAGATAAGACAGACCCCTCCCGTGAAGTCGGCTGTGGCCAGAAGGGAGCGCGAGAGGGAGATTTACTTTTTCGAAATACTCGAGGCGAGCGGGAAGGACGTCCTGTTCAGGGTCGGCTGCGAGGCGGGCACCTACATAAGGAAGCTGTGCTCCGACGTGGGAAATGCTCTGGGGACAGGCGCACACATGAGCGAGCTGAGGAGGACTGTTGCCGGAAATTTCACCGAGGAAGATGCTCACCCGCTGCTCGAGGTGAAGGACGCTTACGAGTTCTGGAAGGGCGGCGACGAGGAGAGGCTCAGGAGGATGCTCATACCGATAGAGCGTGCTGTGGGGCACGTGAAAAAGATATTTGTGAAGGACTCTGCGGTGCCGTCGATAGTCAACGGCGCGCCGCTCTACGTGAAGGGGATAGATAGTTCGGACGGAAACATTGTAGAGGGCGAGAGCGTGTGCATGTTCGACCCCAGGAGCGTGCTGATTGCGTTCGGCATAGCCAAGATGAACAGCAAATCGATGCAGGAGAGGAAGAAGGGTGTAGCTCTGAGGACCGACAGGGTAATAGTGGAGAGGGGAATGTGACTGCAATCCTGATTTTCGGGGACAGTATAGCGCACGGCTCGTGGGACTTGGAAGGCGGCTGGGCGGGCAGGCTGAGAAAGCTCGTTGACGAAAAGATTATCGCAACGAAGCAGAAGTTCTACTGCATGATTTACAACCTGAGCGTAGATGGTAACACGACAGAGGATTTGCTCAAGCGCGTCGAACGTGAAATCGAGATCAGAGCAGAAGAGGAGGACATGGTGGTCGTCTTTGCCGTCGGCATCAACGACTCTGAATTGATACGCGGGCACGAGGGTCCGAAGGTCAGTCCTCAAAGATTCAAATCCAACCTGGGAAAACTGATAGACATCGCCCGCAAAAGGCCCTCGAAGATAGTGTTCATAGGACTGACTCCCGTGGACGAGAAAAAGGCGACCCACCTATTTTGGATGCCGAACACGTCATACCGCAACGACTTTGTAAAGGAATTCGACAGTATAATAGAAATCGCCGCCAAGGAAAACGGAGCCGGATTCGTGGAGGTGATGGAACACTTTCTGGAAGAAGACTACCGCAAACTTCTGTTCGACGGCGTGCACCCCAACGCCGGCGGCCATAAAAAGATATTCGAGCTTGTGAGCGGCTTTTTGACCAAAGAGGGAATAATCTGAACTGCGGGAATGACGTTCGGGTGTTCCCCTATAAGTTCAACGCTTAAGTGTAGCAACCCACTAAGGATAATTACGCCTGCAAAATAGCAGGCCTGAGAAAACAAGGGAGGCAAAAACAATGGCAGAAAACACAGAGAGCAGGATGGCTGACGACGTGATATTCATAGGCAAGAAGGGCGCCATGGCTTACGTCTTGGCCGCAATGACACAGTTCTCTGGCGGAAGGAACGCGGTTAACATAAAAGCCAGGGGAAAAGCCATATCCAGAGCAGTCGATGTTGCCGAGATAATCAGGAGGAGGTTCGGCGCGGAGAGCATAAAGATCAGCGACATCAGCATAGGCACGGAAGAGATGAACTCTCAGGATAGGGGAAAGGTGAACGTGTCGACGATTGCCATAACCCTGGCGAAGTGAGCCCGGGTGTTGTGCAGAAATGGCTGGGTTTTTTAATTTCCCATTTTGTTATTTATCATGTTCGCAAGGTTTACCGCACAGCCAACGGCGCCGTCTCCTTCGCCCCCAGGATACCCCTCGCCTTGCTGACCAGATCTTCCGCCCTTTCCCTCGAGATGCCCATCTTTACAAGATTGTCAATGTCCGCCTCCGCCAGCTGCTTCAGGGCCACTATGTTGTTGTCGCCGAGCCTTCCCTGCGTGTACGAGTCCATGCCGCGGAGTATGGTTATCGGGTAGAGAAGCTTGCTGTCTATCATCTCGCTCAGGTTCATCCTCTCGGGGTAGTTCCAGCCGACGTGGGTTATGCCCCTGCACTCGGCGTACCTCCTCGCGTGGTCCGACACCTTTGTGTTGCACACTACCATCAGCCTGTTGAAGGTGCGGCCGTTCAGCGCCTTTCCCTCCATCAGGTCCTGCAGGGTGGCGTAGGTCTCGAGGAAGACGTGCAGCCCGGTGTATGTGTGGTACTCCTCGTGGTGCTTCACCTCCACGCAGAAGACGTTGCCCTCCTTGCTGGCGACGCCGTCTATCTCGTGCTCGACGCACCTGCCCTGGAGGATCTTGTTCGGTTCGACCTCATAGCCGTGCTCCCTCAGAACAAACCTCACGAACTCCTCAAAGTCCGGCTTCGACCTCATGATGCTTATGGCGTGCCTCAGGTCTATCCTGTGCCTCAGCTCGGGCCTGTACTTCCGGACGAAGGTGAACACCATCTGCAGGACCTTCTTGGTGGTTATGCCCTCGTACAGCCTGCCCTGCACCCTGTCCGCTATCTCATTGGCGTGAGCCTCGGAGACGTTCAGCCTGAGGCAGGTCTTCACTATCTTGCTCCGGTCGAACTCCTGCTTCGTGCCGTCGGCCTTTGTTACAAGAACCATCCACTACACTAAAATTACTATGCATACCCTCAAGGAAAAGCTTATCCGTATCTTGGCCAACGCACGGCATTTTGGGGAAGGATAATTTTATAATCAGTGCCCAATAAGATTTTACACGTGATGCGCGAATGAGGAGTGTGTATCTGCTTCTGTCTGTGGCCATTTTGGCTCTTTCCGTCGTTGTTTTCGCGGCCAGTTTTTCAACAACCCCGTCATCTCAGAACGCAACCACTTCCGCAATCAACCAGACATTCAGTGTCACGATAACAAACAACAACGTTTCGGCAAACATAACGCGCGCCAATTTCACGCTGCCCGCCGGCATGGTCTTCGTTGTTGGTTCGAATTTCACGAATGCCAGCAGTACGACATTCAGCAGTTCTGCGTCCACAGCCAACTGGACGAATTCCACGCCCGGGGGAATAATAAACGGCTCCGCATCGGCGTGGTTCTTCTTCAAAGCCAACGTTTCGTTAATTTTCAATGTCACAAACATTACTATAACGACGATGGACACATCGGGTGTTCAGAATACGACAAACTACACTGTCAGCGTCGCTCCCCCCACAGACAGTAACGGCGGTGAATTCGGAACCGTGCAGACAACGACGTATCTTAATTGGACAAATGCCTATCAGCAGAACATCACCATTATAGCAAACGGGACCAGAAACACGAACATAACACTGGAGATGATAAACGCCACAGCCGCGTTCATCGGCAACTACTCCGTTCAGTTGACCTGCGGTTACCTAGCGACACAAAACCTCACTGGATACGGCAATGTAACAGGGCCTATAAATGGAAGCTCCGGCTACAACACGGCTAACATAACTGTCATAGCCAACGCGACCTCGTGCAGCCCAGGCAGGTACTGGATACAGCAGCTTACCATAAGGGACCAGACAAACAACGGTGAAAACCTGAGCGTCGCCGTCTTTGTGGACGTGCCACTGAACACAAGCAATACAAACTTGACGACGGGCGCAACCAACTTCAACGGTTCCCTGCCGGCAAACGCAACGACTTATCAATCCTACTATTTCAACACTTCGGCCGTACCCAACGCGACATCCGTCTATGTCAATCTGAGCGCCACAAACATTGCACATCTTTTCCTCTTTGACGGTTCGGGAAGCATGAAGGCAGAGTCCGTGAGCGGCGGCGCTACGCAGTCGCTGGGCTACAATTACCCGCCGTCCGTTTCGGCCGTGTGGGAGATAAGGGTATACGGCAATTCGACTTCGCCAATCAATTACTCAGGAGTGGTTGTATTTTCCACGCTCAACGTCACGAATTCCAGCCTGACTTATGGGAACCTGAACGCAAGCGGCTCGATCGGCACGACCAACCTGAACCTTACCAATCAGGGCGGGCTGGCGATAGGGAACATCTCGCTGTCGAGCAGTCTGTACCGCGTCCAGTCTTTCAACGGAACTGGTGATAGGAGCTTTGCCTTCTTGGTCGGGGACCCCGGCACCGAGTCGGGCGTCAGGGTCAACCTTACGTGGACTGGAGCGAGCAACTATACCCTCAACGTGTACGACCCGGCGGGCACCTTGGTTATGACGTCAGGCAACGCATACACCCTCGCCAACGTCTCTAACGCGGGTATTCTGGAACTATACAACGACACAGCGACAATCACTAATCCAGGGTACTGGAACGCGTCTGTGGTCAACAATTCGGGCAACGACCCCTTCAACGTCACAGTCTTCACTTTTGAAAACACCACCAACTGGATGAACACCAGCGTTTCCACAACGCCGTCGCTCAACAACCTCTCGTCGAACACGTCAGTCCAGGTGAATCTCACTGTACCTACACAGGCAATAGACGGCGGCTATCAGGGAAATCTGACTTTCACAGATGAGAACGGGGGAAGGGTGAACGTACCCATAGTCTTCAACGTCACCACACCGACGCTGCTTGTACTGAACGCGAGCAACACCCCAAATTTACTAAACCCATTCAACGCATCCGGCAGCTCGAATGTCTTCAGGATAGACGAGGATTACGGAGCGACCCTGACCAGGAACATCACCATCAACCTGACTAACATAGGCACTTTCAACTCGTCAATAAACATGGCACTGAACTCCACAAACCTGACATGCACGTCGAGCTTATGCTCCGGTTTCTTCGCGAACATGACCTACAACACGACATCGAACGTCACCAGCCACGGCTTTGCGCTAATCCAGATAAACGTCTCGTACAACAGCTCGTTCCCTGTCGGCACCTATGACGGTTGGATATTCATCAACGCCACAAACAGCTCGGCAAACCTGAGCTCGCACCCATACGCTTCCTACAACCTCACCGTGAGGCTCAACCTTACAAACTCCATGAACATAAACATTTTCAACATAACTTCGGCCGGCGGCACGAGCGTACTGAACGGCACCACGGGGGGTAACATGACCGTGGCACTTTACACTTCGTACATGAACGACACCAACGAAACGGGCATAACCAGCGCGTCCAACTTCACATCTGTGTGGCTGCAGGAGGGGAACGTCTCAAACATACTGTCCAATTCGGCAGGAAGGATACCGTTGCAGGGCAGCCTTTCCGGCATCACAAACGACACCTCGCCGATGTACGCCGGCGGATACTACAACCTCAACGCGACCCTGCCTCCCAACACGCCAGGAGGTCAGTACGTGATGTACATCACTTCGATTTTCAACAGGAACGACAACTTCAACTTCACAGGTTCGGGCAGCACTTTCCCTGTGGTCGTCAACAACACCGGGCTGTACTTCACACCAATAAGCACCGCAACAAATACAATATCAAATGGCACGGGTCCGGGCACATACTATACTGCCAATGTGACAGTTCAAAATTTCGGCCCCATGAATGCATCTGCTGCACAGGTAACAATCAGCAAAAATGCGTCTTATACAACGATTTCACAAGCTTTATCCAATTGTGACGGTTGGTCAACCGGGGCAGCGTCTACTTCAAGCGTGGTTGTAACATTTAACCTCAGCGCATACAACTCCAGCGGCTGCTACATAGCTTGGAACGTTACCGCGGGACCGAGTGCCGGCACGGATACAATACGGATTAACGGCACCGTCGGCACATGGTTCAACAACATATCCGCATTCAACATCATGGTTAATGTAACTAGTCCCGCAAGCCAGCCTCCGGGCGTCTCTTCCGGCCCGAGCACGCCCACAGTCACCACGGGCGACAAGACCGCCACGGTTGCAATCAACATGACAGAGGGTGATAACCAAGTCCCTATAGGGTACGTTGCAGGTCTTTACATCAGCAGCCTCGTTGTAAACACGAACGACAACGTGAACAACGTTCAGATCGTGATCGACACCCTCACCTCAAAGCCGTCAGACATAACGCAGAACGTCAACGGGCCCATATTCAACTATTTCGAGATTGTGCCCACGATAATATCCGACACTGACGTAAACAATGTCACGATAAACTTTTACGTCGAGAAGAACTGGCTCGGCAGCAGCATAAACGACTCGACGGTCACACTGTACAGGTACTCCGGCGGCGCGTGGAACGCTCTCCCTACGAACAAGACCTCGGAGGGCACCGACTATGTCTACTACAGCGCCGTGTCGCCGGGCCTTTCCACCTACGCGATAGCCGGGCAGGCCAACACGGCTACTCCCGTCAACACCACCGCTAACGTGACCTCGCAGGTCAACGTCACTGGACGAGGCGTCACACCTACGACGCCCACGCAGCAGCTGCCCCTTGTTTCCATCATAGGCTTCGTGCTGATAGCCGCGGGTGTGGCTGGGCTCGCGATATACCTGATGAGCGGGGGCAGAAAGAAGGCCAAGAACGGCATGCAGCGCACCGGGAAGTGGGACGAGCTGAGGAAGAAGTGGCAGTAGTGAAGCTCTGGAAGATGTTGGTACTGGTGCCGTATGCGCTGATTGCAGCCTGGACGGTTTTCTGGATTACTGTTGCGGCCAAAACAGACCTGGGCGTGATTCTGGTTGGAGCGCTGTTAGCCACCTACGGTATTATCGCAGCGGCACTTTACACCCTGTTGCTTTGTACCGCCCTTTTCCTTAGATGGCTGCTGCTCAGGAGGCGCAAAAGGTAAGTTTTATAACCTTTGCCGAGTAAAGAATGATACGATAATTATGCCGGGAAAAGACACGCTGGACATGCTTGTAGAGGGCGGAAAGGCCGCTCCTAACGCGAACACCGCTCCGAAGTTCTCGGCCTACAAGATAAACCCGGGAGACGTCTTCAAGCAGATAAACGACAGGACCAAGGAGTACGCCGGGATGCAGGTCCCCGTGAAGGTCATAATAGACAAGGACACGAAGGCGTACGAGATAGTCATAGGCATACCGCCGACGGGCAGCCTGGTCAAGAAGGAGGCAGGCATAGAGCTGGCTAAGATAACCGAGGAGGACAAGGCGAAGGGGAAGACCGTTTTGGGGGACATGAAGATGGAGCAGGCGCTGAAGGTGGCGAAGATAAAGGCGGGGAGCCTTCTCGCAAAGGACCTCAAGAAGGCGCTCAAGATGGTGGTGGGCACGGCGAACAGCGTGAACGGGATGACTGTCGAGGGAAAGAGGCCGAAGGACGTCGAGAAGGAGATAGACGAGGGAAAGTGGGACCACCTGCTAAAGTAGGACGGAAAACCTTTTTAAACACGCTGCGACAATGTTACTTATAACCGCAAGTCCGATCCGGACGCACTGCTTCGGCAGGAGGTTGTGAAGAATGGCTGAAAAGGTCGCAGACGCAATAAAGAAGCTGAAGGGGAGTCCTGAGAAGAGAAAGTTCGACCAGTCGTTCGACCTCATTATAAACCTGAAGGACATAGACATCAAGAAGCCGGAGGGGAAGATAAACGAGGACTTTAGGCTCCCGAACGGTCTGGGACGCGAGGCAAAGGTGGTTTTGTTTTCGGACACCGTGAAACAGGCGGGCGACGCACAGGTTTTCACATCCGCGGACGTCGATAAGTTCGCAAAGGACAAGAGGTCCGCCAAAAAGCTCATAAGGCAGACAGACTTTTTTGTCGCAGAGCCGAAGATGATGGCCCCCATAGGAAAGACGATGGGCCAGACGCTCGCACCGAAGGGCAAGATGCCAAAGATACTCTCTGGAGACCCAAAGTCGCTTGTGGCGGGCCTGAATAGCAGCACGAGGCTGAAGGTGAAGGACGCGCCCGTCATACAGTGTGTCGTCGGCAGGGAGAGCATGGACGAACAGAAGCTTACAGAGAACATAATGGCGGTGATGAAACATCTGGAGATGAAGCTGCCGCAGGGAAGGAACAACATCAAGGGGGTCCTGCTCAAGCTAACAATGAGCAAGCCGGTTAAGCTGGAGGTCTGGTAGAAATGGTGAAAGAAGAGAAAATAAAAGCAGTGGAGGATTTGAAGAAGGACTTCACCAGCTACAAGGTAGTGGGAGTTATAGACCTTTTCAAGATGCCCTCGAAGCAGATGCAGGAGATAAAGAAGAAGATTGGGGAGAAGGCTGCAATGAAAGTTATAAAAAAGTCCATACTTCTACATGCGATGGAGGGCAGCAAGGACCTGAAGGTTCTTGAGGAAAAGCTTCCCACCCAACCGGCGATACTTTTCACAAACGAGGACCCGTTCAAGATTTATGGCGCGATAGCGAAGCTAAAGTCGGACACTTATGCAAAGGACGGCGACGTAGCCGAGGACGAGATTGCAGTGTCTGCGGGGCCGACGAGCCTCATGCCTGGCCCTGTGATAAGCGAGTTCGCGAAGGTGAAGATACCCGCCGGCGTGGAGGGGGGCAAGATAGCCATAAAGAAGGACACTGTCGTGGCGAAGAAGGGCGACGCCATCTCGAAGGACCTGTCCGGCATACTGAGGAAGCTTAACATAAAGCCTATAAAGATCGGCATGAACGTGGTGTGCCTTTTCGACGGAAGGCAGTTGTACATGAAGGACTCGCTGGGGCTTGTCGGCGAGGGCTACCTCAACAAGATGAGGGAGGCCTTCTCGCACGCGCTGAGCCTGTCCGTGGCGGTTGGATACCCGACGAAGGAGAACATCGGTCACTTGTTGGCCAAGGCGGAGAGCCAGGCCAAGTTTTTGCAGAACAAACTTTTGGGAGGGAGCTAAAATGCAAGAAGTATATGGAGCGTTGCTTCTGCACTCGGCAAAGCTTCCGGTAAACGAGGAGAACCTCAACAAGGTCCTGGCCGCTGTGGGCAGCACGCCCGACGCGGCGAAGATAAAGGCCTTGGTGGCTAGCCTCGAGGGCCAGAACATAGACGAGCTGATAAAGCAGGCTGCCGTCGTGCAGGCTGCGCCGGCCGCGGCTGCGGGCGGAGAGGCCAAGAAGGAAGAGAAGAAGGCCGAGGAAGAGGAGAAGAAGGCTGCAGAGGAAGCAACTGCCGGATTGGGAGCACTGTTCGGTTAAGGTTGGTCATGGCAAGTTTTGGTTTTTTGAGCCGTCGACCATACCTCGAACATGACTAGAGCGTTCGAGATGATTTCATCATGGTTGAGGGATGTGTGTTCTGCGGGATTGCCGAGGGTAGAATGAAGGCTCACGTGCTCTACGAGGATTCTTCGGTGATAGCGTTCCTAGACATCAAACCCAAGAACCCCGGGCACACGCTGGTCGTCCCGAAAAAACACTTTGTGACCATATTCGAGATGGATGACGAGACTATCGGAAGTGTGTACAAGGCTGTTAGGAAGCTTGCCCCGGCAGTGGTAAAGGCTGTGGGAGCAGACGGGGTCAACACGATACAGTCTAACATAGTCTCCCAGGGCGTAAACCACTTCCACACACACGTGCTTCCCAGGTTCTTCAACGACGGCATGCCGATAGTGTGGGAGTCCTCCGACAACGCCGACGACAGGGAGCTTTCAAGGATAGAGAAGAGTGTAAAGAGTCTGTTGTAGCCGGCTCCGCAGGAAGCATTTAAATGCTTGCCGTCCAATTGAATTTAATCGGTGCGCCGAATGGAAAAATTAATAAAACTCGCGCAGGGGATAAAGGATGTGCAGCTGAGGAACAAGGTCATAGAATATTTAAAGAGTCCGTCGCTGTCTAGCAAGGAGTTTAAGAAATACCCTGCATGGAATCTGGAAGATGTCAAGACGCCGTTCAGCATAGGCGGGATGGGAACGGCCGAGAGGGACGTCCTCAACCACACGATGGCTGTGGCCGAGATGTGCATGAAGATGGTCGATGTCGTCGAAAACACTTTCGGCGCGAAGATAAACAGGGACCATCTGCTCGCCGCCGCGATAATACACGACGTGATGAAGGTTTTCGAGTGGAAGAAGGGCGCAAACGGCGCGGAGCCCACGGGCATACTCCTGGACCACACGATGCTCGGAGTCGCCGAGCTGTACAAGAGGGACTTTCCCGAGCACGTCATACACATGGTGGCCAGCCACTTCGGTGAGGGAGGCTCGACACCGCCCAGGAACATCGAGGCTCTGGTGCTGCACTACGTTGACAACATGCTTTCGATCGTAGAATTCTACGCCTACGGTGTGAAGACCCCCCAGCCGCAGCAGCAGTTCATAGTCCTGGACGAGGATACCCTGAGGAAGCTGCAGGGAGAGGAATGAACAATCAGTCTATCGCACCCCTCAACATGAAAATCATCCTTTTCACGAACATGTCCTTCTTGAAGCGCCTCGCATTCCTCCACACAGTCCAGTAGGGCTTCTTGAGATCGGCCGCTATTGCATAGAGAGGTCTCGACTGGCTCTCGGTTATCAGGTAAAACCACTCCCGCAGGCTCAGGCGCGACCTGTGGAACACCGTGCCCGTGAGGTCGGTGAAATATTTGCCGCACTTCCTGCACACATAACGCTGCATAGACCTTCCGTTCTTCCCGGCCCTGTCTATTTTCCTGGAGTAGCAGTGCGGACAGAACACCCCCTTCTCCCAGCGCACCCTCCTGATGAAGCTCATGCGCAGGTCGTTGCTGTGCAGCACATGCCTTGGCCTGCTTTTCGCTTTCATAAAGCTACTTTGACCGCGAAAATATTTATATGCTGTTTATGTGATATACAGTAAGCCTTATATAGATTGGCTTCTAGGTTATAATTGTGAATGAAAATGCAGGAAGAAATGAGCGTTTCGTCATTCATGGAAGAAGTAAAGAAAATCAACAAGAATCTGCCCGAACCGGAGTTCTATCAGGCCGTCGAGGAGTGGGCGACCTCTATAATTCCTTATCTCAACGAGAACCCGGGGTTGCTTGACAAGTACAAGGACGCAATGTTCCGCGTCGTCAGGCCTGACAGGGTCATAAAGTTCACCGTCAACTGGGTAGACGACCACGGGAAGATGCAGTACAACACCGCTTGGCGCATCGAGCACAACAACGTGCTGGGCATATACAAGGGCGGTCTCAGGTTGCACCCGTCGGTCAACGAAGGCATACTAAAGTTCCTCGCTTTTGAGCAGACGTTCAAGAACGCGCTGCCCGCGCCGAAGCTGCGCATGGGCGGGGCGAAGGGCGGTTCCGACTTTGACCCGAAGGGAAAGTCGGACAACGAGATCAGAAGCTTTTGCCAGTCGTTCATGACCGAGCTCTTCAGATACATCGGTCCCGACATAGATGTGCCGGCCGGCGACATAGGAGTCGGTGGCAGGGAGATTGGCTATCTTATCGGCCAGTATAAGAGGCTTACACATAGGTTCGACAACGTGCTGACAGGCAAGGGCCTCATGTGGGGGGGCAGCCAGATGCGCCCGGAGGCGACCGGTTACGGTGATGTGTACTTTGTCGAGGAGATGATGAAGTACCGCGGCGACTCCATGAAAGGCAAGGTAGTCGCGGTCTCTGGAAAGGGAAACGTCGCACAGTACGCGATAGAGAGGGTGATAAAGGACGGCGGCAGGGTGGTCACCGCTTCAGATTCGAGCGGGATGATTTACGACCCGGAGGGCATAGATGCAGAGTTCGACAAGGATGGTGTTTGTGTCGGCGGAAAGCTCAAATACATAATGGACTTGGAGAACGTGGAGCACGGCCGCATAAGCGAGTATGTGAAAAAGTACCCGAAGGCGAAGTTCTACGCCGGACAGCGCCCGTGGTCGGTAAAGTGTGATGTGGCACTGCCCTGCGCGACCCAGAACGAGCTGGACGGCAACGATGCCGAGACCCTTTTGAAGAACGGCTGCAAATATGTGGGCGAGGGCGCAAACATGCCCAGCACGCCGGAGGCGATTGAGAAGTTTATCAAGGCCAAGATAGCCTACTCGCCTGGAAAGGCGTCCAACGTCGGCGGTGTGGGCACGAGCATGCTGGAGCTGGAGCAGAACTATATGAATTGGGACAGGGAGCAAGTGAACAAGGCACTGTACGACATAATGGTCAGCGTGCACGAACAGTGCGTAAAGTACGGTCTGAAGAAGGACGGCTCCGTGAACTATGTCGACGGCGCAAACAGGGCGGCCGCGATGAAGGTCTTCGATGCGATGATTGCGCAGGGCATGGTTTAGACGCACATACCAGCCAATCTTTAAATACAATCTAGGACAAATTAGTGTTTATGAAAGGTCTGGCCGTGACCCAGATTATCATGCTGGTCCTCGGAATAATAGTGCTTGCTGTCATAGGATTCCTCCTGTACTCGAATTTCCTGTCTTCTAGCGGACAGGTTAGCGCAAGCTCGTGCCGCGCAAAAGCCACCGGTTTGTGTCAGAACGCGGTATTGTCCCAGACCCAACTTACATACCTAAACATCCCAGAGTGTGCAGACAAGACGACTGGTGCCTGCAATTTCGACCCTTCGCTGCTCTGCAACAACAAGGACAACAGGAAAGATGTTTGCGTCGGGATAGTGGGGACGCCTTCTACACCATCCACCGAAACGCCGCCTGGAGGCCAGACACCATGAAAGCCGTGTTTTTATTCCTCATGGCATCGTTGGTGCTGTCTGCCGTTTATGTGGCGGCCGAGTCCGGTTACACTTATGTCGGCACAGGATGCTCCAAAGTCTGGCTGAATGGGACATATGGGTGCTCCTATGGTAACAGCTGGTTATGCGCAGACGACAAATGGTACAGGAACATATGTAACAACGGGTGCAATGAAACGAGCAAGGCGTGCATAACCACGGCTGCCGTCAAGCTGTACCCCTCGTCCACAATCGAATCTGGTTACACTTATGTCGGGGCTGGCTGTTCGGGTGCTTGGGCCAACGGGACATACGGGTGCTACAAGGACAACGGCTGGGCGTGTATCGGCGACAAGTGGTATAAGAACACGTGCGCGAACGGCTGCGACCAATCGACAAATAGGTGTGCGGCCGCCAGTTCCTCCGGCTATGCCTACACCGGTTTTTCGGGGTGCTCCGGCAAGTGGGCGAACGGCACGTATACCTGTTTCCAAGGAAATAGTTGGTTATGCGGCAGCGACAAGTGGTATAAACAGGTGTGCAAAAATGGCTGTGACGAAACGAATAAGAAATGCGCTTCCGCCACCGGTGAGGCTGTCAGCGGCATTGCGACTAGTTCTACGCCTCTTGTATTTGGAAACTATAAGATTTACATCACTGATGGTGTGATTTCTTGGGGGGGAGCAGGCGCAAGCGCAAATTCCCTGTCCAGTTCATGGGGAAAAATATTGATAAAGGACGGTGCTGGGAATGCTGTCCAGACGGACATTTTGAATCTGGGAAAGACTGCCACATACACATTGAACGGCATCTCATTTTCGGTAAAAATAACTGATTTGGGCATAAGTTCCAGCGACCTCACAAATCCTGTTTGGGGAAAGATTGTCGTTTCTGGCTGATTTGCAAGCATTTCATCAAATGTGTATTTGACAAATTCGAACTCTGGGACGATTACGCAATAAACCAATGCATAGACAAATAGCGGAATGACACACCTATGAACCAGACTGTTTCAGGTTACAGCACGGTTCAAAAAGCCCACTTCCCTTGGACGAAAAGCGAGAGGAAAATCGTGAGGAGTGTAAGTGAGAGAAAAACCATCACGAACCGCATTAATTCGCTCTTTTCACCCACCCTCCCCATCAGGATGAAGAGGGGAAAAATTGAAAGTAGATACCTTGGGGTGCCTATCCAGAAGGAGTTGAAAGTGACTGTGAAGAGCGCAAGTATAGAATACACACCGTAGGATGGCCGGACTTTGAAGGCGAAGAGGCTGGCGAACATCCCTATTATGCCGGCGAAAGCTTCGGAGTAGCCGAGGGTTATCTGCTCGCCCGGCATCTTTGAATAAGTGAACACAAACGCGTTCCTGAGGCCTTCCCAGAAAGAGGCGACATGCCTGCCGAAATAGTCCCCCTGCACTTTCACGAAGTACAGCGGGTCGCCCAACAGCTGGTAGTTCAGGTACACGTAAACCAAGAAGCCCAGCGGCACGACGCACACCGCCAGGAAATCCTTCCTGAAGAGGCTCTTCGCCCTGAATTTGTTCTGGTACAGGTATTCAAACAGCAGGCCGGCGAAGGCTGCCAAGCCGGTTATCCTCACGGCCGTGGAGAACATCCCCAGTGCGCCGGACAGCACCCAGTTCCCTTTCCTGGCATAGTAGAAGCTCGGTATGACCAGTGAGAGGAACAGGCTCTCTGTGTACGCTGTGCGGAGGAAATACGAAGTCGGGAATATGGAAAGGAACAGCACGGCATACACGGGGGCCATGCCCCCCTTGTCGTCGATGCGCACAATCCTGTACAGATAGATGCTGGCCACCGCCAATGCAGAATTGGAAATCACCACGGCTGCAACCATCGGACTCCCAGTTAGGAATGAGCCGGCGCTTATGAGGGCGGGATAAAGCGGAAGGACCGGTATCAGAGAGGTGTCGCTGGCTATAGCGCTCTGGTACCCCTTCTCGGCCACCGCCAGATACCTTAGAGCATCCCACTGCCTGAACATATCCGATACGGGCGCCGCAGAATTGTCGGTTAACGTGTAGGAAACACTCGCCACTAGGAACGTGCCCAGCGTGGTAATCAACACTATGCACAACACCCTTTTATAGTCTGCGGGGAGGAGCTTTCCAAGCTTGTTTGAATTATTGCTGAAAAATTTCATGAAAATGTTCACCCTGGAGGTAGACACTTGTCGACCGTATCCGTGCCCTGCCGGCACGCCAGATTCGCCGCGCAATAATCCAGAGGCGTGCAGTTCTCGCCCAATCCGAGCTGGGGCGCCGTTGGGGTTTGGGGTGGCGGTGTGTCTGTGGGCTGCACATCCTTTGTGATGTACGCGTCATAGAAGACCGCCACCATGGACAACGAGACTAGGAACACGGTCAGTGCAAATAACGTTGGCTTCCACTCCATACTGATTACTTGCTTCTGAATTTTTAAAATGCGGACAACCGAACTAGGCATCGGCTCAGAGCGTCCTTCCCATCTCGACCACCTCGACCTCGCTGACGTCCTTGACCGACCTTATCCGCTTCTCAGTCTCCTCAAGGAAGCCCGCAGCATCCGGAATCAGCTTCGTGACCTTCAGCGCGACCAGACCGAAGGCAATGGGCTCCCGCTCAATCTTCTCTGCCCCGATTGCCCCTTTTATATCCTTCTCAAGCACGCCCAAATCGACTTCTGTATCCTTCGGCATGACCTTGAAGACCACCGCAACTTCTGCCATGAAAAATTAATTGAAGGGGCTGACTTATAAGCTTCAGAACAGGAACCTTTCCTCGAGTATCCTGGCCTGCCCGCCAACCCCCCATTGTTGCGGCTATGTCCACCAGCCTTTTCAGGTCGCCGTGCCTCCAGAAGGAATGCGGCACGGGCTTCGCCCATCCTGTGGAGCATCCTGTTTATTCGCCTCTTCTCCGTTTCGAGGCCGAACGGTATGTCGTAGACGAGGACGAAACTCACGGGAGTAGTGTCCCAGCTGGGACATATAAACATTTCTACAAAGTAGAATATGCTTTGCAAAATATGTTTCCTGCTACAATTACTCCTCTTCCACGTCGCCGACGCAGTCCTCGCAGAGCCACTGGTCCTCTATGTGCCTGAGCCTCTCGGAATAGTTCTCGCAGCTGTCGCATATGCCGGCCGTGGTCTCGCTTTTCAAAATAGGCTCCTCCTCCCTCATCTTCTCCTTGTACTCCAAGAGGTCGGCCATCTCGGGCGAGGTCTTGGCCACGTCGCTAAGCGACAGCAGCCCGACCAGCTTCCCGGCCTCGTCCATGACAGGGAGCCTGTGCGCGTTTATCCTCTTCATCACCCTGACCGCGCCAAGGAGCTCGTCACCCGACTTTACAGTGACTATGGGCCTGCTCATGACCTGCTTCACCTTTGCCTTGATGGGGTCTACGCCCGTCGCGAGAACCCTCCTGACAAGGTCGGCCTCTGTGACTATGCCAACCGGCTTGCCCTTGCTCAAGACAAGCAAAGAACCGCGCCTGGTCTTCTTCATCAACAAGCCTGCGTCCTTTACCCTCTTATCCTGGTCTATACTGACCACGGGAGAGGACATGACGTCTTTTACAAACATTGCCATCGGACAACACTGCTAAATAATTCTCTGTATTTCCCTTTTTATATAGATTTTTCCAGGAACTGTGCGAGGCTCTCACCTGTGTCCAACTCAACTCTATCGACAGGCTTTGTAATTCTGATTTTTCCATAACCGAAATCGACCAGAAGGTAGAAGGGGAAGCCCGCCATCGTCTCAGATTTGTAGCCGTAGTAGTAGAACTTCTCCTTCTTTGTCGACTTGATCTGCAGGAACATGCATTTGCCGTCCTTAAAACACACCAAGTCGGATTCGCCAAGGCTGCCGCCGGACCTGATGACAGTCCAGCCGGCGTTCTCGAAGACGATCCTTATCTTCCTCTCGACGGCATAGCCCTTCCGCTTGTTCATCATCGCCATTGAATTAATTAATCGCCGCGCACAAAATTAAAGATAGGTTGACATGAGGGCGCTTGTAATAAGCTGCATACACAACGACGTGGAGAGCATACTCAACTTCTACGACAAGCTCGGCGAGCTGAAGTTCGACGCGATAGTGTGCACGGGCGACTTTACAGACTCGCTGTTCCCGAAGGGTTTTGACAGGGCAGGTGTCGGGAGGGTGATAATCGAGGAACTGAAGAACTTTGGAAAGCCTCTCCTGGCGGTTCCCGGCAGCTGGGACAAGGAGCTGATAAGCATTCTGGACGAGGAGGGTGTGAGCATACACGGAAAGGGAAGGATAATCGGCGGTGTGGGCTTTTACGGCTTTGGCGGGGCGAAGACGCCGTTCGGCCTGCCGTACGAACCGGAGGACCCTGAGATAGAGGCGGGCCTTGAGAAGGCTTACAACGACGTCTTGAATGCCGATGTCAAGGTCCAGGTGACCCACGCGCCGCCGCAGAACACCAGGCTGGACATAATCTCGGCCGGGGTGCACGTAGGCTCCGCTGCCGTGAGGAAATTCATCGAGAACAGGCAGCCCAGCGTCGCAATCTGCTCGCACATACACGAGTCGAAGGGCGTGGACTACATAAAAAACACGAAGACAATCAACTCCGGGCGCTTCCCCGAGGGCTACTGCGGCATCGTGGATATAGAGAAGGGAAACGCTGATGTAAAATTAATCAGCCTGATATGAACAATGCAGCAGCAAAATGCTTTTAAATAAGAAAGCTTCCATTAAACTTACTTTCGACTGGTAAAAATTATGCTGGAGATAGAAAATCCTGTGGCTGTCGGCGGCGTCGATGTTGCGCAGAGCAACGAGAACGTCGTGCTGCCGAACCTGAAGGAGATAAACGAGCTCGCGGAGAGGCTCGACTTCTTCGACGTCGTCATCCTGAAGAAATTCTACCTCGGCGGAAAGGACGCGCTCGCAAGCACAAGGCCCTACTGCTTCCCGATACTGTTCAGGGAGATGAAGAACCTGCACAAGATGAAGATAGGCGTCGAGGCGCTGAGGAAGAGGCTGAAGGTCCTCACGGAGATCGGCCTGCTCGTGAAGGTGAACTGCTCCAACCCGACAAACTACCTGCCCGTCCCTGAGAGGGAGGTCTTCATCAAGGCCGTCGTGACAAAGTTCTTCCTGATAAACGGAGTGACAAAGTTCATCTAGTCGCAAAAGGATATTTGTTTCCGGGACAAAACTTAACATAGTGTCTGTTTGAAGGTCTACATAGACGGCGCCGGCGCCCTGCTGCACGGACAGAAAGGCAAGACGGCTGTGGTCATAGACTATGAGTTAAAGGAGAGGCCGTTGAAAGAATCTGTCAGGCTCCACCCAGGTCCGATGACCAACAATGTGGCGGAGTACAAGGCGTTGCTCGAGGCCCTGACCAACGAAGAGGTTGGGGACTGTACCGTCAACACAGACAGCCGGCTACTGGCGGGGCAGCTGACCATGGGATGGAAGGTCAAGGCCGCGCACCTGAAGGATGTGAACGCCGAATGCAAGAGGCTGCTCGTGAAAAAGAACTGCAAGCTTGTGTGGGTGCCGCGCGAGCACAACCTGGCTGGGAAGTTGCTGGAAAGGAAGATTGGTTGAAGGGGGTTTGACTGGCGTTTTTAAATTATCATGTGTTGGAAAATAACTACAACCAGTCAAACGGTTTTTACACACACTCGAAAGTTTTCTAACACACGTCGAAAGTTAACTGCGCAGGTTCGAATGTTTATTATGATTATTCCTACAGAATTTGCCACAGTTCTTACATTTACCCCGTCTTTTCGCAGGTTATCGGTGTGTGTTTGTAAATAAAATATTGTGTTTCGGAATCTAACTGTCTACTGTCACTGTCTTGTCCGAGTAACTAGAGTAACACGACAACAACCTTTACAATACGTTACGTTGTTAGTGTAGTTATGTATAACGGTGTTATAGTTGTATGTAGTATGTAGTGTTAGTTCTGTCGAATGTTCTGAAAGTTGTTGGCAGGCTACTCAAAACACAGTACCCAAGGCAACAAATATATTTGGAAAGATTATAATAATTCTAAGGTGCAGTCACACGAAACGCGGCAGGCCGTCCAAGAGGTTCCTCATCCAGTCCGAGATACTCAATGTCCTGTCTTCCTCTGCCACACCCCTTACCATAGCATACATCGCCAAGACGATATCGGGAAAGCTTGGTCGGAGGGTGAACTGGAACACGGTGAGGAAGTATGTGGACGAGCTAGTAAACGCGGACAAGGTGCAGCCCATAGACCTGCCGCACTCCAAGAAGGAGGACGCGAAGGGGCTCACGGTTTATATCCTAAAGAAGTAGTTTCTCTATTTATGGACGGACAAGAGGCGTTGGAGCTTTTTCTGAAGAACGGGTTGCAGCTCGACAAGGAGAGCCTGGCATACATAGCCGAGAAAGGGTTTGACGGGCAGTTTTTGAGCGGTCTCATAGAGTCAATACAAAAGGAAGGCAAGTATGTGGTGGGTGTCGAACAGGTGCGGTTATTTGAGTCGCAACGCGGCACAGAGAAAAACCCAATAATCGTGCTGAAAAAGCCCGAGCCGCTGCCGGAAAGCATATCACTGGACGACATCCTCGAGGACAAGGCGGCGACCTACGACGCTGTGAGGGGTTTGCTCAGGCAGAGGTGGGAGTTGGTCAACACGACATCCGTAAACAAGATCACAAGGAACAGCACAAAGTTCTCCCTGATAGCCGAGGTTGTGGGTGTGGAGAGGGCGAGCAAATTAATGATGCTGCAGGACAACACGGGAGCGGTGTCTGTCTCGTGCGCGGGCATAGAGGACGGCCAGCTGGCGCAAATTGGTGTGGGTGACGTCCTGGGCTTTGTCTGCGAAAACGGTTCTCCCATCAAGGCCGAGAAGATTGTCGCGCCGGACATGCCCCTCTTCAAGGAAAGGAATAAGAGCGTGGGAAAGGCTGTGCTGGTGTTTATCTCCCACATCGGCGATAGGAAAGAGGTGTTGGGTGGGGTCATCAAAACAATCAGGGAAAAGACCGGCAAGGCCTACGAGCGCGCCTATGTGTTCGACCTTGAACAAGGGTCATGCCGCATGGTGAAACCTGTTTCCGAGCCAACACCGGAGGACACGACCCAACCGATTTATTCACCCGCGTTGCTTATGATAGAGAACGCCAAAGTTCTCCTCTGTGGCGGCGGGGCGTTGCCGGCAACCGACGCACCGATCGCATCAATGACAACACTGCTGAGGAAGAGGATGATAGGCTACCGGAGGTTCGGAAGCGTCTCGCTCTCTCCCCTTGTCATAGACCCCGCACCGGACATATTCGTCACAGACCTTGGAGGAAGCCAACAGGCCAACTACAAGAACACAGTCCTCATCTCGCTGGATGATTTCGGCAAAGATGGAATTGCCTGGACAGTCGATTTGGAAACATACGAATGCTTAAAAGTTAACCTGGAGTAAAGTAAAGCATGGAAACGATTCTTCAGGTGTTTGACTGCGACTACATAGCCGACGGGAACGGCAGGCCGACGATAAGGATTTTCGGCAAGACGGAGAAGGGGGAGTCTGTGACAGTCTTCTACAAGAACTTTAAGCCCTACTTTTACATACTTCCGAGGGACTGGAAAGCCACCGAGGAGGAACTCGGGAAGAATTTTAAGGAGGTCGAGAAGATAGATGCCGTGCAGAGGTTCCTGCCGATAGGCTTCAGTAAGGAAAGGGTGGATTTGATGAAGGTGACATTGACCGACCCATCCAAGACGCCTATGATCAGGGACCATATGAAGAAACTTCCCTGCGTGGAGGAAATCTTCGAGGCCGACATACTCTTCAGGTACAGGTTCATGGCGGACTTTGGCATCTTCGGCATGAGGTGGGTCAAGGTCGGGGGAGAGCCGATAAGGACGACCATAGCGAAGACCACAAAAAGGATAGAGGCGGAGAGCGTGGAGCCAGTTGAAATGGCCGGGAATGCCCCGATGAAACACCTCTCGCTCGACATTGAGATAGCCAGCAAGGACGGCGGCCTGCCCGAGGCGAGCAAGGACCCGATAATAATGATATCCCTAGCCTTTTCCCCAAACTTCAACTCGACGAAGACGCTTGTGCTCGTGGCGAAGAGGATGGGGATCGCGAACAGCGAGACGATGGAGTTCACGGACGAGAAGGAGATGCTCGCAAAATTATTGGAAATATTCGAAAGATACGATCCGGACATAATCACCGGGTACAACATAAACAGCTTCGACCTTCCCTACATAAACGAGCGCATGATGCGGACGGGCGTGGCCAGGACTCTGGGGAGGTGCTCGCAGAAGCCCATGAACAGCAGGAAGATTGGCATAAAGTCGCTGAACTCCGTGACGGGCAGGATAGTGGTGGACCCCTATGTCATAATCAAGGAGATGAGCGGCAGAGGCTTCTTTGTCGGCCTGAAGAGGTACAGCCTGGAGAGCGTGTCGCAGCACCTGTTCGGGGAGGGCAAGGTGGAAATAAACAAGAACGACATACCGAAGCTCTGGAACGGGAAGAGGGAGGACGTGAAACTTTTGTCAGACTATGCGAGGAAGGACGCAGTGCTTGCCCTCAGGATTTTGCTGGAGAAGCAGATGATAAACAAATATGTCGGGATATCGATGGTTTCCGGGGTGCTCCTGCAGGACGCACTGGACAGCGGCGAGTCCACCAAGGTGGAGAACCTTCTCCTGAGGGAGTTCAACAGGGACGGCTTTGTCATACCAAACAGGCCGGACGAGGACGAGGTCGCGAGAAGGGACAGGGAAAGGGAAACAAGGGAACTTAAGGGGGCATATGTCCTTGACCCAATAAACGGTCTGCACACCAACGCCACAGTTTATTTAGATTTTATGTCCATGTACCCCTCGATATACATAGGCTACAACATCTGCCCGACCACTTTGGTTTCTGAAAAGGACGGTGTGGTTGACGGCCTGATAAAGACACCGTATGGCGCGACATTTGCGCCTACAGTCGTGCGCCAAGGAATAATCCCGAGGATAGTAAAAAATCTGATAGAGGAAAGGGCCAAGATAAAAGCCGAGATGAAGAAAGAGAGGGACGAGGAGAAACTCGCCATACTCGACGCCAGGCAGGAGGGGCTCAAGAGGATGTCGAACGCCTTCTACGGCTACACGGGCTTCATGATGGCGAGGCTGTATGTTCTGGACGTGGCCAGCGCGATAACGAGCTGCGGCAGGTACTATATCAACAGGACAAAGGAGCTGGTGGAGGGCAAGACGAGGCACAAGGTGATATACGGCGACACGGACTCAGTTATGGTGGAGACCGACACAAAAGACATGGACGAGGCAATGAAAAAAGGGGACGAACTTGCCAAGCTTATCAACGACGAGTATAAGGGTACCATGAGGATAAAGGTGGAAAATATTTTCAGGTCGCTGCTCATCCTGACGAAGAAGAGGTACGCCGGCTGGAGCTTCGAGAAGGTCGGGGGCGAGTGGAAGGAGAAGACGGTCATGAAGGGCATAGAGACCGTGAGGAGGGACTGGTGCAACCTCGTGTCGGAGGTTCTGACAAACACGCTGAACATAATACTAAAAGAGCAGAACCCCGAGAAGGCGGTCAGCTATATGAAGGACATAGTGCAGAAGCTGCAGGACAACAAGATTGAGCTCGATAAGTTGGTCATCACAAAGGGCATAACCAAAAGGCCCGAAGAGTACAAGGGGATGCTCCCGCACATAAACCTCGCCAAGAAGATGAAGGAGAGGATGGTCGGGGACGCCCCCACGGTCGGAGACAGGATAGGCTTTGTCATCGTGAAGGGGCTTCAGAGCATATCGGAGCGAGCCGAGGACCCGGAGTACATCAGGCAGCACAACCTGAAAGTCGACCCGAAGTACTACATAGAGAACCAGCTCCTCCCCCCGCTGGAGAGGGTGTTTGAGGCAATGGGCATCGACAAGGGCGAGCTGTTCAGGGTGGGAAAGCAGATGATGCTGAGCCAGCTGCTGGCAAAGCCGCAGGAGAAGGCGCCCGAGGTGTTGACAAGCGTGGACGGGGTGATATGTGACAAGTGCGGAACGACCTTCGGCTACATACCGCTGATCGGGAAATGCGCAAAGTGCGGCGGAGAGCTGTCGCTGTTTTCCGGAGAGACAAAATCAAAGACGCTGAAGGCCGGTAGTTACCTGAAACAAAGCGGATAAGACTAGCGTATTATTCAGAATTCACTTTATCATGGAGCCGAAGGCTGTCACCTTCAGGAACCATCCCACCAGCAGCGAGAGGCCGAGCCCCTTGAGCGGCGTGAACAGGACAACGAAGCCCACAAGGAACACTATTATGTCGGCGTGCCTGGACACCCCGTTTTTCAGCAATGCACCGCTAAACCTTGATGTGGACAGGACGGCAAACAAAGAGACAAATATCCCCATCGCCGTGGGCAGGTCCACGACCCAGCTCACCGGGAAAGCCATCTGCGTGAAAGCCGCTGCACCAAGCGTTATCGGCATCTGCGCCAGCGATATCAGGGCGGCCGACTCTTTTACAGACTTCGTCCTGACATACATGACCAGGAAAAACAGGATGGGAAGTGCCAGCGTGGCCGCCAGAGTGTAGTAGAACGCGTTCCTGTTGGTGGGATCGACCGTAACGGTGCCTGTCTTCCCGAACGCAATGCCAAGCGGCTGTGAGCTGAGGCACATCTGGGCCTTTGTCCTCAGGCTGTCCACGGCCTTTGCGCCGGCGCCTACGCCTATCACCGACAGCGACTGTATGGGCTGAGTCGCCAGGGTGTATGGCATCGGAAGCCTGGACAAGAGGACACCGTCAAGGTAGTACTCTATGTTGCCGTTCAGGGCGAGCTGTCCGCCGGCGAAAGTGGTGCCGAGGCTCTTCGCCATTGTCTTTAGGGTGTCTGTGCTGCTCTCGGAAGCCACAATCGGTATGTTGAAGTAGTACTCCCCGGATGTCTGGTCCCTGGATGTGCCGCCGTAGCCTGAAGCGGATATGACGTCGCCGTTCCTTAGGAACTGCACAGTCTCCGCGGCCGAAGAGTTCGTTATGTTGGAAAACCGAACCTGTACGCCCCCGATGGTTATTGTATCACTGGCAGAATACACGCTCCCGCTCACGTTCACATTGGTGCCATAAAAGCCTATGCCGTATGTGTCATTGCCGACCTTCACCCTCCCTGTTCCGTTCTCCAGGCTTATTGCGGTCGTGATCCTGCCCACAAGGTTGCAGGGCGCCAGGAGGCCGTCGGGGTTGACGCTGGTGGGGGCGGTTATGGCTATGCTGCTGTCCTGCGAATCGACGGCCGTGTACTGAAGGTTCAGAGCTCTCACCCTCTGCTGGATGATGTTTCTTGCCGTGGTTGTGTCCGTTGCCGTGAGGTTGTCTGTCGGTGCATAAGTCGTCTTGGTGCTGCCCTGTATGTCGGGTGAAAATTTTATCGAGGAAGACCTCATGTTATCGACCGCCAGCCCAACGTTGCCGTCAGACGGCGCGGCGCAACCCCCGGGGCCGCCGTCCACCACCAGTGTGACATAGTCGCCCGCCTTCACAGACGCCATTATCCTCTGGAAATCGTTTGTGTTTCTTATGTCGCCGCCGCTGGCCTGGGTTATGACGCTCCCCGCGGAGACGCCGGTGCATCTTGCGCTCGGAGATATTGATGTAACTGTCACGCCGGACTTGCCTGTAACATAGGGGTATGCCAGGATTACGACCGATGAGAGAGTCAGCACAATCAGCAGGACCATCCTGGCGTCCTTCAGCATCTTCATAATCCTTAAATTGAGCGTCCCAAGTATTAAAAAGATGGTTTTCCGCCGACGGCAAGCGCGTATTTCGATTGACACGCTCGTGTGCTATTAGCAGGATGGATTAAAAATAGAATGCGGGCACCCAGCGGACATCGGTATCGTTGATTTTTTTTGCGTCGAACCTGTCCAGGGTCACGACAAGCGCCTTCTCTGGCTTGTACGCGTCCAAAAAGCTGTAAAAGCTCTTGCCCAGGGAATCCCCGGACAATTTTACTTCAACGGGCACCGCCGCGCCATCCTTTTCCAGGACGAAGTCCACCTCGGCCTTGCCCGTCGTCCTCCAGTAGCGAATCTTATATTCCGGGAAATTCATGACAAGCTCCTTTGCGACGAAATTCTCCAGCAGCTGCCCTTTGTCCGTCCTGCCGTCGAACGGGGAAAAGTTGTCCATGGACGAGTTCCTCAGGCCGACGTCCCAGAAGTACACCTTCGGGGCCTTCCTTATCTCCGTTATCAGGTTCCTGTGGAACGGCGGCAGCGCGAAGACGATGTAGGTGTGCTTCAGCGCCTCGAGGAACTGCCCGGCCCTGACATGGCTCACGCCCGCGTCGGACGCCGCCGACGAGAGGGAGAGCACACCCGAGACCGAAAACGCGAGCACTTTCAAAAAGCTGTCGAACTTGGCGGTCTCCCCGGCGAACAGGGATGCTATGTCCTTCTCAAGATACAGGTTGAATATGTTCCTGAGGACGGTCTTTTTTTCCTCCTCGTCGGACGCCTTCACGACCTCCGGATAGCCGCCGAAGACCATATGCTCCTTCAGGCGCCTTGTGAAATCCCCGGTGAACGAGGGGGGCGACAGTTCTCCTTTGCCGGCGAGGAAATCCAGCAGGGAAGCGCGCTTCTCCGCATGCAGCCTGCGCAGCCCCTCGTCCCTTGCGCCCAGGAACTCCTCGAAGTCGAAAGTGAACAGCTCGAACAGGAACATCCTTCCCACCAGGGGCGGCAGGACATTGGCTTTCAGTTCAAGCGACGACGAGCCGGAGGCGAACATCTTTATGTCCGGGAACTCGTCGTATATTATCTTCAGCTTCTCGCCCGCGTCCTTCACCCTCTGCACCTCGTCCAGGAACAGGAAAAGCCTTTTGCCCTCCTTGGCGAGCCTTTTGGCGAAATCCACAGGCGCCCCCTCGAGGGCTTTCCTGTACTCTATAAGGTCAAGGTTTACGAAGGCGCTGTCCCCGCCCAAGGCTCTTTGCACGGTCTTCATCAGGGTGGTCTTCCCGGCCTGTCGCGGGCCCCTTATGCATATTATCTCCCTTCTTTTGGCTAAGCGCATCACCCTGTCCTCGAGCTCCCTCTTTATAATCATCTCTGGCATATATGTCTATTTATTTTTGTTATATTTAAATTTAACTCTATTAATTTTTTATAAAATATAAATTTATAGAGTTATTTTACGAAATGGCAAGTTTTAAATGATATTAACCGCAAACTTTTTATTAAAGTATGTGAATAGTATTGTTATGAACGTGGAAGAAATCAAGAGGGTCATAGTATCGCAACGTGAGGAGATGGAAGAAAAGTTCGGAAAAGCCACAATCATAGAAAGGGAGGTCGCCATGGCGAGACTGGAGAGTTTCGTGGCGCAGCCGAACGTCCTGGCCATCCTCGGCGTCAGGAGGTGCGGAAAGTCCGTGTTCTCGTGGCAGATATTCAGAAAGGAAAAGTTCGGGTACGTGAACTTTGACGATGAGAGACTGACCGGGGCTGGAGCTGGGGATCTGGACAAAATACTGCAGGCGTTTTACGAGCTCTACGGGAACATAGATTGTCTCATACTCGACGAGCCGCAGAACGTCGAAGGCTGGGAGCTGTTTGCAAACAGGCTCAGGCGAACCAAGAGAGTCGTCATAACGGGAAGCAACTCCAAGCTTCTTGCAGGCGAGCTGGCCACGCACCTGACGGGCAGACACATCGACTTCACGCTGATGCCGTTCAGCTTCAGGGAATTCCTCGCCTACAATGGGATTGTTGTCGTAAGGGAGGATTTTTATTCCACGGCGAAGACGGCCGAACTGAAGAGGCAGCTGGAGAGGTACTTGGACATCGGGGGGCTGCCAGAGGCCTACGTGTTCGGCAGGGAGATTGTCGCGAGGGTGTACGCGGACATCATAGAAAAAGACGTGCTCAAAAGGTTCGCCATACGGAAGAAAAAAACGTTCAAGGAGTTTGCGAAATACCTCGTCTCGAATGCGGCCTCGGAGTTTACGCTAAGGAAGCTGGGGCACATATTTGAAATAAGGGACGTACACACCGTCAAAAACTGGGCAGACGCCCTGGAGGGGGCGTACCTGTCCTTTATGCTGGAGAGGTACTCGCCCAAGCTCAAGCAGCAGACGATTGCACCGAAGAAGATCTACTGCATAGACACGGGGTTCGTAAGCGCGATGGGGTTCCGGACGAGCGAGAACCGCGGCAGGCTGATGGAGAACCTTGTCGCGACGGAGCTCCTGAGGAGGAAAAACTACCTGTCTGGCGGGACGGAGGTATACTACTGGAAGGATCATGTGCAGAACGAGGTGGACTTCGTGGTCAAGGAGGGGGCGGGAGTGAGGCAGCTGATACAGGTAACCTATTCGTCCAGCCGCGAGGAGATAGGGGACAGGGAGACGGCGTCCCTGATCAAGGCGTCTGGCCAGATGAAATGCGGAAACCTGCTTGTGATAACGTGGGACTACGAAGGCGTCCTGGAGGCAGACGGGCATGCCGTGCCCTGCGTGCCGCTGTACAAATGGCTGCTAGGAGTGCAACAGGACGGCTCGAAGTCCCAGTTAGGGATATGACGCCCTCGTGAACACCCACGCACAGTCCCCTTCCCGTGAAGGCGAAGGTCCTGTTTAGGGCGAAGTCACGCGTGAAGTTTTTGCAGATTACGGAATCGACGAGGCAGTTGCCTGCAAGGTTCAGAGGGTTCTGGTAGAAGTCGGCCATTTTTATCACACTGGAATTGCCGTAGCCGTTTTCCAACCTTGGGGAGAGGTTGCAGGTGACATTCAAAAAGAAATGTGAAAAAACGGCTTTAAATAAGCAATGTGTTATTGAAATATATTATACTTGTCTGGTGATAGCAATCGGGGTTAAAAGCAGAGAAATATGTAGGGTGTGTGGTTCGAAAAATCTTAAACCTATTTTATCGTTGGGAGAACAATTTGTAACCAATTTTATAGAAGACGAGGACAAGAATCTCCCTAAAGGTCCACTGGAGTTGATTCTTTGCGATGCTAAAGAAGGCGGTTGCGGACTTTTGCAGTTGAAGCACACAATGGAGCGTGATGTGCTGTATCGGAAATATTGGTACAGGTCCGGCATAAGCACAACAATGGTCAATGCGTTGAATGATGTTGCAAATAGTGCGGAAAGTACAGTTAGTTTAAAATCGGACGATTTGGTAATAGATGTTGGCGCAAATGACGGCACCCTTTTGAAGCAATATAAAACGGCAAACATAGTCAAGGTGGGGTTTGAGCCTTCAAATCTCTGGGAGTTGGGTGTTTCTGACGGAGTGACAATGCTACATGATTATTTCAACTACAACTCATTTAAGAAGAATTTTGGAGATGCTAAGGCCAAGGTAATCACATGTATCGCCATGTTTTACGATTTGGAAAAACCCAACGAGTTCGTGGAGGACATTAAAAAATGCCTTGCTCAGGACGGCATCTGGATTATACAGATGAATTATCTCGGCCTGATGCTGGAGAACAACACGTTCGACAACATCAGCCACGAACACTTGGAATTTTATTCCCTATTTTCGCTGGAAAATCTTCTGAAGAGGCACGATATGGAGGTTTTCGACGCCGAGCTTAATGATGTTAATGGGGGGAGTTTCAGGGTTTACGTAAAGCACAATGACAGCGTATTAAAAGGAAAACCAGGTTCGGAAGGGCGTGTGGCTGATATGAGGAAATGTGAAGAAAAGATGCGCTTGAACGACCAAAAAACCTATGATGAGTTTGCCAAAAGGATTGGGAAAATCAGGGATAATTTGGTTGATTTTCTGTCCAAGGAGACGGAGCAGGGCAAAAAAATCTACATTTACGGTGCCTCGACGCGCGGCCAGGTCATTCTTCATTATGCGGGCATAACCAACAAGCTGATTGCGGCAGCCACCGATAAAAACCCTGATAAGTGGGGAAAATCAATCGTAGGGACTGGCATACCTATAATTTCCATAGACGAATATAGGAGCAGAAAGCCGGATTACCTACTTGTTTTACCCTATCATTTTATAGAAGAAATAAAGAGGCAGGAGAAGGAATTCCTTATGGGTGGGGGCAAAATGATTGTGCCAGTCCCTCAGTTCAAGATTA
>CAYRSM010000001.1:21195-50970 GCA_964427125.1 uncultured archaeon | reverse complement strand
GCTGAGAGCATTTGAGTTCGCAGTTTCATTTTGCATGATGCTCTGCGAGAGGTTCCGGCTAACGGTGTCCTTCGGGGCCAGTGCGCCACAATCGATTGGACAAGTGGAATAGTTTTCGCTTCCCTCGCAGACGCCGTTGCCGCAGACGTTCTGTATCAGAACATGCTCGCAGGTGGCGTTGCAGCTGTTCGGGCTCGCGCACCTGTCATCTGTGTACCTGTTGCCGTCGTCGCAGTCCTTGTCCACTATGCACCTCACGGGAACGCATTTTCCATCGCAATACGCCCTGCCAAGGTTGCAGCACCCAGTCACAGGCTCGCTCACGCACTTGTAACCCGTCTTTTCGTTGCAGATGTCGGCCGTGCAGCTGTCCCTATCGTCGCATGAGATTGGGCAGTTTGACACCTTTTCAGATGTTGCGCTCACGTTGTTCTCCACAACTTTCGCCGTGTTGCTCGAATTTTTCAAACCGGCGCTGAGACCGGTCACCGATATCCCGCCGAAACTGTTCACAATCTCGTATGCGGCCACCGATATGGCGATTACTATGATTGCGGGTATCAGATACGGATTCATAACCTTGGATTGGAGGAAACGGCTTAAATCCTTACGGGTTTTGGGAATAGTCCTAAATGTGGATTTCAACGAAAATTATGGAAAAATGTAACACGTGTTACACATTGCCTAAAATCGTCCAGTGAAAAATTTGACCTGTCTACTCAAGCTGGCCGTGCTTGTAAAGGACATCTACCCTGCCGTCCTCTATGTGGTACAGCATGCCGTAGAGTTCCAGCTCGTGATGCTTTATGGCGTGCTTTATGACTTCCATATCCATTATGCTGCCGACCTGCTGTTCTATGTTCTCCACTATGGCACCGTGCCAGTCCTTGCTTTTCAGATGCATATGACCCACAAGCTTTCCCACATAGCCTTCCTTAACTCCGTCAAGATAGCCTTTCACAGCACTGCACTTTGTGTGCCCAATCACTATCACATATGGTGTCTTCAGATGTTCCACGCCATACTCTATGCTTCCCCTGATTATGTCATCGTCAGAGACCACGTTGCCGGCGACTCTGACACCGAACAGTTTCCCCGGCTCCATCTGGTTGAAGATAATCTCGATTGGTTCCCTAGAATCTGAACAGTAAACAACAGTTGCGACCGGGTGCTGCCCATTTGTGGTCAGATTGCCTAAAATCTTCTTGTCCACCCTTTCGGCATACGCATTGTTTTCTTTTATCAACTCGTTTATGTCCATTTTCATCGCCTTCGGATTCGATAACATAAATATCCTGCGCAATCTTTAAAAACGTTGCACTATTAGATTCTGTCGCAAAATCGGTTGTTCTTGATTTTCTTCCATAATTTGTCACATTCGGCTGCTTATTGATTGAGCAAATATGCTATCAAAATAATTATCGCCAAAGCCATTACTGTGATTGTAAACGGGTTGAGCAAAATCTTTTTATTCAATGACCATTTTTGAAAAGCCGGCTTGGCAAGCTCTGGGCGGAATTCCTTTATGATATCCATGGACAAATAAGCAGCAAGAAACGCACTTAGCGCAATTGACCAGCTCGGGATATTTATTTTCAAAGAATCTTCTAAGAGAAAAAGACCGAAAATCACCGACAAAAATATGGCCAAGGGCGCAAATTCTATCAGCCTCATATCTATAATTTGAATCTAACTTAAAATCAACCATTGCGAATCCAAACTATGCTTTGATAATCATTTGTCTGTTGTTCCTCCACTTCCGGTGGATTTTACCCAGTTGCTTGGAATATGTTTCCTGTAGTAAGACTTTCCCTCAAACCTGCAGTATGAATATACCGGGCACCTGAAGCAGTGCGGCCTCGCCGGCCTGCAGATGTCCTTCCCGAACATCACGAAGAGCTGGTTGAACACAATCTTGAACCTTTCAGGCACGATCCTTTCCAGGACCTCCTGCGTCTTCTCCGGCCTGTTTCCCTTCGGCACAAAACCAAGCCTCTGAGATACCAAGTTAACGTGGGTGTCCACGGGGACGGATGCGATGCCGAACCCCCAGACCTGGACTATGCCCGCCACCTTAGGACCCACGCCAGGAATCTCCATCAGCTGTCTCCTGTCGCTCGGCACTTTACCCCCGAACCTCTCCAACAGGAACCTGCTCATCTCCTTCAGGTGTCTGGCCTTTGTCTTGTAAAATCCGACTGGGTAAATCAGTTTTTCTATTTGTTGTGTTTGTAATTTCAAAATCTTTTCGGGCCTGTCTGCTACTTTGAGCAGCCTCTCCTGCGCTGGGAAAGTTGTCTCATCCTTCGTCCTGGCAGAGAGTATTCCGTGCACAAGCACTTCGAAAGGCCGCTCCCTCCTGACCCTGACTCTGTACCGTTTCTGCAAAACAACTACAATCTTTCCTATCTCGGTCTTCAAGTCTTACCACTCGACCTTATCTTCTCAGCCACATTCGCCAGCTCCTCGAGGCTCCTCTTGTCCCTGACCTTCCTGGAATAGCCGTACTTTACCAGAGCCTCGCGTATGGGGACAAAGCCGGGCATCAGGTGGATGTGGAGGTGCTCCTGGGACTTTGCGACCCCGTGCTTCATGTAGGAGAAGCTTGCTGGGGTGCTGTATGTCTTCCTGAGCATGCTGTCGGCCCTGCCCAGCGTCTTCATCAAATCATGAAGCTCCTCCTTGTCCAGTTCGTCCAGTTCCCTGACGTGCCTCTTGGAAACGACGAGAAGGTGGCCCTCTATAAGCGGCTCTATGCTCATGAAAGCCATCGAATGCTTTGAATCGACAACAATCCTGTCCTTTCCCATAGTTTTTGTGTCGCAGAACACGCACTCCATAAAGATTAAATACCCATATGCCATTAATTCTTTTAGCTTTTGTACCTTATGGCAGAAACGCAAGCGACAAGCGAGGTATACGTATACTCCTGCCCTGTTTAGTGACAACCATGGACGACACAAGAAAAGACGCAGAGAAGGTAATAAGCGAGAGGATGCCAGAAAAAATAAAAGGCATAATGAAAAAGCACGGGATGGACAGGCTCACGGGGATACAGAGGGCTTCGTTTTTGAAGATAGAGGGCGGCTCGAACGTCCTTCTTATTTCACCCACAGGCTCGGGGAAGACGCTGGCCGCACTGCTTCCAATCTACAGCAAGTGGTTCAAGGAAAAGCCCGACCCGATAAGCATACTGTACATTACTCCGATGAAAAGTTTGAACCGGGACATGCTTTTGCACATCGAGCAGTGGGCCAACGACATGGACATGGAGGTTGCCGTCAGGCACGGCGACACCTCGGCCTACGAGAGGAAGCAGCAGCAGGAGTTCCCCAACGACATGCTGATCCTGACGCTGGAGATGCTGCAGTCAACTTTGACAGGAAAGAAGATCAGGGAGCACCTGAGGAACGTGAAGTACGTAGTGTTGGACGAGGTACATGAAATTGCTAACAGCAAGAGGGGAGTCCAGCTTACAGTCGCCCTGGAACGGCTGAGGGAGCTGTGCGGAAACTTCCAGTTTGTGATGCTGAGCGCGACAGTGGCCGAGCCGGAGAAGGTGGCGAACTTCTTTTCAGGAGGAAAGCCGGTAGAGGTGGTGGAGTACGACGAGGACAAGAAGACGGAGATAAGAGTTATATGCCCGAGGTCCGTGACGGAGGACGGCAAGATAGCTGAGTCGGTTTATGTCAGCAAGGACGCGGCGGCGAGGCTGAGGACCATAATGGAACTAATCAAGAAGTCAAAGTCGACGCTGCTTTTCACAAACACCAGGGACTTTGCGGAGATACTCACGTCGAGGATAAAGAACATAGACAGCGCGTTCTCCGCTGAGATACACCACTCCAGCCTGAGCAAGGACGTGAGGATAAAGGCCGAGCAGGAGTTCAAGAGCGAGAAGATAAAGTCGCTTGTGTGCACTTCGTCGTTACAATTGGGCATCGACATAGGCTCTGTCGATTTGGTCTTGCAGTACATGTCCCCGAGGAGGGTCACCCAGGCCCTGCAGAGGATTGGAAGGGCCGGACACTCTTTGTCGGAGGTAAGCAAGGGGATAATCATTGCAACAGAAGACGATGACATTTTTGAATCCGCTGCCATAGCGAGGATGGCTCTCGGCAAGGAGCTGGAGAAGACATTCCAGCATGAGAACTCGCTCGACGTTCTGTCGCACCAGATAATCGGGCTCACCCTCGACTCCGGGGACGTCGACCCCGAGAAGGGTTACCAGCTCATCAGGAGGGCTTACCCTTTCAGGAACCTCGCATACTCGGAGTTCATCGAGACGTGCAAGCAGCTGGAGAAACTGGGAATGGTGTTTTTGAACAGCCACATAAGGAAGAGGATCAGGGGGCTGCAGCACTATTTCGAAGCGATGAGTACCATCCCGACCATAAAAAATTACAAGATATACAACACGATAGACAACTCGTTTGTCGGCGTGCTTGATGAGGAGTTCATAGCGATACACGGGGAGACCGGCACCACTTTCATAGTAAAGGGTCAGCCGTGGAGGATACTCTCCATAGAGCGCGACAAGGTGCTGGTGGAGCCGAGCGGGGACATCAAGGCTTCGGTGCCGGGATGGGAGGGCGAGCTGATACCGGTCTCGTTCGAGGTCGCGCAGGAGGTCGGGCGCATAAGGGGAAGGATATCCGGGTTGCTGGGAAAGCGCAAGGATGCGGGAGAGGTCGCGGACACACTGATGAAGGAGTACCCGGTGGACAGAATCTGCGCAAGGAAGATGGTTGAGGTAATAGAGAAGCAGAGAAAGGACTGGAGCGTGCCCGACGACAAGACACTGCTCATAGAGGATTTTGAAAACCTGATAGTCATGCACACGTGCTTCGGCACAACCACAAACGAAACAATCGGCAGGTTCGTGACCGCGCTTCTCTCAACGAGGATAGGCACTGTGGGACTGAAGGTCGACCCCTACAGGATAATGATACAGACGCAGGAGAAAGCGGCTGAGCTCGTGAGGGACATGCTTATGAAGACCGAACCAGAGCACATGAGGAGCTACTTGGAGATGAGCCTGAGCAGGAGCGAGCTCTTCGAGTGGAAGTTCGTCCACGTGGCGAAGAGGTTCGGCGCGATAGCTAAGGACGCTGACTTCGGCAAGGTCACGATGAAGAAGATAATCGACGAGTACGCGGGCAGCCCGATTTACAAGGAGACCATGCGCGAGATCGAGGTGGACAAGCTTGACGTCGAGGGTGCTACAACGCTGCTGAGGAAGATACAGGAGGGAAAGCTGGAGATTGTTATGGAGCACGGCCTGTCGCCTCTGGGACACATCGGGATAAAGGACAAGTATGCGGAGCTTGTGTCCGGGGGAAAGCCCGAGAAGGAGTTCTTCGAGATATTCAAGAACAGGCTGCTCAACACCAAGGTGAAGCTGGTGTGCATGAACTGCGGGGACTGGGAGCAGACATTCCTGGTCAAGAACATCACGGACAAGACGAGGTGCGCAAAGTGCGAGTCGATAGCCCTGGCGGTGACAAAGTCGCTGGCGTACAACCACCTGAAGGTCGCCAAGAAGGGGATGAAGGGCGGGCTCACCAACTCCGAGGAGAGGAAGAGGTTCCAGGTTATGAAGAGGAAGGCGGACGCTTTCATGACGTACAGGAGGCTGGCCGCACTGACGATGGCAGGAAGGGGGGTCGGGCCGACTTTCGCGCTGAGGATACTGTCAAAGTACCACAAGGACGAGGGCGAGCTTTTCAGGGACATACTCGAGGCGGAGCGCGCCTTTACCAGGAACAAGAAGTTCTGGACCGCATAGTCCTGGAAAACGGAAATTTTAACCTTCGTCACCGCTTCAGCATGGCATACTCCTTCCCGCTCAGGATTATTTTGTGTTCGGAGAACCTCGCGTTTTCTGCCGTAAAGAACTCCCTCAGAACGGGAGCGTTGGCATTGCCCACGATGACCACGGACTCCGTAGGCCGCAGGTGCCTGATGCCTGACAGCATTCCCTTCTCCTCGTACACGTACTTGCCGAACTTTGAGGAATGGGTCCTTCCGTACAATTTCCAGTAGAACCTGCTCCTGAGCATCAGCTTCCTGTGGGAGGTGTCGTAGGTGAATATTGTCGCTGTCGGCATGGTACGTACTTATAAATACGTACTTTTAACAACTTGTATGATTTGAAACATATGTAATAAAATATATTTTACTTTACAGTATTTCTTAGATTGACAGCCACTACAATGCGCGTGTACAGCCATACGTCCACAACGAATCAAGCACTTCCCCGCAACATGCACGACCTGGAACGTTCATCCCAACTTTTATTAACCCCGGACCGCGAATAGTTAATTGTACATCATATAAGTGAAATCCATGGGAAGATGCATCCTGATAACGAGCGGCAAGGGCGGCGTGGGAAAGACAAGCCTAACGGCCAACCTCGCGACTGCTCTTTCGAAGATGGGGTACGACACGGTGGCAATCGACGCGAACCTCACAACGCCGAACCTCGGCATACATTTGGGGATGCACCTTGTGACAAAGACACTCCACGATGTGTTGAGGGGCGAGGAGAAGGTGGAGAGGGCTCTGTACCCGCACCCGCTCGGCTTCAAGGTCATGCCCGGCAGCATATCCGTGCACAGCCTGAGGAACGTGAGGTACGAGAGGCTGACCAGCGTCGTGCTGAAGCTCCTGAGCCAGTTCGAGTTCGTCCTTGTCGACTCGGCAGCGGGACTGGGAGAGGAGTACCTTGCGGCGCTCGACTCCGCCAGCGAGGTGCTCATCGTCACAAATCCCGACCTGCCCAGCGTCACCGACGCCCTGAAGACCGTGAAGCACGCCGAGAGGAAGCACAAGAGGATAATCGGCATAGTCGTGAACAGGGTTAGGAGGCTGGAGCACGAGCTCAGCGAGAGGGAGATAGAGGACATGTTCGGAATCCCCGTCATAGGCGCGATACCGGAGGACCTGATGGTCGCGAAGAGCATCGCAAGGAAGATACCCGTGGTGCATTCTGAATCAAACTCCCCGGCGGCCAGGGAGATAAAGAGGGTCGCCCACAAGCTCGTCGGCAAGCACTACTATGAATCGGACAGGGCAAGCCCGCTGGGAAAGTTCTTCAAGCTGTTCGGGTAAAAGTCATGATTTCTTTGCATACCTTCCGCGCTTCTCGATTTCATTTATCTGCGTTAAGACATCCTCGGCCTTCTTGTATTCTTCCCTGTATCCTTTCACAATCTCCCCCCAGCACTCGTCAAGGATATTGTAGTGTGTGGACCTTATCGCCTCGTACAGCAGGTTCATGTCGGTCGCCCTGTCCTCTATCCTCTTCGAGAACTCACCCAGGCCGAAGTCTATGAGGTAGACCTTTCCCTCCTTCAGAATCATGTTGCTTGTCGTCAGGTCGCCGTGGATTATGTCATGTGAGTGCATCTTTCCCACCGACCTTCCTATCTCTGCGCACACTTTTTTTATTTCTCCTGTGGATGATGCATTGAGAAATTCTTTTATCCTATGTCCTTCAACAAACTCCATGAAGATCTTGAAATTTTTCTCGTCAACGTCCAGTATCCTCGGCGTCATCACCCCGCACTTCCTCGCCTCCAGCAGCAGCTTGGCTTCCCCTCTCGTCCTCAGCTTCCTCAGCTTCAGGTCAATCTCGGGTATCCTGTACCCCTTCTTCAGCCTTTCCTTGATCAAGACTTTCTGGCTTTCGAACTCGCCTATGTACAAAATGGCCTCGGCACCGCGCTTCGCTATCTCCATAAGATTATTTTGAAACAGTTGTGATTAAAAAGTGCGCTGATTGAACATATTGCCAAACATCTCTAGAAATCTATTCGTCTTTTTTCTTCTTCTTTTCCTTCTCTTCCTCTACGTCGCCGACCCCGTTCTCCGTGACCTTGAACACCGCCTCGGCCTCCGCAAGGTTGGGAGCGTCAACTATCCTGGCTATCCTGGTGCCTTCCCTGCCCTTCCTCAGGTAGACTCTCACGGTCGACATGTGACCCAGCACGTTCCCCCCGATCGGCGCAGTGGGGTCTCCGAACAAAACATCGGGCCTCGACATAACCTGGTTGGTCACATAGACGGCTAGGTTATACGCGTCGGCCAGCCTCTGCAGGTGGTGCAGATGCCTGTTGAGCTTCTGCTGCCTGCCGGCTAGTTCGCCCCTTCCCATGAAGTCGGAGCGGAAGTGGCTCGTCAGGCTGTCCACGACGATAAGGCCGATGTTGTTCTCCTTTATGATGTCCTGCGCCTTCTCCACGAGCAGTATCTGGTGGTCGCTGTTGAACGACCTCGCCACAAATATGTTCTTGAGCGCCTCCTCCGGGTCCATCCCCCTGGTGGTCGCCATGCTCATTATCCTGTTCGGGCTGAAGGTACCCTCGCTGTCGATGAACATGCAGTTCCTTCCCAGGCCGCCCTTCTCCGGGGGAAGCTGGACGTTGACTGACAGCTGGAACCCGAGCTGGCTCTTAGAGGAGCCGAACTGTCCGTAAGTCTCCGTTATGGCCTGCGTCTCTATCCCCCCGCCCAGCACATTGTCAAGCGCCTTTGAGCTCGTGGATATTTTCAAGGCTGTTTGTTTCTTGTCCCTTATCTTGTCCGCCGTGGTGAATCCGATGTCGCAGAACTCCCTCGCATAATTGATTATCTTGGTGGCCTGGGCCTCGCCTATCTCGGCTATCGCCGCGAGCTCCGTCGGAGAACTCACTGCCAAAGCCATCGGATCGGTCAGACCGACGTCCTTCAGCTTGCTTGCGGTAGTGTCCCCTACTCCGCTGATGTCCTCGATGTCGAAATCTTTCTTAGCCATGGCCATCCTTTTCCAAATACTCTTTTAGTCGCCTCGTCCATATAAGCACGTCTTTTTCCCTGCTCGGAATCATGTCGCCGAAATTCTTGTAGTCGTTCATGCCCGGCATGACATTCCTGACGCCGCCCACATCACTGGTGAGCATCTCGTAGGCCAGTCTGACCTTCTTCTTCATCCTCCCTACAGTGTCACAGGTCAAGGCCTCTCCCAGCAATTCTGCTGCTGGCGACTTTTCCAGGTCCCCCTTTTTCCTGAACGCCGTGTGGTAGTGCAGATGTGGTATCGTCCTGCCTGCGACCTCTCCCTGGTTCAGAAGCAGGTTGTAGTTCTTCATCCCGGTCATGTCCTCTATCGCAGCGGAAATCTTCATCCTCGCCTTGAACAGCTCCACGACTTCCCTCTCGGTAAGATCCTTCTCATCTGCGGTGTGTCTTGCAGGTATCACAAGGAAATGGTAGTCGCTTATGGGCCACAGAGAGAAAAGGGCCTTCACGTATTCGTTCCTGTAGAAAATCCTGTCCTCGGGCAGACTGCAGAACGTGCATCCCTTGTCCTCGGCCATTCAACCAAGCTCCCGCTCAATCTCTTCGGCTAATCTTCTGATTTCCTCCAAAGGATTTATGCTTTTGATATCCGACACTATCATCTCGGTCCTGTCGAAATTATCGTTCCTCTTGACCCTGCCGACCACAATGATATCCTCGCCCAGCAGCCTTTCCCCGATCAGTCTGTGCCTTTCATCGTCGCCTACGGAAGCAAACTTGCCGGCGTCTATCTTGAGCGCCGACTCCGCCACCTGCCTGAAAAAGACAGCCCTTATCAGCCCGGTGCCGTCGTCAAGCATCACGTTGAAGACTATGGCCGGCTCGCTCACGGAGTCGCCATGCTCCGGGCAGTGCACCCCGCTCCCGTCCACAATCATCCTGCTCCCGCACATGGTGCACGAGTGGAAGATGTTCCTCCCCGCAATCACCTCTGTCACAGTGCCCTTCACCTCGAAGATGCCCGGCACGAGGCTCTTTATCTCCGACCTCTGCGCGTAGGGAGTCGCCATCTTTTTCTTCAGCTCGTCGAGCGAGGGGATGTTGTAGCCGTCCGTCTCGACAAGGTTGACGGAAGTGTACTTGCCGGGGATTATGTCAAGGCCCGCGGCGAACGAGCTCTCCCTGACGATGCCGTTCACCACCTGCACGACGTCGCCTATGTTGAGGTTTCCCTCCTCCACAGCGACGACCTGCCTGTCCCAGAGAACCATCCTAACCATCCCCGTGCCGTCGCTCATGTTGACGTTCACCACCTTTCCCTTCGTGCCGTCCTTCCTCTGGAACTCCGTGACCTTTGAGAAGCTGCACACCCTGCCCATGATGTTGGCCTTCTTCGTCTCCTTTGTGAGCTCGCACATCTTCACGAATGCAAGATTGCCTGCGTCGTCCATGTGGTTCCGTAAATACAATGTCATCAAAAAGTCTTAAATTAGTCGGCTTGGACTGTGTGACATTCGTACAGCCAAGTCAGCAATAATAATGCGCGTCGCATAGTTCTAATTGTGTTCCTGCTTGGGGAGAACGGCTATGGGCGACCAAGAAAAGAAAAAGATGATATCGTCCATAAACAAGATTAGGGTCAAACTTGGTCTTGGACGATATCCGTCGCGCATCCTGGAAACTAAGGACATTGCCTATCTTGAGTGGCTGCTGAGGCAACATACGGCATACGAGGAGCGCTACCCCAAAGCCAGACGAATCAGCGTGCCGATTCCCAAGATTGCGGCGATTGCCCTGGCTTTGGTGGTGTTGTCCGCGGCCGGGACGATATTTTTGTTCGGAGGCGGAGGGATCACGATATCGGCGGCCAATTACTCCGCCGAAGTCGGCGCCAGCGGCTCCGCGTCCTATGCGCTGTCGCTGGGCTCATTGGGAGGGCCGAACGCCGTTGTATCGCTTGGCACAGAAGGGCTTCCGGAAGGGTCTGTTGCCCAGTTCAGCTCAACCCCCTCTCCGGCAAATCCCCAGACGACGATGACCGTGAGCGTCCCGCCCGGCACGCCGCCGGGAACATACAACATCACTGTGAAAGCTACCGTCGACGGAAAGGAAAAGTCCGCCACGCTGTCGCTGGTGGTGCCCCTGGAAACCGCCCGTGGAAACATCTCGTTGGCACCCGACTTCTCGGTGTATGTCCGCGACCCGTACGGAAAGTTGGCCGCCGGCAACGCCACTTCCTACACGGTTTACCTGAATTTCACAAAAGATTTCAACGGCACAGTCGAACTTAACGCGTCCGGCCTGCCGCAGGGCTCGACAGCGTCATTTTCCCAAGGCGCATTTTCAGCATCCGGTTCCGCGTCCGTCACGATCCAGACTTCAAAGTCTACAATCCCCGGCACATACGACGTGACTGTAAGGGGCAGGGGAGGCGCCAAGGAACATTCCGCCACAATCAGGATTGTTGTCTTTGCGCCAACAGATTTTGAGCTGGTCGCGCAGGAACAGTCGAAGACCATAATGGCGGGCGACACAGCCTCTTATGCCGCATCCGTCAACCCATTTGGCGGCTTCAACTCGTCCGTCTACCTGAGCATAGAAGGCCTTCCTTACGGGTCGAGCGCGTCCTTCAGCAAAGACTCTGTACTGCCCGGAGAGCAGGCGGCCATATCCGTCACGACGCCACCAGCCATGCCACCCGGCACCTACACACTTTTGTTTAGCGGGACTGTGGACGGGAAGACCCACACAGTACCCATTACCTTGATTGTCCTTGCAGAGGCTATGCAGACCACGCCGGACTTTTCCATGGACGTGTCGCCTCTGTCAAAAAGCGTTGTCGCCGGGGGCTACGTGACGTACAACATATCAATGTCACCGTACAATGGCTTTGATTCGGCGATTTCGCTTGGCGTATCCGGGCTTCCGACAGGTGCGACATCGTCTTACACCGGTTCGACGACGCCGCCTTCGTACGTCATTCTGACAGTGCAAACTTCTGCCGACACGCCGTCGGGCACGTACACTATCACTGTCAGCGGCAACGGCAGCGGAAGGTCTCATACTGGCACAGCCACGCTGATCGTCTCCAAAGCGGGGGTGCAGGACTTTGCGATGTCAGCCTCCACGCAGCAGCAAAGCGTCGTGGCGGGCGGCTCCACCTCCTACGGCATATCGCTGTCGTCGCTGAACGGATTCGCTTCGCCCGTGACCCTGAGCACATACGGCACTCCAAGCGACACTACTGTGCTCTTCAGCCAAAATCCATCATCTCCAGACGCCTCCGTAGTGGTCACCCTCTCGACATCCGGAAGCACCCCGGCGGGCAATTACACCGTGACCGTGAGCGGCGCCGGAGGCGGGCAGACACACAGCATAAGCGTGAATCTCTCCGTTTCGGCACAGCCAGATTTCAACATATCCATACCGGCCTCGTACAGGGAAGTCGCCGCGGGAAAAGACGTGTTTTATTCGCTGTCCATAGCGTCGAGCAACGGCTTCAGCTCGCCCGTGGCACTGAGCGCCTCCGGCCTTCCGTCAGGAGCCACGGCGCAGTTCACCCCAAACCCAGCATCCGCGCCTTCGTCACCGACCATGGTGATAAGCACGTCAGCAGGCACGGCAACGGGTACCTATTATATAACCGTAAGCGGAGCAAGCTCCGGAAAGATGAGGAGCGCAACAGCTACTCTTAACGTCTCCGCGGTGCCAGACTTTTCGCTGTCCGTGTCGCAACCCTCGCGCGAGGTGACCGCCGGAAAGGACGTCTTCTACGACATACCGGTGTCCCAGCTCAATGGTTTTGATTCCAGCGTCACGTTCAGCGTTTCCGGAGACCCTACAGGCGTGACATCCACATTTACACCGAACCCTGCAACAACCTCGACCACTCTGATTTTGCAGACCCCGCCGACAACGCCACTCGGGCTGTACAACATGGTTATAAGCGCCACAGGCGGAGGAATCACCCATTCAACGACCATAAGACTAAACGTGTCCACCAGCGGCACGGTGTATCCCAAGGTCGCAGTGATACTGTTGACGTCCATGTCGGCAACTGTGGGCGGCGCAGACGGCTGCCCGGTTGTCAGCACGTCCACAAGCATCAACTCCACCGAGAAGGACGACATAAAGACCGCGGTCTCGAACGTGGTCTCGAAGGTGTCGAGCGCAACAAACGGCAAGCTTGTCCTTACACCGACATACTACGAGGTCTCGGGCACTGTGAAGATGTCGAAGAATTCGGGCTGCACTTACTGGCTCGCGCCGTGGAACTTGGACTCGCTTGCTGGCAAATATGTGACGCGGGACACCGATTTCGTACTTGTGTTCTACGACATGGTGGACGACTCCACCGGGACGATAAAGATCGACAGCGGACTCGGCGGCGGAACCATGGGAGCTGACTGGGGGATAAACGGCGCGGGATATTCCGTGCAGGCCATGAGGTACGGCTCCGCGTCATTCGACCCGGCGTGCGACAGCAGCAGCCCGTCGTACAGCATTAGGCAGTGCGGGATAGACTGGCTCACACAAACTACTATGCACGAGTGGCTCCACCAGATGGACTATGCGCTCCCGTATGTGTCAGGGGTTCCCGACAGGTATGGAAACAACCGCAACAACTACGACCCGTGCGGCTCGGCGCCGTCGGACACCTTCTCGTGGTTTCCTGGCGCCGACGACTACTGGTACGACCCCGACTGGAGCGGCTGCGACCACTATTGCGGGCAGAATGAGGGGCTGCCGCAGTGCTCCCTCGACCTCACAAAGCTAACCGGCTGGAACACGCACATCCTCAGCCACTACAGGACGTCGACAAACCTGATCGGCAACCACTGCAGGAACGGGGTGCAGGACAGCGGCGAAACGGGCATAGACGTGGGCGGAAACGGAGCGGCGGCCTGTCAATAACTGACATTGCCTCTTTTGCCGAGGCGCGCGACCAGTTTTGGACGGGTATAAATAAGCCGTACGTTGCACAATCAATTATTCAATGGTCTTTGAACGGGACATCGACAGGGATATACTTTTCGAGATAAGGAAGTTCCCGAGGTGCAGGAAGCTGTGGGGAATCCTGTCCAAGGACGAGGAGATATTCAACATACTCGAGCAGGCCAACAAGGTCGCTGTCATAAGGATGGGCTTCAACGACCACGGCAGGGTGCACGCGAAGATGGTCCTGCTGAACGCCCTGAAGATATACAGGATACTGGAGGGGCAGGGATCCAGGGGGAATGTCATAACCGACGACATAGGCGACAGGGAGGACGTGAGGATTGCTCTGATGCTCGGCGGATACCTGCACGACAGCGGCATGAGCGTCTCCAGAAAGTCTCACGACATACTTGCCGTCATAGTGTCAAAGGGTATAGTCGCAAGGATTCTGAAGGTGCTGTACAAGGATGATTTTTCAAAGGCGGTAAGGATGAGGATGGTGGTCCTGGAGTGCTTGCTGTGCCACCTGGGCGAGTACAACTCCACGTCGCTCGAGTCTAAGATAATCGCCACGTCGGACGGCACCGACATGACGAAGGGCAGGGCGAGGATACCGTACAAGCTGTCAAAGCCTGACATACACAAGTTCTCCGCGCTTTCCATAGAGAGGGTGGCGATAACGAAGGGTGAGAAGAGGCCTGTAAGGGTTACCGTCGAGATGAACGACACGACCGGGATATTCCAGATAGAGGAGCAGCTTGTGCAGAAGATGAGGGACGTGGACTTTGCTGACCATGTGGAGATCGTGGCGAAGATAAAGGACGGAAGGGAGTTTTCTTACTGGTAGTTTGCACGGCATCCTGAAAAATTGAAATTAGCTAGACGCATTCATCCTCCTTCAACCGAACGTCGGATTTTGTTCATCACTCTGTCGGTGTTCTTCAACTCGTGCTCCCAGACTCTGACGACTTTCCAGCCTTCCTTTTTCAAAAGGCGGTTCACTTGGGCGTCCCTTTTCCTGTTTCGGCTTATTTTTTCGTCCCAAAATTTCCGGTTGGAACTGGGTTTGGAAACGTGCCGCTGGCAGCCGTGCCAAAAACAACTGTCCAAAAAAACCGCGGTCCTTTTCGACGGAAACGCAAAATCTGGTTTTCCAGCCACCCGGTAATGGGTTTTGAACCGGAAACCTTCCCTGCGCAGCTCCGTCATGAACTTTTTTTCCAAACCCGTGTTCTTGGATTTTATCTTCGACATTATCTCGCTGCGCTTTCTCTTTGTGAAGATGTCTGTCATGGTCATCTTTTGCGCAGAAGGGATTCGAGGTCGTCCACAAATTGTTCAAATCCTTTCACTTTTTTGCTTTTTTCGAACCGCTCTTCGGTCAGGACGTAACATCCGTCTGTGTCGGTCTCCACGATGGCCCTACCTTTCTTCGACATCTTGCCCCCGTTCTTCAGCGTCCCGTCTTCGTCTGGGGTCACGAAAAAGACCTTGATGTGTTCCGTGCCGGGCCCGGATGCGAGTTTGAGCTTCCAATAGCCAGTTTGCGAGACGCGTTCCCTCAGCGTCACCTTGCTGGAAATCACCGCCAGGACTTTGAAGGTCTTCGGGTCGTATATCACCATGTCCACGTCGGGCAGGTGCCATCCGTATTCCCCGAAATTGACCAGGACGTTCCTCGCAACCTTGTCCATCCCGCCGCCGAGATTTCCGGGTTTGGTTCTTTCAAATGAACCTCCGCCTATTATCTCCAGCCCCATTCCCCTGACTTCTTTCACTATCATGTGAAGAATGAGCTTTTCCATGTTCTTGCCCTTGAACGCCCGCCAGGACTGTTCGTGGTCTACGTTCCTGTGCAGCTTCAGGAAGTCCTTTCTGTGCCGTTTCTTGGCGTCCGTCAAAATTCTTGAAACATACTTGTGGGTGTCGTCCCCGTATTTTCGCCTGTATTTTTCGTATATCGATGCCAAATCCTTGAACTCCATATTTATCCCTTGTTGGAAGCTGGAATATAATGCTTGATTGAAACCGTGTCCCCGTTGTCCATGGTGTCTTTTATGCGCTTGGCAACGGCCTCTATCATGGGCACCGGAACGGAGTTGGAAAACTGCTTCCATCCACGGGTTTTGGCGCCCGGCACCACAAAGGAGTCCGGGAAACCCTGAAGCCTCGCGCATTCCCTCACTGTAAGATACCTCAGAGCGTGCCTGCATTTCCCCCTTTTTTCTTCGTCCGAAAGCTTTTGGAAGGACTCCTGGTCGTGAACAATATTTCTCTCCCGTCCAGAGCCGCCGACGACTATCGCATTGGATACGCCGTCGGGGTCCAGGATGCTGTACCCGAAACCGTTGCCTCTTTTTTCGTGTTTTTCCCTGTGCGCTTCCATTCCCCTATGCCTGATTTCGGATATAAAATAATGCGCCGGCACGTCGGGCTCCGTGATGTCTCTCAGTGCAGTCTTTTTCCCTACGGGCTTTGGAAAATCGAAATTGTGTATGTCCAAATCCTTCCTGAACCCCACTATGATTATCCTGGGCCTGTTCTGGGGGACGCCATAGTCTTTGGCGTTGAGCACCTTGTAAAAGACATTGTAGCCCAAACCGTCAAGCGCGCTTTTGATGACTGCAAAGGTATTTCCATTGTCGTGGCTAAGCAGATTCCTGACGTTTTCCAGAAGAAAAGAAGCCGGCCGCTTGTCCTTAAGTATGCGCGCCAAATCAAAAAAGAGCGTTCCCCTCGCGTCTTCGAACCCCAGCTTTCTTCCGGCTATGGAAAAGGCCTGGCACGGAAACCCGGCAACCAGCACGTCAAAGTCCGGGATTTCATTCGGATTTACCCGCGTTATGTCGCCTTTGGGATTGCAGTTGAAATTGCTCGCGTATGTTTCGCACGCTGCGTCGTCTATCTCGTTTGAGTAGACGCATTCAAAACCCTGCCTCTGGAACGCAATCCTCGTGCCGCCAATGCCCGCAAACAAATCGATGAACTTGTAAGTCATGTTCTCCCGCCGTAATTATACTTCATGCGCAATTTTGATAAGCTTTGCGCCAACATAGAGAATATCGACTGGATGAATATCCGAGACTTGCACGGTTATTTTCCAAAACTAAACTGCAGGTCAAAATCACTTTGTGTATACGTTCAGGTTCTTCAGGGCGTTCACTATGGCCGTGACGAAGTTTATCTTCATGCCTGTGTTGCCAAAGCTCTTTATCCAGATGTCCCTGATTCCAGCGAGCCTGAAGACCTTCTTTATCTCGTCGTTGCACACGAGGCCCACTCCCTTCGGCGCCGGCATGAGCATGACCTTTACCGACCCGCATCCCCCTTCTGTCTTGTGGGGTATCGAGTGAGGAGTCCCGCAACCGCACTCCCAGCTGCCGCATCCCCTGTTGACCTTCATAAGGTTCATCTTCCCGTTCCTTGTGGCCTTCGCAATCGCTCCCCTGCTCTCCGGCGAGCTTCCCTTTCCCAATCCCACTATCCCGTTCTCGTTCCCGACGACCACAAAGGCGTTCATTGTGAACCTCCTTCCGGACTTTGTCATAGTGGCTGTGGTCCTGATGGGTATCCTCTGTATCCCGCCGCCCTTTCCAGTCCTGCCGCCTATAAGGATTATCTCGTTCTTGATGTCGGGCACGAGCGAATCGACTATCTGCGCCTCCCTTATCTTCTTCCCCGTCGCGAGTATGTCGTCTATGCTGGTTATCTGCCTGTTGAAGACCGCCTTTCCCAGAGCAGTCTTCGGTATCCAGTTTTCCAGGCCGCTCGGCATCCTAGTCTCCGGTATCTCCGCGGAAATCGGAGCCGCGACAGGAGCCGCTACCACGGGCGCCTCTGCCTTTACCTCTGCAGGCTGCTCCGCTTTCTTCTCTTCCTCTGCCATCTCAACCGCCCAAAATCTTCTGCTTTACCGCCTTGAAATTCTCCGGAAGGCTCTCGAACCTGTCGTTGAACTTTGCCAGGTGCTCGCCGCTCACCCTGTCGTCAGCCGGGAGTGTGTCCTCGCTCACAGGGATGTCGAGGCCCGCATCGACCGCTCCCTTCACAACTGCATAAATCCTGGAGCCCTTCGTCGACGGATAAAGACCGGAATCAAGTATAGCCTCGCCAACCTTCTTCGCCTTTGCCTTCTTCCCCACAAGCAGACCGACAAGGTACGCAGCAGGAGTCGAGTCGCACGAGAACTTCCAACCGAGCTTCTTAAGCTCCCTTGACGTCGCGGACACCATTGTGACATCGCCCTTTAGGTCGAACTGCGAAAGGTGCGCGGTTATGTACCTCAGGCTCTTCCTCACGACTAGCCTCGGCTTTTTCGACTTCAGAAGGGTAAGCCTCTTGTGATAGTCGGTCTTACCTGCCGCCCTCCTCTTGAAGGGCATCTTGTACGTCGGAAGCTTCCTCTTCATAACAATCACTTTATCAGGCCAAGCTCAAGTAGCTTTGGTATCATGACCTTTTGTATGAACGTGGATATATTGACCTTTCCCGGCTTGCTGCCCACCCACTTTATGTCCTCTATTTCCGAGCTCGGCTTTATGTCGCCGGCGACCTCGGTCAGGAACAGGTCCTGCGAGACAAGTGTATCCTTCCTTGTGGAAGGCCCCTCAAGCCTGCCGATGCCCGAAAAGGACTTTACCTCGGCGTTCAGCTCCTCTTTTATTTCGCGCCTCAGCGTCTGCTCTGCTGTCTCGCCGGCCTCGGGCCTGCCGCCCGGCATTATGTAGCTCTCGTCGCCCTTCTCCCTGACGACCATGAACTTCTTTCCCTTCAGGATGACGGCCCCGACCTTTAGAATCTTCTCCATGGGGAATCACTTCTTCTTGAGCAGGCCGTGCTGTTCGAGATAAATATTCAAGTGCGCCCTGCTCCTGAACATGCCACCCTTCACCAGGTTTCTCAGGTTCCTGTAAGTCTTGTCTTCGATTTTGCCGCCAGTCTTCAGCTCCTTCAGCATCCTCCTCAGGGGTCTGACCGTCTGTATCCACCTGTCCTTCCTCGTGAGGCTGGAGTACCTGGCACCCTTCCTGCTGCCGGGGCCCTTTCTGACTTTGACAGATTTTCCGCCCTTTCTCACCTTTGCGGGCAAAACCTTGATTATGTTCTTCTTGCCCAGCTTCCTGATGTCCATGGCGGTTATCGCCTTGCTTATGTCCTCTATCTTGGAAGGGTCCATCCATATCCTGGACTTTCCCACCTTGAACACCCTCGCTGCCAATCTCCTGTGCAGATGCGACATATGTAATCAACTTTACCTTTTAATTTATTAAACTTATTAATATTATAAGGCTTTTAAAGCGACTGGTTGCTATGAAAGTGAAGGAACTGACGACGAGCAAGCTCATGACCATAGACTCCGACGACAACCTCAGGAACGCCATGAAGATAATGGAGAAGAACGACATATCCAGGCTTTTCGTGAAGAGGGACGGGAAGATTGCAGGAATACTCACCGAGAGGGACGTGTCCGACAGGCTGGGAAAGCTTGAGACCACGCCCATAAGCGACGCGCACCTGCACGTCTCCTCGGCCTACAATGACAAGCTTATCACCATCAGCGAGGACGCCGACATAAAGGTCGCGGCCAAGGACATGCTTGACGGTAAGATAAGCAGCCTTGCAGTAACAGACAAGGCAGGGAGCATAACGGGGATAGTCACGAAGACCGACATGATGAGGCCTCTCGAGGGTTCGACAGAGCCGCTGTCCGCGCACATGAGCAGGAGGATAGTCGATCTGAAGACAGGCTCCAGCCTGCTCGCGGCGAGGAAGCTGATGCTGGACGGCGGGATAAAGAGGGTCGTGGTCACTTTTGACTCGGAGGTCGTGGGCATGATTACCGAGAAGGACGTCGCGGAGTTCCTCGGGATGTTCAGGAAGGTCTCGAAGGGCGTGCAGTGGTTCAACAAGCTCAAGACTGTCAACGTCGAGGACGTGATGAAGACGGAAGTCCTTACTATAAAGGAGGACTCCACCGTCGGCGACGCCGTCAGGATGATGAGGGAGAAGGACGTGAGCGGACTGCCGGTGGTGGACAGGCAGAACAAGCTGGTGGGATTGGTTACAAAGACCGACCTGCTGAAGCTGGTCGCAAAGTAAATTGCGAAATATTTTTCCAAGAACTCAGCTGTCAACTATGGTGACGCTGTTCATCTTGTCCCCGGCGCGCAGCGAGAGCACGACGTCCATGCCTTGCACCACCTGGCCGAATACAGCGTACTGCCCGTCCAGCTGGCGTATGTCCGCGAGCGCGATGTAGAACTGGCTTGTCGCGCTGTTTGGGTCGTTCCTCCTCGCCATGCCGACAGCCCCCGCCACATGGGTGAGGTTGTTGTTTATCTCAAGGGGTATCGTCTTGTTGGAGCCCCCTGTCCCGTCTCCCTTCGGGTCGCCTCCCTGTATCACAAAGCCTGGCACGTACCTGTGGAAGGTCAACCCGTTGTAAAAGCCGCTGCTCGCCAGGTCGATGAAGTTCTTCGTCGTTATGGGAGCCTTGTCCTCGTACAGCTCGAACTTTATTGTCCCCTTGTCCGTCTCAATGACAGCGTACCTGTCCTTGGCGGCAGGCTTTGCGGAAAAGGACGTGAAGACTCCGGAGTATAGTGCTGCAAGTACTACGACCGCTGCGATTGCCACCATCACCAGATTTACTGGCAGCGTGATTTTCATAAAAGACTCTTAAGGGACCCAAGTTTAAATCCTTTCCGCGGGAGAGAATTTATTTGAGGGGTCATTACATGAGATGTGTGCTTAGGTCTAAGATACACAAGGCGACTGTGACAGAGGCAAACCTTGACTACATGGGCAGCATCACGATAGACGAGGACCTTGTGGAAAAATCCGGTCTATGGCCGGGGGAGAAGGTCATGGTCGTCAGCAACACCACCGGGGCGAGGCTGACCACTTATGTCATCGCCGGGAAAAGGGGTTCGGGGACAATCTGCATGAACGGTGCTGCCGCGCACCTGATAAGGGCGGGCGAGGAGATAATCGTGATGGGCTTCGAGCTGACGGAAAAAACAGTCACACCCAAGAACGTGCTTGTTGACAAGAAGAACAAGTTCGTCAGGTTTTTGTAAGAACCTACACGGCAGCATTCACCATGTCTTCGAGGAAATTTTCGGGGTCGGCCGACTTTACAAAGCCGGAGGCGAGTATCACCCCTTTTGTCCCCAATTCTATCGCTGACCTGAAGTCCTCGCTGCTAGATATCCCGGCGCCGCAGATGGGAACCGACTTGCATGACTGCGAGACTATCCCCGCGAACTTTTTTACATCGTCCGGCCTGGTCTTTGATATCGGAATCCCGCTTCCTATCAGAGCCGGGTCTTCGTACGCAATGTAATCGGCACCAATTTTTGCTATCTCACTTGTCCTCTCCATCGTGTCGGAGCAGACGAGCGTGCGCAGGCCGTATTTTTTCGCGGCGCTGACGCACTTTCCTATGTCTTCCAAGGAAAGCTTCCTCTCGGAGTGGCTTATCAGCGTGCCCGACACCCCTGCGTCTTTGACCGCAAAAGCCGTCGTGCTTCCGGTCCCTTTCCCCGGTTCCAGCGGGTCGATGTGCTGCGCGAAGACCTTTATGTTCTTCATGGAACTAACTGCTGTCAGGTCAGTGTACTGAGGGCAGACGATTATCTCCACTTCAGGATGCCTCTTCGCGACCCTGTCGCACGCCCTGGCCAGCCTCAGTGCATTATTCCCCGTGGCCTCTGCGTAGGTCTTGAAGTTCAGGATGATCGTCTTCATAAAATAATCTTCTGTCCGGCCCAGTTAAAAGCTAGTAGGCGTCCTTCCTTTCGCGCAGCCAGCCCGGAAAACAGTAGTCCGGATCGCCCCCCGACTCGCCCATGACCTCCCTCAGCCTCCTCTGCCTCTGGAGCATCAGGCACTTGTTCCCCTCGTCAAGCCTCATCCACCTAGCTATCTCTCCGTCAAGCTCCCTGCAGCTGTCGCGGGGCGCGCCGTCCCGTTTCAGCTCCTTCCTGAGCTTCTCGAGGGACCTGTCGAAAATCCTCACGGAGTCCACGACGGTCAGCTCGCCCATAAGCAGACTCTCGAGATGAAGGTATTTCCTGCCGTTGCAGCAAGAGCACACCTGCAGGAAGCCGTACGATTTGTAATCCGCGCTTTGGCCCGGGTTGTGCGCGCCTGTCACAAAAACTATGCCGTCGCAGCTCTTGCAGTATCCGACGGACCATCCGCCCCGGTTGCCGCTGTTTTTCTCGAAGTAGCCTGCCAACGCGTTGATCAGTCCTTTCACAGAAAACCACAACTTATGATAATTTGTCGCGCGGAGCGATATAACCCGGGTAAAAAACTGTTTAACCAAAAAGTTAAAAACATTGAGCGCAAAGTTAAATTATGATCGGCCTCGAAAAGCAGTCCACGAAGGACATTATCGTCCACACCCTCATGGCGAACTGGCCGGTGGGAATGAAGAAGATATACACCGAGGTGAAGAAGCAGCGCCCCGTCTCGTACCACGCAATCTACAAGCTTGTGAGGCAGATGGTGGAATCGGGCGTGCTCGAAATGAACGAGAGGGGCTATTTCATCAACAAGGAATGGATAGAAAATGTAGTTGACTTCGGGCAGAGGCTAAAATCTGTGTATGCGCGGAAATCAGGAAAGGAGCAGGACACTTTTGTATTCAACACTGTGGCGGACACCGACAACTACCTGATGACGCTGGGCTCGGCGGAGAACCAGACCAAGATAGTGCAGTGCGGTCACATGTGGTGGGCGCTGTTCAGGCCGGAGACCGCGTTCACGAGGATGCAGAGGGCGAAGACGTACAGGAGCATGACCTACGTGATATGCAGCAACGACACGGTTGCGGACAGGTGGTGCGCAAGTTTCGAGAGGAAGCTGGGAAAGAACGTGAGGCTCGGCGTGGAGTGCGCGAGGAACTGCGACACTTTCGTCAGGGGGGACACGGTGATAGAGGTCTTCTACCCGAGGAGGCTGCTCGACGTGATAGACAGGATTTACGGCAGGGCGAAGAGGGTGGACGAGATAAACCTGAAGCAGCTTATACAGAACTTCTACATGAGAGAGGGGAAGGTGATGGTGTCAGTGAAGAAGAGCGGGGACATAGCGGAGCGCATAAGGGAGGAGACGATTTCGCACTTCGGGGCAAGGTCCAAAAAGGTCACAGGTTGAAAAATGCCGGCCTAGCTGGTATGCTTGCTCAAACATTTTGAAGAGGTTCTAACATGCCAGTTTTGCCAGGCAGCTTTGGTCGATGAGTAAACAGTGTTTGTTTGACATCGAAACCGCCGATTTCAGGATACTGGCTCCAGTACTCCCCGTCCAGAAACCTGCCGCCAGCTTTTGGCGTGGCCCCTCCCCACTGCTTGAAGAAGAACGGAACACCCTTATCAACACACTGGTTCCTTATTTCCCTTACCCACTCCTTGTCCATGATGCGATGGTTCTTCCCGCTCTCGCCGCCAACGATTACCCAATGTATTCCTTTCAGATTCAGCTTGCCCAACGAGCCGAGCAACGGCTCCAGACTGAGGAACCTCACGACAGCAGGGACTTTCCTGAGCACGTCGATTCTTTTCTTGTAATCTTCATTCTCAACGGTCGTCCCCAGCCAGACATTGGGAAGCGGCTTCTTGCAGTATTTCTCGGCGAATTCCAGCATCCTCTCCGGCCTTTTTGTAAGTACTTGGAAATTGTGCCATCTCGCCTGTCCCATCACATCGAAGACGCGTTTTGTAAATTTGTACGGTATGTCCCTGTGGAACAGGTCACTCATGCTATTAACAAATATCTTACAGGGCGCTTTCCAATGCAGCGGTATGTCAAGAGCGTCCGCGTGCAAAGTCAGTCTGAATTTGTTCCTGTATTTTTTTGCACCCATTTTATAAAGCCTTTTGGAAAGCTTTTCGGCGTAACAGTTTGAGCAACCAGAACTCACTTTTGTGCATCCCGTGGTTGGGTTCCATGTCGCGTTTGTCCATTCTATTCGCGATTTGGCAGACATAATTATCATTTATTGCCGAACATATTTATCCAGTGAACTCATCTTGCCTTCTATTTGATCGGACAGTGTCTGCAATATGCCACCTGACATTCTTTCAATTCTATCTTATTTTTAAATTAGGTGTGTCAATTATCGATTATGGTTGGAGAATACACGGAGCTCAGTTGTCCCTTCTGCGATAAGGGAAGGATAAGTGCTTTGTACATTGCTGGCGCGTGGAGCGTCAAAAGTTCGGGTAGGAGTTCTTTAGGTAGCGGGAAAAGCGTCACAAAGTCCAAAGACATGTGGCTTGTTAAAACTGGTTGCAGTGTATGTGGCAAAAGCCGGGAAGAAATTGAAAGGGAAATGAAAATTAGGCACATGATTTAGAACGAAAAAGCAAGTGCAATCAATATTGACTGAGAATCAGATCTTTATGTTTTTGACTCACTATGGGAAATTTGGTCAATATGTAAGCCAATTCTTCTTTTGCTATACCGTACAGTTTGGCAACCATCACATCGAGCTGAGCACGTGCCAAATTCCTGTCATTTTCGTTGGTTAGACCGTGCTGTATGCCCGAAATCTTTTTCAATTCCGAGAATTCGTTCGTTACGCAAACTAGCTGCGCGACCTTTTTAACTATTTCTTCGAACTCTTTACCAGAAGAAAGTCTTGGTATCGGGGTCTCAAGAAAGTAAAACATGTTGATGTTGGCACTGACTTTCTGCCTTATGAAATAATCTACAACAAAACTATTCACCACTCCGCATAAAAAGCACAATTCCCTTAAATTACCCAATCTGATTATGGCTATGGAATTGCCGCACACATAGCCTGGCGGCACTATCGTAGATATGAGAGTCCTGTAATTTGTTGAACTTGCTATCAACCGGTAAGCCATCCAATAGCTTTTATGATAAATTCTATCACCCTTCAAATAATCAGCGACATCTTCCTGATTTATCGAATAACGAGGCGTAGGCGACTCTCTCCATCTATGGGTAAATTGTTCTATATTCTTTCCTTCCAACATTGGTACGCCGTTTGATTCTCTCGGTCTAAAGAGATGGCTGTCGTTGGTCATATGAAATCCGCTTTGAACAGACATGTTCCAATTACCGTCGTCTTTTTTACCAATCGGCAGAAATCTTAATATTTTTCTTACTATCTCATAGTCTGCGGGAGATTTTATTTCTAGAACGCTCCAAGCTGTCGGCGAAGCCTTTTTAATAAAATCGGTGTCCAGAACAGTAGGATTTTTTATTGCATTATTCAAGTCTTCAACTGTGTGCAAGAAAAAGGCGGCCGGAAACGAAATCGTTTTCTTACCCTTTTGAAAGACCAGCAGGATTGGCTTATAGCTGGCGTGAACATCTGGGAAAATTGCGTGCCCCCTATTTTCGAATGAAAACAGACCTTTCACGTTACATTTCTCGAATAACATTTGTCGAAGTCCCTTTGCGCCCAAGTCTGTATACACCCCACTGGGAATTACAAACCCCACCATACCGTTTTCTTTTATAAGATGGTAAGCCCTCTCGGTAAAAAGTTTATAGAGGTCTAAATCACCCGATACCATTTTGCCATTAACTTTGGAACTCTGGAAGTCGTAGTTTTCCCTGAAGAATCTGGAATACATTTCATATTCATCATTTTTCTGATTCCATAGCTTTCTTATGTTCGGTTTTGTTTTCAATATTTCTTCCATTCTTTTCTTTGCAATCTGGGCAGGCAATTTTTTGAACCCTGGCTCATAAGGCTCGAAAAATTCTTGGGAGTCTGGCTTCCATTTTTCCCATGGAGGGTTGCCGACAATCACATCGAAACCTCCAGCTTCATGAACCAGTGGGAAATCCCTCTCCATTAGAAAAGCGTTTGGGTACTTTTCATCCCAGACTAGTGAGTTCCTTTCAAGTATGTTCAGCCGAGGCAATTTTTTAGGAGTACCGACAGCACGCAAAAACAGGTTTAATCTGGCCAAGTTGGCCGCACGAGAATCCAAATCTATTCCGTATATACAATTTTCCAACACCGAATCCAAAAAGTTGGAGACCCCAGTTTCGCTGGTAAAGTCCAGCCTTGTTTGCGAGACCGTGTTTACTTTTTTCCTACTTTTCAGTTCGTGCTCTTCGAACCATTTCTTAAATTCGTCGAAGGCTCTCACCAAAAATGTTCCAGAACCGCATGCCGGGTCAAGAACGCGGATTCTCAGCACATCTTCCGGCTTTTTGCACTTTTTGAGCAATTCTCCTAAAGTTGAGCGTATAAGATAGTCTACCAAAAACTCTGGCGTATAGTATATTCCACCTTGCTTTCTTTTGTACAGTTCTTCTTCCAGACCTTTCCTTTTGGATGTAACTCTGTAAGCCAAGTAGTTTTCATAAGCGTGCCCAAGGACGTCCGTGTTGATTACGTCGAAACGATAGTTTAGTTTTGTTTTTTCGTCAATATAGAATGATTTTAAAATTGGTATAAAATCCTCGTTTTTAATTGAAAGGCCGTCTACCCCATCCAGCGAAAAAATACTGCTATCATATTTTTCGTGCATCTTTCTAAAGAAAGGACAAAGGAAGACTTCATAGAATTGAACTCTCCTATCACCGGTTTCCCACTTCTCCAAAATATTCTGCAGTCTTCTATCAAGGTCAGCGCCGTTATCTTCCAGCATCCTGCAAAAAATAACCCTGTCTATTATGGTTTGTACATACAAATCTATCGTATCATCGATGTCACCCTGATTTTCTGGCGTTATTTTATTCTGATCCCTGATTGCCATACTCAGCGTCTTGCGTGCGTGCAGCAACTGCTCAGTTAGCAAATCCTCGATATCGGCACTTTCCTTCCACTTTTTGTGCTTTTTTGCGTATTCGTCTAAGAAAACGCCCCCCTGCTCCCGGGAAAATAAAATCAGCCAATTTAAAGCTTCTTCATCAGTTAAGCAGTCTTCTAATTCAAAACCAAACAGTTCTGCATGGTCTGGCTGGTCAAAGTAATCGGAGTTAAATACGCGCCATTTTATAAAATTGGTCAGTATAACCCATCGTGTTCTGCTGTTTTTTCCATATCCGAGGACTTGCATTACATCTTCTGCTTTATCCAAATCATTCGAGAATCGTTTGGCATCCAGATAGAATGATGCGCGCGATTCTTCACTTTTTTTGAATGAATAATCAACCCGCGTGGTTTTATATGAACTCCTGACTTTGGTCTGGGGGTTTACTTCGCTGCTGAGCCATTTCCACCCCATCTCTTCGAACAGCGGTCTTAAAAATTCTTCCACACGTTTTTCGGATTCGAAGTTCTTATCTGGCAGCTTCTGGTAATCTTCAATCAAGGATTTTATCCGCAATCTAAGAGCATTTGTCTGTACCATAATCTTTATTTGAGGGGCTTAAGTTAATTAGTTTGCTCTATGCTCTAAGGATTCAGCACCTTTACCTTCATCTCTCCGGCCTTCTTTACGATGTCGACCCTCTTCTTCGCGCCGACAGCGTTCGCAATCTTCGCCGCCTCGAGCTTCGGGTTTATGCTCTCTAGCTCCTTCAGGTTGTGCACAAGGATCTCCCTGAAACCGGAAGGGTGCAGGAACCTCAGCGCCTTCGGAGCGCCGTAGGAAGGGTGCGGCAGCTTGAACTTGCTCTTCTCCTTTATGTGAATCTTGGAGTGCTTCCCCCTCGGATGGCGCCACGACTCGCCCAGCCTAGGGTAGGACTGGGACAGCCACCTCTTGAACTCCGGTATCTTCTTGTCGTTAACCATAACCAACCGACCTGTGTATCAATTATTTGCTCCAATCACTTATTTAAAGATGATTTGGCGCTCCAGTAGGTGCCCTTTTGCTTCTTCCATCTGATGTAGTCCTTCAGGATTTTCGCGTGGTCGCCGTGGAAATTTTTGAAGTCCATATCATCCAGCTTGTGCCAGCCCACATCCGAATGCTCCTCCGACACTGTGAGCTTTCCCCCGGCAGGCTCGGCTACAAAAACGACAGTGACTATGTGGGCTCGCGGGTCGCGGCTTGGTTCAGAGTAAACGCCCAAAATTTCCTTGAGCCTGACATCCAGCCCGGTCTCCTCCTTCGCCTCCCTGACCGCACACTCCTCAACCGCCTCGCCCCACTCGACAAAGCCACCCGGGACTGCAAGCAAGTCGGGAACGGGCTCCTTCCTCCTTACCAAAACAATCTCTTTGCCGCTGTCGATTATTATGTCAACAGTCAGGTAAGGATTTCTCTGTACGGGAAGCTTTTCCATGTAATCAATTTGGATTCACAGGATTAATTACTCGCTAGGATTAGCCCTTTGAGCACAACCAGATCCCATCTTCGAAAGTCTTCCGGTCGTAACCGCTTATCCTAGTTGAAAGCTCGAGCCTTCCCGCCGTCTGCGAGACTTCGTCTATGTCAATCCCGGTCACAGTTATGTCCTGCCCGTCTATCTTCACCTGGGCCTTTCCCATTATCTCGGCCACCCTTGGCTTCCTCTCACCCAAGAAATTTTGAATGACGACCTTGTCCTTCTCCAGCTTCACCGTCATGGGAAAGTGCGAGAAAAGGATCTTAAGCTTGTATGTGTAGCCCTTCGTCACGCCCGTCATCATGTTCCTTATGTGTGCCAGTGTCGCCCCGACTATGGCCCTCTGGGTCTTCCTGTCCGACTCGGACGAGACCTTCACCTTGTTTTCTACCTTCTCTATCTTCAAATCCTTTACAGGGAATTCCCTCTCCAGGTTTCCCTTTGGGCCGGACACCTTCACCTTCTTCCCGGCGATTTCCACTGCAACGCCCTCCGTCACGGGCATCGATTGTTCGTACGCCATCAAAATCACTAGTAATACAGTTAGTGCTTATTTTTATAAATACCTAGGGAAGCGCTTTTAAAGCTTGCCTTCATTAGATTTTTCATGGGCGCCAGGGACGATATAAAGAAGTGGGACGAAAGGTGGAGGGAATATTTCAACGACTCTTCGGACGGCATACACGGCTACGGGGCGTACGATCATGTGGGATGCATAAAGGGCAGGACTCTCGACCTGGGCTGCGGGGACTTTCTCGGCGCCAACTATCTGAAAAGGGATGACAACTCATTCCTGGTCGGCATCGACTCCTCTGACATGGCGCTGAATGGGGCAAGATATTTCATGAAGGGGAGAGGGGTCGCTGTTTCGAAAGGTACTGCGACAATGCTGCCTTTCAAGGACGGCTCCTTCGACAACGTCATGATGATAGAAGTCGCTACCTACCTCGGCCGCGGGTACGAGAAGGCTCTGGACGAGGCTTGCAGGGTGCTGAAGAGCGGCGGGAGACTCGTGATGAGCGTCTGGCACAGGGACTTTTACACCGCCCAGTGCAAGCTGGACGGGGTGCCGATGAGCGGCGAGGGCAACGTCTACACCATGGACACGGACTGCATGCTTTTCGACACGCTGGTGCTGTTCGACGAGGGCAGCCTGAAGGAACTCTTTGAGGGGAAGGGATTCAAAATATCTGAAATCGCGGTCCACACATCCGGTGACATTTTCGCCTCCGGCATATACAACACCTATCCGGCAGGACTTCCGCCCCGCGACACGAAAGCGGTCATCTACATAGAGGCCGAGAAAAAGTGAAAGCCATCTTGTCAAGTTCGGCAAAAATTAAATAGTGGAACTATAATCAAAACATATGTCAGATGGCAGAAGCTTTGTCGGCGTGATAATAGAGGAGAGCCTCGAGGACAGGTCTGTGCTCAAGAAAGTGAAAATCCTTTCGACAAAAGTGGAAAAGGTCACGGCAAGGCACGAGACGCCGTGGCTTTCGCAGTGGACGCTGCATACAGTAAAGATACCGGAAGGTAAAGAGAAGGAAATCGCGGGAGAGATAAGCAAATCGCTGGACAGGAAGCACGGTGCCTCATGGTACGCAGACTTCAAGAACGATAGGACGCATTTCATAATATTCAGGGACAGGATATTCGAGGTGGACAGAGCGAGCAAAGAGCAGCACGATGAGGTTGTCAGGTACGGGATTTCACTTGGGATACCCAAGCACCAGCTCGACTTCAAACCGCTTGTCAAAGGAAAGAAAAGGTAGAGGCCAA
>CAYRSM010000001.1:0-21095 GCA_964427125.1 uncultured archaeon | reverse complement strand
ACTTCAAACCGCTTGTCAAAGGAAAGAAAAGGTAGAGGCCAAATTGTCTTTTTTGAAATACTGGCGTTTGTAGCCACACAGACCTACTGGAACACGAGCCTTTCTTCCAGGATGACCGCCTTGCCGCCGGAATTCTTTATCTCCATCGCGACATCGATCAGGTCCTTGATGCTATGGTGCTTCCAGACGGAGTGCTGCATCATCTTCGCCCGCATCTTGTGGAGTCGTCTGTTTATCTTCTTCTCCACCGTGTTCAGGTTTCTCGGGACGTCAAACATCAGGACATGGTGCTGCGATGTCATACGTATGACATTTTACGATTTGGATTTAAATCGATTTCTATAGTTCATGATATACAACCTAAAATCACATGAAAAACCACATCTTTAAGGCTTTTTCATTTCATTAATCATTATTGGCGGAAACATGGAGGCGCTGCCGTATCCCATCTACTTCCTCATCATACCTGTGGGGCTGAGGCTCACGTGCTACTACTTCCACGGCTGGTACGAGGAGAGGATATTCAGGCCGTTCGCGAGGCTGCTTTTCAGGTCGGACGGCTTCATGCCGGAGTTCGCCAACGGCTGGTTCAGGAACCTCAGCCTGGACATGTTCCACAGGTACTTTATGCTGCTCTCGCTCTTCCTCATCGCGGACAGCCTGCTTATTTCGGCATACCACACACTTGTCGCACCGGCGCTGTGGGTGCAGATGGACTCCATCCAGAGCCTCTTCAAAGTTTTCGGCTCGCTAGCCCAACCAAACACATGGTCTCTCCACTTTAACATCTTCAACTTCACAGAGTGGGCCGACTCCCTTTTGCTTGTCGCCTACGTGGGCACATGTCATGTTTTCAGGTACTTTTTGGGCAGCTCCGACAGGTGCATCTCCTGCGGCAGGCACAAGATTTTGGCGAGGCACACCCTCGCGAACAGGCTGCACGACAAGCTCTTCTGGGTAAGCATAGCGACGGTAATCGCTCACATGGCACTTGTTCAGGCATTCAACATGGGTCTGATCGTTGTATAGGTGTTTTCAATGGCGATAGAATACAAAACATTAGAGTACGACGGCATCATCATAGGCGGCGGCGGGTCCGGACTGTGCGCGGCGATAGAGGCTCACAAGAGAGGGACCAAAGTAGCGGTCGTGATGAAATGCCTGCTGGGAAAGGCGCACACGGTGATGGCCGAGGGGGGAATGTCGGCTGTTGTCGGCCCCACTGACAGCCTGGAGAAGCATTTCGCCGACACCATGATAGGAGGCTACGGGATAAACGACTGGGAGAAGGTGTGGGAGCTCGTCAACGAGGCGAAGAACGCCCTGTACTTCCTGGAGGACAGGGGAGCGATATTCAACAGGGACGTGTCGGGGCGCATAATGCCGAGACCGTTCGGCGGTCACAGCGAGAAGAGGACCTGCTACGTCAGCGACAGGACGGGGCACGCGATAATACACACGTTGAAGAACGAGCTGCTCAGGATGGACGTACCGTTTTTCGAGAAGACCATGATAACGTCTCTGCTGACAAAGGACGGCAGGGTCGTCGGCGCTACGGCCATAGACATAAGGACCGGAGAACTCATACTTTTCAAGACGAAGTTCGTCCTGCTCGCGACCGGGGGATGCGGCCAGCTCTACAAATACACTGCAGACTCCAAGGACATAACCAGCGAGGGCGTTGCGCTTGCGTACGAAGCGGGCGCAGAGCTTCAGGACATGGAGATGATACAGTTCCACCCCACGTGCATGTTCGAGCCCGAGGAGAAGAGGGGCATTCTTGTCACGGAGGCCTGCAGGGGCGAGGGAGGGATGCTCATCAACTCGAAGGGTGAGAGGTTCATGAAGTCTGCGAAGAAGCCCGACGGCACGCCGAAGTACGTGGGCAAGCTCGGGCACTGCGAGCTGGAGACAAGAGATGTTGTTGCGAGGACTATAGAGGAGCAGTATGAAAATGGTCTAGGCCCAGTAAGGCTCGTCGTTGCGAAGAAGGCGTGGGACAATTCAATCAAGGAGTTGAAGATACCGAAGGAGTTGCAGCCTCTTGTTGACAGGGACAAACTTTTGGAAGGACAAGCGGTGAAGGAGAGGCTCGCGACCATGCACGAGCAGTTCGAGAAGCTGGCGGGAGTTGACATAACGGAGGAGGGGATGATAGTCAGGCCCGCGCAGCACTACATGATGGGCGGGGTCAGGAACGACACGAAGACTTGCGCGAGCACTGTGAAGGGATTGTTTGCCGCGGGCGAGGTCGCTAGCGGGATGCACGGCGCCAACAGGCTCGGCAGCAACTCGCTGACAAGCATACAGGTCGAGGGCTTCGCCGCCGGCAGGGGGATAGCGGAGTACGCAAAATCCGCGGAGCCCACAGAGGTTGACAGGAAAGATGTGGAAAAAGAATTTTCCAGGGTTCTCAATCTGCTGGGCGAGGGAGGAGTGAAGCAGTCTCAGGTCAGGAGGGAGCTCCAGGAGACAATGTGGAACCACGTCGGCATAAAGAGGGACGAGAAGAACCTGAAGACAGCGCTGGAGAAACTGGAACAGCTGAATAGCAAGGCAAAAAACATAAAGGTCTCGGGCGACAGGATAGGGAACATTGCCTGGCAGGAGGCGATAGAGACCATATACATGCTGACAGTCGCAGAATCAATTGTCAGGAGCGCGCTGGAAAGGAGGGAGAGCAGGGGTGCTCACTGCAGAACCGACTACCCCAGCATGGAAAGCAAGTGGTTGGTCAACGTGACAGTGAAGAAGGGGAAGGATGAAAAAATGGTGACTGGCAGCGTGAAGGTGAAGGAGGTTCCCGACAATCTAAAGGCCGCTTTCCCGAAGGAGTGGCTGCAGAAGGTGTACGGAAGATGAGCGAGGACAATCTGAATGTCAAGGTCTTGAGGTACCACCCGAAGAACGGGCAGTGGCTGCAGAGCTACACGGTCCCGAGGAGCAGGGGCATGACCATACTTGGCGTGCTCACATACATACACGACAACCTCGACGAGACCTTCACTTTCGACTACAGCTGCAGGGCGGGCAGGTGCGGCACGTGCGGTGTGATGAAGGATGGGAAGCCGGTGCTCGCGTGCGAGAACAGGGTGGACGACAAGACAAAGGAAATGCTGATTATATCGAAAGCCAACCACGAGGTGGTGAAGGACCTCATGGCGAAGGACGCGGAGCTGTGGGAGACAAGGAAGAAGATACTGGCGGAGGCCCCGTTCACGCCGAAGGGCAGCGCGCCGCAGACTATACCCCCGCACCAGGCGGAGAGGTTCAACCTTCTCGACACCTGCATAGAGTGCGCGCTGTGCCAGGCAGCCTGCCCCAACCTCAGGCAGAAGAGCTGGGTCGGACCGATACACGGCGTGTTCATCGCAAAGCTTGACTCTCACCCCGCCGACACCCTGGACAGGTCAGAGATGATGAAGAGGTACGGTTCGACAGGCTGCAACACGAACACCGCTTGTCAGGCGACCTGCCCGAAGGGCGTGCCGATAACGTGGGACGCGCTGATACCCGAGAAGGAGAAGTGGGTGAGCAACCACGACCCGCTCATAAGGCTTGTGCGCGGAATAAGGCGGAAGCTTACGACACAAGATTGAACAGCTCTAAAGTAGTCACAAGTTATAGCTCACTTGGCAACATATAGTAAAAAATAATTTTTGCTAAGTCGTGAATTACACATCTATTTCTTTCAATTCTTGTTCATTCGATTTTAATTGTGCTTTCAGCGCATCTAATTCGGCTTTGTATTTCTTTTTGAGTTCATCGTATTTGATTTCAGAAATTTTTCCTTTCATCAGGGATTTTTCAAGCTGGTCTAAACTTCCTTCTATGACAGATATTTCCTTGTTCAAACTGTCAACCTTGGGTTTTAATTTTTCGCTTTTCCTTGTAAATATCAATTTTGTAAGATTTGTTTTCCATACAGGGAGTGATTTTGTGTAAAGAATAACTTTGAATGTCTCCTTGCCTCTCTCGAACCCTAAAATCTGTCGACCTAGTCCCTTCTCAAGATGCGGAACTTTGTATACAATTTCGATACCTCCATTAGTGCTAGATTTGCCATCCCTGAATTTCACACTCTGTATGAATTCCAACGGCATTTCCCACCACTTACCCATAGGACCGAGGGTTTTGCTTACGACTAAAAGCCAAAGAAGAATTCTCTTGTTAGTAAGATAAGGTAGTGAGTATGCCTCTTCAACGTCCTTTACATCAGCTAAATTTCCAATGAGATTCCTTTTAGAAAGGAAACCCTCTTGTATAATTTCAATAGTGCTTGGCACATCGTCTTTAATCAACGGTTCTTCGCCTAATTCCAAATCGTATTTCGGACCTATTTGTTTTAGTTCCATAACTATCAATTGTATTGCTATACTAAAGTTTATGGTGTCACAAACAACAATATGACACCTGAACTTTGCAGAGCGAATTTTTAAATAATGTGAAAATATTAGGAAATTAATAGACTCACGACAAGCTATTTAATCATGAGGTTCCTAACGAAAAAGCAGAGGGTTCTGCTGGAGCTGATAAACGAGCTGGGAAAGAAAAACATGAGTTCGAAACTGGGCATAGAGAAGGCGCTGTTCGTCCTGAAGAAGAAGGAGCGAATGGACGAATGCCTGAAGTTCTACTCGTTCTTCCCGTACAAGCTCGGCCCCTACTCCTACGTCTCGTACAGGGACATCGCCCAGCTGGAGTCCGGCGGGTACCTTGCGGCGGGAGGAAAGTCGCTGACGGAAAAGGGTATGGAAGCTATAAAGAAAGTCGACTCGAAGGTTGCCGCAAAGATAAGGGGTGTTGTTGACAGGTTCGGCTCGGACATTGACATCAAGGACCACGTTTACAGCAAATACCCGGATTACACGGTGAAGAGCCGGCTGATAAGCCATGAAGAGAAGAGGAAGGCGCCGTGCATCTTTTCGATAGGCTACGAGGGCAGGGACATCGACTCCTTCCTCGACATCATGATTAAGAACGGGATCGACACCCTCATAGACGTAAGGAGCAACCCCTTCAGCATGAACTTCAGCTTCACGAAGGGCAGGCTTGTGCACTACTTGGGGAACTCCGAGATAAAGTATGTCGGCGTGCCGGAGCTGGGAATAAAAGGCGAGATGAGGAAGGGGCTGTCTTCCGTGCAGGACTACAAAAGGCTCTTTGAGATGTACGAGCGGACGACATTGTTAGAGCAACATAAAAAGATACGCGAGATAATGGAACTGGGTAAGACCGAGAGGGTAGCCCTGATGTGTTTCGAGAGTGACAAGGACATGTGCCACAGGGGCGTGATTTCGTCCTTCATTGAAAAACAGGGCATCGGGGTGTCGCATCTCTGAAAGAGAATATTCTTGTACTCGTCAGGGCAATGCCCGAGGAGAGCAAAAAGTACGGACACAAGGTGTGCGTAGCGGGCATAAACGAATCAGGGGAATGGAGGAGGCTGTATCCGTTCCAGTTTGCGTACGGCGGCAAGGACATCGACTTCAGGAAAAAGGACGTGATTGAGGCGGAGCTGGCCGAGCCAGAGAACGACAAAAGGAGGGAGAGCAGGAAGGTCGTGTCATACAGGAGCCTTGAAAAGAGAATGGAAGACGCGGATGTGATAAAAAGGATAAGGCCACTGGTATCCTCAATCGGCAGGCTGGACGAAAGCGGCGCCAGCCTCGGTGTTGTAAAGCCCGAAATAGTGGATTTCAAGGTGGAGGTTCACGACACCAGCGTGGTGGATGAACAAAAATACCTCTCGTTGTGGTCAGAAGAGCTGCTGGAGACAAGGGAGAAGGTGAAGCTTCCTATCGAGGCCAGCTACCTGTTCATGTGCGGCGGCTCCGGTTGCAGATGTTCGAAAAAGCCCCACGACATAAAAATCATAGACTGGGAGCTGAATGAACTGGCAAGAAACGTGATGAAGACGACGGATGACAGGAAAGAAATCGCGCAAAAGATTAAAGACAAATTTTTCACATGGATGAAGTCCAGGGACGTCTATTTCTTCCTCGGCACGCACTTCAGGTTCGGAACGTGGATGATAGTGGGCATATTCTACCCGGAGCGGGGCATATCGGAGCAAAAGACTCTGCTTGGTTGACCCAAACCTGTGACAAATTTCTCACACGATACTTTGGTACGTTTTCCGCAATGCTTTATTAAGTTATCTTCCCATCATTTAATCGGATAACGCGCCTGACGCGTTTACCCAGTGACCGCTACGACACCTGAGCAAAACAATGCAGGCACTTGCGCTTCTGATACACGCGGCAGTACAAAATTCCTCAAATGCATGCAGTGCGGGACGTGCACGGCCAGCTGTGTCGTCCAAGAGTTCCATCCCGATTTCAACGTGAGAAGGATGATGACCAGGGCCGCGATGGGCGAGGAGAAGGAGATTGCGGAGTCGGATGACATATGGCTTTGCGCGCACTGCCACATGTGCATAGCAAGGTGCCCGAAGGACGTAAAGCCCGGGGAGAAGCTTGCCGAGCTTAGGACGATGGCGCTGAAGAGGGGAGTGAGCAACCAGGGGGTAAGACATGCAAAGGCGTTCGTAGACTCCATGCTGAAGAACGGAGTGATAAACGAGGCGAAGATAATCATAGACTCGATAGGCCTGCAGGGGATGATGGCGCAGAGCGACGTCGCCCTGAAGATGGCGGTGAAGGGAAAGTCGCCGAAGTTCTTCAAGAGCCCCATAAAGGGGATGGACAAGCTGAAACCGCTTTTGAAGGAAGTGGAGTGTGAGAAGCTGTGAAGTACGCCTACTTCCCCGGATGCGTGGCTGAGGACAGCTGCAAGGAGCTCGACAATTCCACAAGGCTGGTCGCAGACAAGCTCGGCATGGAGCTGGTGAAGATTGAGGACGCCACCTGCTGCGGCGCCGGCTACATGCAGGAGTACAGCGGGGAAATGAGCCTTTTCCTGAACGCAAGGACATTCGCGCTTGCCGACAAGACGGGCGCGGAGACGGTGATGACAATATGCAGCTCGTGCCAGCTACATCTTTCGGAAGCCAACAACGCTCTCAAGGACGATGAGAAACTTTTGAAAAGAATGAACGACCGCCTGGATAAGATAGGCCTGCACTACAGCGGGAACCTGAAGGTGAAGCACCTCCTGCAGATACTTATCGAGGACTATGGAATGGACAACCTTTCGGCAAAAAAAGTAAGTTCGCTGGGCATGAAGGTCGCGCCCTTCTACGGATGCCACCTTCTGAGGCCGCCCGAGGCCCACAAGTTCGACGACGCCGAGAACCCGAAGAGCCTTGACACCGTGATAACAGCGCTCGGCGCGGAGCCCGTCGATTACAACGGGAAGACAAAGTGCTGCGGCTTCCACCTGCTCATGGTGAAGGAGGACATCCCTCTGAAGATGAGCGGCAAACACCTGAGCGAGGCGAAGGCAAAGGGGGCGGACTGCGTGGTGACTCCTTGCCCGCTGTGCCACCTCGTCCTTGACGCGTACCAGCCGAGCATAGAGAAGAAGACCGGGAAGAAGCTGGGCGTGCCAATCCTTCACCTGTCGCAGATGGTCGGGCTGTCCCTGGGGATAGAGCCTTCAAAGCTCGGATTCAACAGGCACATAGCAAGCATGAAGAACGTGTCCAGGAAGAACATCGTGTCGCAGAAGGTTTCAGGCTCGGCCGCCGTGGCGGAGGCTTCAAAGATTTTCAACGCGGACGCGAAGGAGACTGCCGAGAAGATAAGCTCGAGCGCGAAGGGGGACTGACGTGGCGAAGGAAGACGTGAGGATAGGAGTGTATGTGTGCCACTGCGGGACGAACATAGCAGGCACGATAGACGTGGCAAAGGTCGCCGAGTACGCGAAGAAGCTTCCCAATGTCGTCACAGCCAAGGACTACAAGTACATGTGCTCCGACCCGGGCCAGCAGCTGATAAGGGACGACATAAAGGCGAGCAGGCTGAACAGGGTGATAGTCGCTAGCTGCTCGCCTCTGCTGCACGAGGAGACCTTCAGGAAGGCTTGCTCAGACGCGGGACTGAATCCGTTTTATTTTCAGATGGTCAACATACGCGAGCACGACTCGTGGGTTCACATAAACGAGAAGGCAAGGGCGACGGAGAAGGCTAAGGACCTTGTGCACGCCGCAGTGCTGAGGGTGGCGAAGCACGAGCCTCTGTCAAAGAAAAAGATAAAGATTAACCCGAACGTCCTTGTAGTCGGCGGAGGGATAGCCGGAATACAGGCCGCACTGACGCTTGCGAACGCGGGAAAGAAGGTGTACCTCGTTGAGCGCGAACCCACAATAGGCGGTCACATGGCGAAGTTCGACAAGACTTTCCCCACTCTCGACTGCGCCGCATGCATCCTCACTCCGAAGATGACCTCTGCGGGAAAGCACCCCAACATCACCCTTTTGACCTGCTCGGAAGTGGAGAAGGTGGACGGCTACGTCGGCAACTACAAGGTCGCCGTCAAGAAAAAGCCGAGGTACGTGAAGGAGGATCTGTGCATAGGGTGCACTGCGTGCATAGCGGGGTGCGTGTTCAAGGAGGCGAAGGTGCCGAGCGAGTTCGACTACGGGCTGGGAAAGAGGAAACCGATTTATGTGCCGTTCCCGCAGGCCGTGCCGATGAAGGTTTTGATAGACCCGAACACATGCATAAGGCTTAAGACCGGAAAGTGCGTGGAGGGATGCGTGAAGGCGTGCGGCCAGAATGCGATAGACTTCAACCAGAAGGAGGAGCACAAGGAGATCGAGGTCGGGACTATAATAGTCACCACCGGGTTCAAGACGTTCGACCCGAGGAGGATTCCCACTTATGGATATGGAAAGTACCCGAACGTTTTCACGTCGATGGAGATTGAGAGACTACTAAATGCAGGAGGGCCGACAGGTGGCAAGGTCACGTTGAGAGACGGAACTGAACCGAAGAGCGTCGCAATTGTACATTGTGTCGGCTCTAGGGACGAGAAGACGAACAAGTACTGCTCGAGAGTCTGTTGCATGTACTCGCTGAAGCTGGCCCATCTTGTGCAGGAGCACACGGTCGCGAAGATATACAACTTCTACATCGACATGAGGACGCCGGGCAAGGCGTTCGAGGAGTTCTACACCAGGACCGCGGAGGAGGGCGTGACCATGATACGCGGCAGGGTGGCAGAGATTTACCCCGACATGGAAGACAGCTCAGGCAAGAGGCTTCTTGTCACCGCGGAGAACACCCTGCTCGGAAGGATGGTTAAGATTCCAGTTGACATGGTGATTTTGTCTACCGGCCTTGAAGCGCAGGCGGACGCTCAGAATGTCAGGAGGATGTTCAACATATCGTGCTCGTGGGACGGCTTCTTCATGGAAAAGCACCCGAAGCTTGCACCTGTGAACACGTTCACCGAGGGGGTGTTCATAGCGGGATGCTGCCAGGGGCCGAAGGACATACCGGACACCGTTGCGCAGGCGGGAGGCGCAGCTGCCGAGGCGCTTGCGCTAATAGACAGGGGCGAGGTGGAGCTAGAGGCGAATTATGCTTATGTGAAGGAGGACTATTGTTCCGGCTGCAAGACATGCATACCGCTTTGCCCGTACGGCGCGATATCGTTCGACGAGAAGAAGGGCAAGGCTGTCATAAACGAGGCTCTGTGCAAGGGTTGCGGCGTCTGCGTTGCGGCGTGCCCGTCGGGGTCGATAGGCCAGCACCTGTTCGAGGACGCACAGGTGTACAGCGAGATTGACGGAATATTTGACAAGGGAGGAGAAGCGTGATAATTATGGCGGACGAAAACTTCGAGCCCAAGATCGTGGCGTTCTTCTGCAACTGGTGCACGTACCTTGCTGCGGACTCAGCGGGAGTTGCTAGGAAGCAGTACCCGCCGAACATGAGGATAGTCAGGCTGATGTGCTCGGGGAGGGTCGACCCGCAGTTTGTCCTTGATGCCTTCGCGAAGGGGGCGGACGGCGTGCTCATCGGAGGGTGCCGCCCGGGCGACTGCCACTACAGTGAGGGCAACTACAAGAACCTTCGCAGGGTCACCATGCTGAAGAGGATGCTCAAATCATTTGGAATAGACGAGCGCAGGATGAGGCTCGAGTGGATATCCGCATCCGAGGGGGACAAGCTGCAGAAGGTTGTGACGGAGATGGTGTCGCAGGTCAGGGAGTTGGGACCTTTGAACTTTTCGCAGAAGATCGCGGCAGAGGACAAGGAGCTGAAGGGTGCTTAGCATGGCGGAAAAACCGAAGGTCGCGTTCTACTGGTGCGCCAGCTGCGGCGGGTGCGAGGAAGCTGTTGTGGACCTTGCGGAGGACGTGCTGAAGGTCGTCGAGCTTGTGGACATCGTGTTCTGGCCAGTAGCGCTCGACATAAAGAGGAAGGACGTCGAGGCCATGCCCGACAAGTCTATAACAGTATCTTTCATCAACGGCGCGGTGAGGACGTCTGAGCAGAAGGAGATGGCGGAGCTGCTGAGGAAGAAGTCCGCGTTCGTGATAGCGTTCGGCGCGTGCTCGCAGTACGGCGGGATACCCGGCCTTGCAAACCTTTCAAACAAGGAGACCATCCTGAACTACGTGTACAAGGAATCGCCGTCGACGGCAAACCCGGAAGGCACTGTGCCGCAGGAAAAGTACGTGGACGAAAAGGGGCGCGAGCTTCACCTGCCCGCGTTCTACAACACCGTGAGGACACTAAACCAGATAGTCGATGTTGACTTTTACCTTCCCGGATGCCCGCCCACGCCGAAGCTTCTGAAGGAGGCTGTGCTTGCGTTGCTGGCGGGGAAGCTGCCGCCGAAGGGGAGCGTGCTTGCGCCCGACGTCGCGCTGTGCGAGGAGTGCCCGAGGAAGAAGAGCAAGCCCGACAAAATGATGGTCGAGAAATTTTACAGGCCGCACCAAATAATTGCAGACGCGGAGAAGTGTTTCCTCGCCCAGGGGATACCCTGCATGGGAATTGCGACCAGAAAGGGTTGCGAGGCTCTGTGTATGAACGGGAACATGCCCTGCACCGGATGCTTCGGCCCCACTAGCAGGGTCTCCGACTTTGGTGCAAAGGTTATGTCTGCGATAGCATCGGACACGGACGCGAACGACGAGAAGAAGGCTCAGGAGGTGCTGGACGGGATACCGGACCCTATAGGGACTTTTTACAGGTACACGCTTCCGTCATCCTTGCTGAAAAGGAAGATAAGCGACAAGGCAGGTAGTTAGGATATGGAAAAGAAGGTGACGATAGACCCGATAACCAGGCTGGAGGGACATGGAAAGATAGAGATTTTCCTCGACGACAAGGGAGAGGTCAGCAAGGCCTACTTCCAGGTGCCGGAGCTGAGGGGGTTCGAGGTCTTCTCTCAGGGAAGGCCCGCCGAGGACATGCCGCAGATAACGCCGAGGATTTGCGGTGTCTGCCCGACCGCGCACCACATGGCTTCGACAAAGACTGTGGACGACCTGTGGAAAGTGGATGCGACAGTCCCTGCGAAGAAGATACGCGAGTTGATGTACAGCATCTTCATGGTCGAGGACCACGCCCTGCATTTTTACATCCTAGGCGGACCTGACTTTGTAGTCGGGCCGGACGCACCCAAAGCAGAGAGGAACGTGCTGGGCGTGATACAAAAGGTCGGGCTTGATGTGGGAAAGAAAGTCATAGTCATGAGGCGCGACCTGCGTGAGCTGATGACATACCTGGGCGGAAAGGTGATACACCCCGTGATGGGACTGCCCGGCGGAGTGGCGAAGGGCATAAAGCCCGAGGACCTCTCGAAGTTCCAGAAGGCGGCGAAGGAGGCTCTTGAGTTCGGCAAGTTCACGCTGCAGGTGTTCAAGGATGTCGTGCTTAAGAACAAGCAGTATGTGGAGCTGATAAAGTCGGGCACCTTCGCGCACAAGACCTACTACATGGGCCTTGTCGACGAGGACAACCATGTGAACTTTTACGACGGCAAGATAAGAGTGGTGGATCCGAACGGCAAGGAGTTCCTGAAGTTCGATGTGCACGACTATGCGAAGCACGTCGCCGAGCATGTGGAGCCGTGGACGTACATAAAGTTCCCGTACCTGAAGGACATAGGGTGGAAGGGATTTGTCGACGGCCCAGAGAGCGGCATCTACTCTGTCGGCCCACTCGCCAGGCTGAACGCAGCGGACGGGATGGCCACGCCGATAGCGAACGAGGCGTACAAGGAGTTCTATGCGACGCTGGGAGGGAAGCCGGTGCACGCGACTCTTGCGAACCACTGGGCGAGGATAATAGAGCTCATCTACGCGGCGGAGCGCATGAACCAGCTCGTGAACGACAGGGACATCACATCGGCCAACCTGAGGAACATACCGACGAAGACGCCCGAGACGGGTATAGGTGTTGTGGAGGCACCCAGGGGTACCTTGGTACATCATTATGAGACGGACGAAAAGGGTCTGATCAAGAGAGCCAACCTGATTGTCGCCACGCAGAACAACGCGGCAAGGATAGCGATGTCCGTCGAGAAGGCTGCAAAGGGCTTGATACACAAGGGCGACATTTCCGACGGCCTGCTGAACAAGATAGAGATGGCGTTCAGGGCTTACGACCCGTGCCACGGATGCGGGACGCACGCACTGCCGGGACGCGTGCCACTCAAGGCGACAATATACGATTCCAAAAAAGAGATAATCAGGGTACTGAAAAACATAGAATAAATTCGAAAGAGGATAATAGTTGTTATTGGGGATTATAATGGCAAGTAAATTACAGTCGTTGGTTGAAATTTTTAATAACACATTCTTTAGGATACCAGATTACCAAAGGGGGTATGCGTGGACAAGGGACGAATTGGAAGCATTCTGGGAAGATTTGACTAATCTGAGTCCTAGCAAATTTCATTATACCGGATTGTTAACGGTAGAACCCATAGATAAAACAAGGGTAGAGCAATCAGAAAAATGGAAAGATGATTTATGGATGTTCAACAAAGGTCTCAAAGCATATTATATCATTGACGGACAACAAAGACTGACAACAATCATAATATTACTCAAGTCCGTTATAGACAAGTTTGGTGATTCCTCTGGCATAAATTTCGAACCGAAAAATAGTTGGATTTCTAGATTTCTATATCAGCAGTATGGTAACTATAAATCTTATGTTTTTGGCTACGAAAAGGACAATCCAAGTGACGAATTTTTCAAAACAAAAATTTTGGGTCAAATATCACTATCTTCTGCTCATGTCCCTGAGCAAACACTTTATACAATGAATCTTCAATATGCAAAAATATTTTTTGAGGGAAAAATAGAAAAACTAGATAAAAATGGGCTTGAAGTTCTTTTTAAAAAGATTGTGAACTCCCTCAAGTTTAATTTTTATGAAATAGATAGCGATTTGGACGTATTTGTTACTTTCGAAGTTATGAACAACAGGGGTAAAAATTTGTCCAAACTTGAACTGCTCAAAAATAGGCTGATTTATCTAACAACACTTTTGCAGGAAAAAGACACTGACAAAGATAGATTAAGGAAAGATATTAATGATGCATGGAAAACAGTTTACGAATATTTGGGAAAAAATAAAGACAATCCATTGGACGATGATGATTTTTTAAAAAACCATTGGATAATGTATTTCAAATACGATAGAAAAGAGGCGGAAGCTTTTTCCGAATTTTTGCTAAAAAATCATTTCATTGTCAAAAACTTAGTGAATGATTCTGTTGAAAAAATAGATTTCACAAAAATAAAAGAATATGTAGAAAGTATATCCAAGAGTGTAATAAATTGGTTCTATATTTCAAATCCGAAATACTCAAACTTCAACGAAGATATAAAAATGTATCTCGAAAAACTAAATCATGTGGGATTTGGCGCTTTTGCCCCAATAATTATGTGTGCGATGGGCAAGGGTGTCACGGAAGGGAAATTGTTAAAATTATTAGAAATATCAGAAAGATTTGCATTTTTAATTTTTAAACTGTCAAAAAGACCAGCCAACACACGAAATAGTTATTTCTATAAATTAGCAAACGATTTCTACAAAAATGATTTGTCGATTGATGATGTAATCAAATCTATCGAAGTGGAAATTGATGGTGATAAAAAATATTATGGTTGGTTCGATGTTGACGATTTTAAAAAACATATAAGCGATTTGTATAAAAAAGGTGAGGGGTTCTATTCATGGAATGGAGTAAAATATTTCTTATACGAGTACGAACTTTCTTTGAAAGAAGCTGCACGAGGCGACGAAAAAGTAAAATGGGATGATATAAATCAGGAGAGCATAGAACATATATACCCCCACGTAGCGGATAAAAAAAGTTGTTGGACTGATAAATTTAGTATGCTTTCTGAAAATAACTCTATTTTATTACATTCTTTAGGAAACTTACTGCTTCTTTCCCAGTCAAAGAACTCAGAATGGCAGAATGAATGTTTTGAATTTAAGAAGAAACACAAAGACAAAAAAGGCAATTTGATTGGGTATTTTAACGGTTCCTATAGTGAGATAGAGGTTGCGTCGCTCAACGAATGGACACCAAAGGATATTTTAGAAAGGAGCCTTAAAATGCTGGACTTCATGGAACACAGATGGAACATAAAAATAGGGGATACTAAAACAAAAATAGAGTTATTGTTATTAACTTTTGTTGCAAGAGGTGATTAGAATGAAAATAGATGGACAAAAAGATGACAAACTTTCGAGGAAGAACAGGATGCTGGTGCTCGGCCTGGGGAACGACATACTCTCGGACGATGCAGTGGGTCTGAAGATAGTCCGCTCTCTCAAGGAGAAGTTCGGGAGCGGCGGGATAGACTTTGTAGAGACAAACGAGATGGGGCTCTCTCTGATAGACTTTCTGGAAGGTTACGAGGACGCACTGCTTGTCGATTCGATAGTGACCGAGAAGTTCGCACCAGGAACATTGCAGGTCTTCGACAGGAGCTCTTTTATAAATCCTTGCACATGCAACCCCCATCACATGGGGCTGGACGAGGTCCTGGCGTTCGCGGAGAAGATGAAGATACAGGTGCCGAAGAACCTGACCGTGGCCGCTGTGGAGGTGAAGGACCCGTTCACGTTCAGGGAGGGGCTTACGCCAGAGGTGGAGAGGGCTGTCCCCAGACTGACGACAAAGATTTCCAAGATGATAAGCAGGGGTGGCAGGCTGTGCACGAGTACGGAATAGCGGAGACAATCATAAACGCAATCGGAGAGTCTGTGAAGAGACACGGAGCAGACTTACCCATAAAGGCGTGGGTGCAGTTCGGCCCGCTGTGCGGTATGAATCCCGAGGCGCTGGAGAGCGTCTTCCCCATAGCATCGAAGGGCAAGCCCACGGAGAAGATGGGCATAGACGCCTCCGTGAAACCGGTTTCATGCAGGTGCAGGAACTGCCAGAAGGAGATAAGGCTGGAAGAGTACACGGACATGCTGATATGCGAGGGATGCGGCTCCATCGACATAGAGTTCCCGGCCTCGGCGCAGAAGATATACCTCACCAGGCTTGAGCTGGAGAAGGACGGCAAGAAATTTGTAGTCGAACTTAAGGACGCCGAGATGGAAGAGGGTGAACACCATCACGACCACGCGCACGGCCATACGCATTAGGGGCGCCGTTCAGGGAGTAGGCTTCAGGCCTTTTGTATACAGACTTGCAACAGAGTTGGGGCTGAACGGCTGGGTCACGAACGACACCTCAGGCGTGAACATAGAAGTCGAGGGACCGGGGGAAAGGGTGGAGAGGTTTGCAGAACTTCTGAATGCAAGGAAGCCATCGCTAGCCGCGATACACTCGATGGATCAAAAAATCCTCAAGCCGGTCGGCTACAAGAAGTTCGAGATACGCGAGAGCTCTTCCGTAGAGGACAAGACGGCCCTAGTTCTGCCCGACATCGCTACTTGCGACGACTGCCTCGACGAGATAAACTCCCCCACCGAGAGGAGGTTCAACTACCCTTTCACCAACTGCACGAACTGCGGTCCGAGGTACACCATAATAGAGGGTCTGCCCTACGACAGAAAAACCACCGCTATGAAAAATTTCGGGATGTGCAGCTCATGCGGGAAAGAGTACAAGCAACCCAGCGACAGGAGGTTCCACGCGCAGCCTATCGCATGCCCGAAGTGCGGACCGAAAGTATTTCTGACCGATGCTAAGGGAAAGGTTTTTTCCAGAGAAAGCAAGTCCGTGGAAGAATCGGCGGAAAGAATAAGGGAAGGCCGCATAGTGGCGCTCAAAGGGCTGGGCGGGTTCCTCCTTGTGTGCGATGCAAGAAACACTGATGCCGTGAAGAGACTCAGACAGAAGAAGTACCGCGAGGAGAAGCCGCTTGCGGTGATGTACCCGGACATAAAGAGTGTGAAAGAGGATTGCGAGGTGAACCAACTGGAGGAGGAGACGATGCTGTCACCGAGACATCCCATCGTGCTTTTGAAAAGGAAGGAAAATTTTTCGCTGGCCAAGAATGTCGCTCCAAACAACCCGTACCTCGGCGTGATGCTGCCTTACACCCCGCTTCACCACATCCTGATGAAAATTTTGGGCTTTCCCATAGTGGCGACGAGCGGCAACAAGACAGACGACCCGATTGCCATAGACAACGAAGAGGCACTGAAAAGGCTAGGGGGAATAGCCGACTTCTTCCTTCTGCACGACAGGCCCATACTGAGAAGGGTGGACGATTCAGTGGTGAGAGTCATGGAAAACAGACTGAGCATACTGCGGAGGGCGAGAGGGTATGCGCCACTTCCGATAGTCATAGACAAGCAGTCCAAGAAAAACATCCTTGCCCTCGGCGGACACCTGAAGAACACCATTAGTTTTTCGAAGGGGAACAACATCTTCGTCTCGCAGCACATCGGGGACCTGGAGACTCGCGAGGCAATAGGGAGCTTCAGGGAGGTGATCGACTCGCTCGGCAGGCTTTACGACTTTTCCCCGCACGCTGTGGCTGTTGATATGCACCCAAATTACGAATCCACAAAGTTCGGGGAGGAGCTTGCGAGCAGAAAGGGCGTAGATGTCGTCCGCGTCCAGCACCACCACGCGCATGTTGCGAGCTGCATGTGCGAGAACAGGATTGACGACACAGTCATGGGAGTGGCGTGGGACGGCACAGGCTACGGAACTGACGGCCAGGCTTGGGGTAGCGAGTTCCTCATCGCAGATTACAAGGGCTTTGAGAGGTTCGCCCACTTCATTCCGTTCCAGCTGCCGGGCGGCGAGGCTGCAATAAGGAAGGTGTCCCACTCCGCGCTTGGCGCACTGTACACGACTTTCGGGGACGATATTTTTTCCGAGAAGTTCAACTCCATACCAGCCCTGAAAGCGTTCAATGACAAGGAGATTCGCCTCCTAACAGACTGCATGAAGACAAAGCTCAACTCCCCAATGGTCTACGGGATGGGAAGGCTGTTCGATGCTGTCTCGTCCATACTTGGAGTGAGGCAGTCCTGCTCCTTCGAGGGACAGGCCGCGATGCAGCTCGAGTTCGAGGGGATGGGTGTAAAAACAAAAGGCGTCTACAGATACAAGATCGGCTCAAAGAAACCTGCCGTGGTGGACTGGAGGCCGATGGTTAGCGACATTGTGCACGATTATATTCTCGGCACCGACAGAAGTGTAATTTCGTACAAGTTCCACCAGACACTTGCGAGGATAATCTTCGACGTGGCGGATCTGTCCGGCATCAGGAAGGTTGTTCTGTCCGGCGGGGTGTTCCAGAACGCGCTGCTCAATTCGCTTGTCAGAAAAGAGTTCGAGGGGAAGAAATTCAGGATTTATGAGCATTCGGACATACCTACAAATGACGGGGGAATATCCGTCGGGCAGGTCGCGGTGGCGATTGAACAAAGCAGGTGAAAAGAGATGACGAACGAGGATGTGAGAAAAGAATTTTGGGACAAGGAGTACGAAAAGGAGGTCACAGGTCTGACGGAGACTCTGCCTGCGAGAAAGGCCGCGGACATCTTCCTGAAAAACTACGTGAAGAAGGTGCTGGACGTGGGATGCGGACTCGGAGTCGACACCATGTACTTTGCAAGGCACGGGCTCGTGGCGCACGGCATGGACGTCTCAAGGACGGCGATAGAGAAGGCGAAGAAACTCGCGGACAGGAGGGCAACCTTCGAGGCGGTGGGCGCGCTCGAGGCGAACATACCTGACGGCAGCTATGACGGGATTTTCTGCAGCAAGGTTCTCCACCAGTTCAGGAATCCCGAGACAGAGGAGGCCGCGAAGAGGCTATTCCACTGGCTGAAGAACGGAGGCGTGGCGGTGATAACAGTTATGTCCACGGACGACGAGGACTTTGGAAAGGGCGAGAAGGTGGAGGAGGGGACCTTCTTGAAGGAGCCGGGATTGACAACGCACTACTTCACCGAGGCCGAGCTGAAGGACCTGCTCATAAGGCACGGCTTCCACAACATCACGATGGAGAGGTTCGAGGAGTTCGGACGAGTGGCAAACAGGGACAGGAGTCACAGGTTCATTTTTGCAACCGCGAAGAAGGTGGTAATCTACGACTGCAACGAGAAGGGAATCGGAGACGCTCGCAAGGTTCAGAGACGCTGACGTGGCGAGGAAGCTGGTGGCTAAGATAAACAGTTTTGTAGACGAGAATTTCCCCGACAAAAAAATAAAAATCATGCACGTCTGCGGCTCGCACGAGCACACCGTGACATACTACGGCCTCAGGACTCTGCTGCACGACAATCTGGAGCTTGTTGCCGGGCCTGGCTGCCCTGTGTGCGTCTGCTCCGTTTCTGACATCCGCGAGGCGATGGAGATAGCAAGGAAGGGCGCGATACTCTGCACCTTCGGCGACATGGTGAGGGACAGGACCCCATACGGCTCGCTGGATGACGTGAGGAGGGAGGGGGCCGATGTCAGGATAGTTTATTCTCCGGCGGATGCGAAGAGGATAGCCCTTGAAAATCCGGGTAAGGAGGTCGTGTTTTTCGGAGTGGGGTTCGAGACAACTTCCGCACCGATAAGCTCGCTTGTTTTTGACGAAATCCCTGAGAACCTTTCCATACTGACATCGCTGAAGAAGACTTCCCCAGCTGTCGAAGCCCTGCTGAAGTCCGGCGAGATTGTGCTGGACGGCGTGATAGCTCCGGGGCATGTCTCGACTGTCGTGGGCGGCCAGGACTGGGGCAACCTTCCCGAGAAGTTCGAGATACCGACAACCGTCTCTGGTTTCGAGCCGGTGGACGTGCTCCTTTCAATCATGGACCTGCTCGAGCAGATAAAGTCAGGGAAATCCGAGCTGCACATAGAGTACAAGAGGCTCGTCTCGCTGGAGGGGAACAGAACTGCGCAGAAGATGCTCTCGGACGCTTTCGAGGTCAGGGAGGCGTACTGGAGGTCTATGGGAAGCGTGCCGGGCTCGGGCTACTTCCTGAAGAAAAAATTTGAGAAGCATGATGCGAGGAAAAAGTTCAACGTCGCTTTTGAGGTGGAGCCGGACAAGGACACGCCCGTCGGGTGCAAGTGCCATCTTGTGGTCACAGGAAAGGCGTACCCGTCGGACTGCGCGCTGTTCAACAAGAAGGTGTGCAGGCCGGACTCGCCGTGCGGACCCTGCATGGTCTCTGGAGAGGGCACGTGCTACATCTGGAACAGGTACGGCAACACGCAGACACTGAAGGGGAAGATGGAGGCGAAGTGAAAATGTGCTTGGGAGTCCCGATGAAGATTGTTGAAATAGTCGAGCCGGGAAAGAGGGTGATTGCTGAGTCGCAGGGTGTGAAGCGCGAGGTGATAACGGTCATGCTCACAGAAGAGGCAAATGTCGGAGATTGGGTAACGGTTCATGTAGGTTATGCTCTGGAAAAGATAGATCTTGAGACTGCCGAGGAGATTATGCAGGTGGTCAGGATGAGCGGGGGGAGCTGAATGTCAGAGGATGTCGTAAAGCTGGGTCACGGCTCGGGAGGCATACTGACGAAGAAGCTCATAGAAAAAGTATTCCTGAAATACTTCAGGAGCAAGCCGCTTTTGGGGATGACCGACAGCGCTGTGCTAAAGTCCGACAGTTCAAGGATAGCTTTCACGACTGACTCTTATGTGGTATCACCTATTTTCTTCCCGGGCGGGGACATAGGCAAGCTGGCTGTAACCGGGACAGTGAACGACCTTGCGGCTGTGGGCGCAAAGCCGATGTACATCTCGGCGGGCTTCATAATCGAGGAGGGTCTGCCGATTGATTCACTTGAAAGGATCGCAAAATCGATGAGCGAAACGGCGGATAAAGCAGGGGTGCAGATTGTTACAGCGGACACCAAGGTCGTGGAGCACGGCAAGGGCGACGGCATCTTCATCAACACTGCCGGGGTGGGCATGCTCGGCAAGTTAGAACTGGACAGGAACAGGATAAAGGATGGCGATGTGATAATCGTCAACGGGAACATAGGCGACCACGGCACGACAATATTGCTGTCGAGGAAGAAGAACGAGCTGAAGTTCGAGACCGACATAAAGAGTGACTGCGCCCCGCTGAACGGGATGCTTGCCCCGCTCTACGAGAAGTTCGGCGACGGCATACGCTGGGTGAGGGACGTCACTCGGGGCGGGCTCTTTACAATACTGAACGAAGCCATAGAGGGTAACAAAATGGAAATAGTAGTGAACGAAAAGGACGTGCCGCTGAACCCGGAGGTGAAGTCACTGTGCGAGCTGCTAGGCCTGGACCCGCACTACCTGGCGAACGAGGGGAAGGTTGTGATTGTAGTGGGCCCGAAGATAGCCAACGATGTGGTGAAGCACCTGAAGTCGCACGAGAACGGCAGGGACGCGGCGATAATCGGAAAGGTCAGGAAGGGAGACGGAAAGGTCTATGTGGAGACCGTGACGGGCGGGCTGAGGATTGCGGACTCGCTGTTGGACGACCCCGTGCCGAGGATATGTTGAACCCATCACTTCGTCTGCTGGATGCATAAAAAAATAAATTAAAAAACAATTTTCCTAGGCTGTCACAGTAACAGTTCCCTTCATGTACGTGTGTATGCTGCAGTGGTAATTGTACGTCCCGGCCGCGTTGAACGTATGGCTGTAAGTTTGTCCCTGCGACAGGCCGGGCGAACTGAGCTCGCTTCCGGAGTCGGACGTCACTGTGTGCGCGTAGTAATCGTTGTTGGTCCATGTCACTGTAGTTC